>QEVJ01000218.1 GCA_003576845.1 Planctomycetota bacterium
TAAAGCGTCTACGAGTTCTCGACATCGGAATGATCCTCCGGTTAGGTTGTAACTAACCTAACCAGCCCGACATTCCAATTTCAACAGAGGCAGGACACCCCGACCCGTGAACGGTTACGTTGTCTTCTCTTCGTTCTCCACTCGCTTCAGTGCTGCTTGAAGGACTGCTACCGGAGTGCTCCGTTCTTTGATCGGTTGACCCTGTTCGTCTCTCAGAGGAACGAATAGGGTTCGCTCACCCTTGGGTCCATCGACCTCAGTTTGTCACCCCATGCCTTTGCGAAGAAAGTATCCACGGTTCTTACTGCCTGTCTTGCGTCCCCTGTTGTGGTCTCGACTCAGGGTGTTGCCTCTTGTGTTGTGTGCCCTCTACCAAGTCCGAACGAGACCGGTCGCTTCTCAGTTTTCGCACCCAGAAAGTGCCATTTAGTGCCCGATTTTGTGCCATTGGCCCTTTACGGGGGTTTTGACCGCTCCTAGACTTGACGCAAAGCCTTGCCCTCCTATCAATCATAGCACGGATGAGTATAAAAGCCCCCGTAGCTCAGGGGATAGAGCACTGGTTTCCTAAGGGAAAAGGACGGTTTTCGGCAACGCTCGCAAAACCTCGATTGAGTCGAGAAAACAAGGTATTTTCTGCAAATCGGCGACACTCCCGAAATGTCCCTGAATGCGCCGAAATGCGCCTTCGCGGGTGTCAGTGACACCCGGTCTTAGAGCATCGTTGCCGATCTTCGGCCGCCCCATAAAGCCGGGCGGCCCGGCCGACAGCAAGCGCCGCCGACCGGGCCAGTCTCGACACAACCTATCAGGCGAGACCCCGGCGCACTGATTGTTCCCCGCGGCGCCCCGCCCGTCTTGCGACTTGGCAGCCGGGCCGCTGTGTCTGGCTTTCGCCTCTCCGGCTGGGAGCGAAACGCCGCGGGGTTTTTCTTTGGCGGGTCGCCCGCCCGTTTTAGCATTCCATTTGGGCGACAAGCCTTGCTTGTTCGTCACGAGTCCGGCGTGCCGCCGGGGTAGGTGGCGCTCCGGCTCGTTTACTTCGCCTCGTCTTCATTCGTTGGCCACACCGTCGATAGCCACGGGATTTCATGTCCGATTTTGTCCCACGATCGCAACCATCTTCACGGGACAGGCAAGGCCCAGGCGTAACTCCGTGCGCTATGAGGACGTTCCAATGTCTTGTTCGATCCGTTGGACGGAATGGAACCTCACGGCGGCCGGCTGGATACGTGGCCCGACCGTCGACAGTCCCGGCGAAGCGAGGCAGCATCGGCCCGCCGAAACTCTGCTGACGCTGATCGGCTGGCGTCTCGCCATCGAACCCGACGCAAAGTTGATCGTCTCTGAGGTATTCCGCTCGCCCGACACAGACGCCGTTGCCGACGCGATGGCCAAGTATGGTCCAAAGCCAAAGGATTGAGTCGCGTCATTCATGTTCTTACTTCGCCCCATCTTCTCCGCTCGTTAGGCCGGCCGAAAGCCGCGGTGCCCGGTGGCCCGCCCGTGGCGCCACGTACAGCCGGCCGCATGTCTGGCCTCGTGCCATCCGGCTGGGAGCGAGCCACCGGCCGCACCGCGTTAGGCTACGTCCTCTCTCGATTCGTCGATGCTCGGTCCCTCGATGCGCTTTGGTGGTTCGGGAATGTCGGGCGGAAGCAACGCCTTGCTCGTCAGCCGCGGGTCCAAGTAGTGCTTCCGCGCCATATCGCCCGTGCGGTGCCCCAGGTGCCCCGTGGCACTCCCCGGAGCGATCGCCTCGACATAGGATGCCGACGTTCTCCGCAGCCGTTGGACGCCGTAGCGACGATGCACGGGCAAGCCGGCGACGCGCAACAGCCGTCGCCAATACTTGTGCAGGCACGCGCGAACGCGCCGCCACGGCAACAGCCGGTCGTCATCGTCGCGGGCAATCGCGGCCAGCGCCGCCACCGTTGACGGCCGCACTTGGCACGTGTGCGGCAGTCCGGTTTTCGCCATCGTCATCACGATCAAACCGCTTCCGCCCAACTGGTCGCGAGTGAGCGTCAGCAAGTCGCCGAGCCGGAGCGCCGTGTCGTAGGCCATGCGAATGAGCGCATTGAGAAACCGCCCGACGTGGACGCCGTTTGCCTCGCGGTCGAAGCGCGTATCCGCCGTCGCCTCGCGGAGCGCCGCGATTTCTTGCGGCGTGAACGCTTCGGGAATGATGACCGGCGGTTTGACCTTGCGAATCCGTCGCGGCAATTCGTGGACGTAGCCCCAGTCGAACGCGCTCCGCCAGAACGTCAGCAACGCCAATCGCTCGCCCTTGACCGTGTGTGACGAGCGCACGCCTTGCCGTGCGACAAGAAACCCGTTGATCGCCGCCGCCGTAAAATCTTCGAGCATCGCATCACGCCCTAAGTATTCACCAAACCGGCGGATGACGAGGCGATAAGTGTACTCCGTTGACTTCCGCACGGGGCGTTCCGGCAAGTAGCAATTCTCAAAGAACCATCGCAGCGTCATTTCCGCCGCGGGCGTTTCCGGTCGCATGAGCGTCGGCGGTTCGACCGTCACAACCGCGGGCGGGCGGAAATGTTTGAGAATCCGCCGCATCATCTGCGGATAGCGGCCGATGACGTTTTCGCTCAGGCTGCCCGCTTCCCGCAGCCACGTCTCGAATACGTCGATACCCGCGGCGTCCAGCATGTCGATTGGCAGGTCAACGCCGGCATATCGCAGGTACGCATTCACGGCAGAATCGTAAGTCGCCACCGTCGACGGCCGAAGTCCCTGCATTGCTTCGGGCTTGTACCGATTCGCGTAGAACCACGCGAGAGTACCTTCCTCGTTCCACGGCGTGGGCTTGGCTTTGCCATCGTCCCGTGGGTCCACGTGCGGGATGTATGGCCGATTGGCGAGATATCCGGCGTCGAACGCAAACTCCGCGAGCGCAGCCAGTCGCATCCGGTGATTCTCAATCGTCGCCGGCGAACGCCCCTTCTCGGCGCAGAACCGATAAAACGCGCGGAACGTGTCCGGCGTCAGGTCGTCCGGCCGCGCCGATCTTCCGAGCGAATGACAAAACCATTTGATCGAGGATCGGTAGGTACCGGCCACCTTGGCATTCTTCCCGCTCAATCTCGCGGGCAAGTAAATGAAGTCGAACAGCGTCAACAATGCCATCGACGCCTTGCGCGATGAACGCTGGGCGGCCTGCGGGGCATAGTTCGGCAGCCGCCCTTTGCCGGCGGGCGCAGGTGAGGCAATCCCCAACTCGGCAGCGTGCCGCCACAACGCATGAAGGTGCGTCAGGTAGTTCTTGGCCGTTGACGGCGCAAGGCCGCCACAGTTGGCTTCGCGCCACTGGCCGATAAGTTGATCGCTCAAATCGGCGACGTTCAACGTCCGGCCCGCGAACGCGCCGACCGCATCGACGGCCAACGCAAAGTAAACGGACGCGCAGCCGCGCTTGCGCAGGTGATACCGAACGAACTCGCGGAGCGTCATTTCGGGAGTCGGCTTTTTCATGCCGCACCGCCTTCCGCTTCGCGTTTCGGTCCCTCAATCAGCAGCCGCGGTCCCTCAATTCGCTTTTGCGGTGCGAACCGCTCGGGATTCAGCTTCGGCGCGGCCGGCGGCGGCGCTTGGCCGATACGCGGGTCGAAATAGCGTTTCCACGTATCGCTGCTGGCGTGGCCCAACACGCGGCGGGCCAAGCCGGGTTGATCCCGCTCGGCATACGTCGCCCGGCTGCGCCGCAAAAACTTCGTCGTTCCTTTGCGAATGCCAGCCGCTTTGACGAGCGCTCGGAACCGCACGTGGAACTTCTGCCGCCACTTCCCCGCCCACGGGAATACCAATTCCCGGTCCGGCGGGAAGGTGACGTCGATCGCGTCCAACGTCTCGGGCGACAGCGTACAGACAATCGGTTGCCCGGTTTTTTGCTGGCGGACCACGAGTACGCCGTCATCGTCGATATCGCCGCGGTGAATGCTCAGCACGTCGCTTAGCCGCAATCCCGAATCGAACGCCGTGCGGATGAACGCCCGCCAATACAAAATCGGGTCAATGCCGTGATAGTGCTTGCCGATCATTTCGGTTCGCCACCAATTGATGGTCCACCGCGGGTTCTGCGCGTGCCACGTCTCGAAACTCATCGCCGTGTCCACGGCCGCGATAAGCCGCTCGATTTCCTCCAAGGTCCAACAGCATATCAACGGCGCGGGTTTGCGAACCTTCCGGATGCGTCGCTTGCGCGGCTCATCCACCACGCCGAAGTCCGAAGCGTATCGCCAGACGGCGAGCAATATCCGCTGCTTGCCCGCGCACGTTTCGCGTGCGTAACCTTCATCTTCGAGCCAGGCCGTCCACCGGCTCGCAAGATTCTCGTTAAGCTCGCCGAGCACAAGCTCGTAGCCGACGAAGTTTTTGAGCACACGCACCATGTCGCGGAGTTGATAGACTTGCTTCTCTCCGATGGGGCGTTCGATGCAGTAGAAGTTTTCGACGAACTCGCGGACGGTCGTTTGAGGTGTAGGCTTCATGCGTCACCATCCTTTCCCGCCGCGGCGAAGGCAGCCAAGAGGGTTCGCACGTCGGCCAAACCTTGATAGCTCTTGCGGGCTTGCTCGTCATCGTCCGTGTCGTCATCGTCCGTGAACAAGTCCGCGCCGAGCGACGCATGAAGTTCGATGCAGGCGGTCACGTTGCCGTTGTCGCGGCGGACCAGCCGGATTTCGAGTTGCTCGGCGCTTTCGAGCAACCTGTCGGCCACGCTCGCGGGGCGTGGCTCATCGAAAAAGAATCGGGGCGTCATTGGGGCGGGTGCCTTTCCCGCGCAACGCCGGCGCATCAAAAAACCCGCGCAACTGGCATCGAATACCAGTTGGCGGGCCAAGACGAGCCGACGTGCGCGCATGAGAAAAGCCGAATAGGCCAGACACTCCCTACTCCGCGGTAACGAGACCACGGGGCGGACCTTGCTCCGGGGCTTCCCCCATCATCGCTTGGTTTCCGCGCAGAAGCGTCCGGCCTATTCGGCTGGCGACGGAACATCGACTCATCTCCTCGTTATGCCCCGAAGGGCTTTAGTGCTGGCCATCCTAGCCGATGGCGTCGCCGTTGGTCAAGTAATCGCCGGTTTTCGGTTCACCGTTCCTGCGGAGGAGGTTGCGTGACCAGCGGGAACGTGTAAATTCCTCGAAAGAGTTGTTGACTAGGGCCGGCCAATCGCCGATAGTTTGTATGGACAAGGAAACAACGACTCCCCGGCCTTCTGGCCGGTTTGGCCGGTCTATATGACCGGCTCTTTTTTTGCGCTCTTGGAGTCCGCCAGAATGTCCGCCACGACGACGCCCCGCCCGCGGACGTTCATCTACGTCGACGGGTTCAATCTGTACTACGGAGCAATTCGTGGCGGCCCGAACAAATGGCTCGATTTGCAGCGATATTTCCGGATGCTCCGTCCGCACGATGATATTCAGGCAATCCGGTATTTCTCCGCACCGATTAGCGGGCCGAATCTTGCGAACCAAGAGGCGTACCTGCGGGCACTTGAAACGCTGCCGCTTGTGCAAGTCGTACTTGGCCGATTCAAGTCGAAGCAAGTCAAGTGCAACAATACGCTCTGCACCCATACAGGCAGCCGCGTGTTTCAGACCCAGGAAGAAAAACGTACCGACGTGAATATCGCGCTGGCGATGCTTGACGATGCTTACCAGGGTCTTTGCGAACGGATGATTCTGGTCAGTGGCGACAGCGACTTGGTTCCCGCGATAGACCTTGTGAAGCAGAGGTTTCCCGGAGTTGAAGTGCTCGTTTACGTGCCAGCACGGCACAAGGTTCGCGGGGCCGCAGTTGAACTTCGCTCCGCCGCCGACCATGATCGAATCCTCCCGCTGAACTTCCTTCCTCTCGCCCAATTCCCGGCAAACATCCCCGACGGTGCCGGTAGTGTTATCAGCAAACCGGCAAGCTGGTAGGCTCCCCGCGTTCGCCGCCTACCGCCACACTCGGCCTTCCGACCCCTTGTCGCAGAACTGATACCCAGCGGGAACCAACGCCCAGCCGACGCCGGTTTCGGCCTTCGCCAGCAGCGCCGTTTCGGCCGCCGGGTCGGTCGAATCCCACGTGACCACGTTCCCGGCCGCGTCGCGATGAACTTCGCCCGTCTGCCAGTGGACCAGCTTTCGCCGCCGGCCGATGACGACGATCGGCGCGGGCGCCAGCCCGTGGGTCCGCGTCGATGCCCTTGACTTTGGCTTGGCTCGCCGCCGGGGCGTCCGCCGCGCCGCCAGCTTGGCCGGTTTCCGCTTCGGTTTGGTCCGAACTGCCATGCTCATCCTCCAAGATTAGAAAATGCCCCGAACGCCTATACGCCCCGCTGGCGCGACCGGACGCCCGATGGCTCCCATTACGTCCAAGCCCCTTTGCGTGCGTGAGGCGCAATCGTAGAAGGCCGAACTAACGGCGAGCATCAGAAAAAGCCATGCCGAGCCAAGAAATCGAAGGTTCTGTGGCGGCACGAGGCTGCAAGCGACAAAAGTCAGTCTTGTCCGACTTTTCATCCGCAGTAAGCTCAACCGGCCCGTACTTCATAACCTCCGGCGCTCGTGCGCGGCCCATCCGGTCACCGCGCGCCGCGATACGCTTTCGCGCCAACGATCTTGCCCGAGGCTGCCGTCATCTCGCATTGCCGGTGGCCACACTTCCGCGGTCCGGCTGAGGGCCATCGCGAAGCCCATTGCGTCGGACTTGCTTGGCCTACTCTTATCCGCTCAGCGCGATTTCTCGCCCGCGAGCCGAGCCGCCCGCCGCGCCCGGAACTTGGCAAGCTGGCGTTCATGCTCCTGTACCATGCCTCGGCCAATCCGCCGAGCGAAGCGCGCGGCCCGCTCCTTTTGCGTCAGTCGCGTCTTCGGATACGGCCGCATGATCGCTGCCACGGCGTCGAAGTCGTCGACACGGAAAGCGGCTCGGGTTTCACCATCGCGGGCGCCGACTTGGACACAGGCCAACGCGGTGAGGGCCGCGGCAGCTTTCCGGCGGCTCGTTACCGCGACAAGCCGGTCGCCGCATTTCGGCACGATGTATCCATTCTCGCACTCTATACGCAACTCGTGCGGCTCGGGACTCGGTTCAGGCTCGCCCCAATAGAGAACGTGTGACGACTCGGGGCCGACAAGGAACCGATCGCCGAATCGCTCCGCCAAGTCAATAAGCGTCTGTTTCGCTGCCATTGGTCTAACTCCGTTCGCGTGGATTGGGCCAGCGGCCGCCGCCGACTCGCGTGCGGGCGATACTCGGCGGGAGGCCGCGGCATTTTGCTTGAACTTTAGGAATCCGACGGTTATGTTGGCGGCTGGGTCGCGCCTGTCCACCTGTGCGGAGGCGTGTTGCGATGCGTGCCGCTCTTCTGATTCTTGTGCTGTTGCCGTCCGCGTCCTGGGCGGAGCGAATCACGATTGCGGCCGCGTCGGCCACGTATTGGACGGCGACGGACGAGTTGGAGATTCGGGTCTGGTTCGATTCGCCGCTGGTTGCGCCACCGGATTTCATTCAGTTCGGCGGCGGACGGCGCGGCGATGACGGGACAATCGAAGGGTTTTACTTTCGCAGCGATGGCCGCGTAGGGCGCGACATCATGGAGCCGTTCTACGTTGCCTACGACAGACATTACGCAACCGGACAGGAAATCGAACGGGCGGCAATGGGATTGCCCGACATAGAAATCCGCGGCCGAACGCTGACCGCCATCATGCCGTTTGAGATGTCCGGACTTGCTGCGCCGGCTTTTAACTTCACCGCAACCGTGATCCGCGACTCCAAAAGCCACGTCCTCGAAGGAAGTTCCTCGATCGACCGGCGCATCGTCTACACGCCCGAACCATCTTCGGTGACACTGGCGAGTTTCGGCGGTGTGCTGCTCGTGGCGCATTTAGTCCGGACTCCACGCCTAAACGGCATTGAGCCTGGGAACCAGCTTGCGAACGTGTTGCTGCCGTCGAGCCGCAAATCGTCCGCTTCGGGATCGCCCGCCCACGCCGGTCGCTCTTTCGTGTTGCCCGTCCAGCCTTCGAGCGTATCGGTCACTTCGTAGGTGTTGCCCGTACCCGTCGTGCGAATGCCCAAGTGCGGCCCAGCCTCGATCGTCGCCTGATCGGGCGTGGCGTCATCGAACCGCCAGACGTTGTTGTCGCGAATGATATTGCCTTCGAGTGTGCCGATGGCGAGCGTCAATTCCACGTGGATCGGCGCATTGGTATGGTTCGTGGCCTTGCGGGCCTCTGTCATGCCGGCGCAGAGATTGTTGTAAATCTCCATGCCGGTGAGATTGCCGCCGCCGCTGTTGTCATCCATGCGAATCACGCCGCGATAGACGATGTT
>QEVJ01000037.1 GCA_003576845.1 Planctomycetota bacterium
GGGATTCGGGGACGGTGCAGGCGGGTTGTTTGGCGGTGTTTCGTTGCATTGCGGCGCGTTAGGTTACGGCTTTGTCGATGCTTTGCATTGGGTTGGAGCGCGACCGAAACCCGAAACCCGAAACCCGAACCCCGAATCCTGAAACCCGACCCCCGATTCCCGCATGTCCGCAACCTACTTGTCCGAAACCGACGTCGCCGATCTCGTCGACATGCCGCTCGCTTTGGCGGCCGTCGAAGGCATGTTCGCCGCGTTTGCGCGCGGCGAGGTTGAGAACGTGCCGCGGGCGCGGGCGAAGGGGCCGGGAATCGTGCTGCACAGCATGTCCGCCACCGCCGGTTATCTGGGCGTCGTCGGCTGGAAGAATTATACGACCACGCGAACGGGGGCGAAATTTCTCGTCGGCGTACACGCGAGCGATTCTGGCGAACTGATTGCCCTCATCGAGGCCGACCGGCTCGGACAATTTCGCACCGGCGCCGCGACAGCCGTGGCGATTCGCTATATGACCGCGCCGGAGGTCGATCGCGTCGGACTCATCGGCGCCGGGTGGCAGGCCGAAACGCAGTTGCTCGCGGCATGCACCGTCCGGCCGATTCGCGAGGCGATCGTTTACAGCCGGTCGGCCGAGCGGCGCGGCGAGTTCGCGGCACGGATGGAGCGTGAACTAGCCGCCAAACTTCGCCGGGCGATCCGCGTACGCGCGGCGGACGAGCCAGGCGAGGCCGCCGCGATGCGGATCGTCATCACCGCCACGACGAGCCGCGAACCGGTGTTTGCGGCCGATGCGCTGGCGGCGGACGCGCTCGTCTGCGCCGTCGGATCGAATTGGGCGAACAAGGCGGAGGTCGCGGCCGAGGTTGTTGCGCGTGCGTCGGCCGTCGTGTGCGATCAGGTTGCGGCGTGTCGCACCGAAGCCGGCGAGTTGATTCAAGCGGCGGCGGGGCATTTCGATTGGGGCCGGGCCGTCGAACTGGCCGATGTGGTCGCCGGCAAGACCGCGATACCGCCGAGCGGCGTGAGGCTCTTCAAGTCGGTCGGACTCGCCGCGGAAGACGTGGCGCTCGCTTTTTCGCTCGTGCAATTGGCCCGGGAGAGGGGTGTTGGGCAATCGCTTCCTTTCTGACCGCTCCCGGCGGCGGCGGCAGGGCGATAGAATGCGGCTAGCGGATGCTCGTTGTGGCCCCCCATCGCGCTCGCTGTGAGTTCATGGCCGACGTGGAAAAACTGGTGGTATTTGGCGTTGGCCTGTTGGGCGGGTCGATTGCTCGCGCGGCGCTTGCCCGGGGCGTGGCCCGCGAGGTCGTCGGACTGGGACGCGACGCGGAGAAGTTGGCAAAGGCCGAGCAGGCGGGGATCATTACCCGAAGCACAACCGACGCTGCGGTCGCGTGCCGCGACGCCGATTTGATTGTCGTTTGCACGCCGGTCGATCGTATCGCCAACCACGTGATCGAAGTCGCCAAGGCATGCAACCGTCCGGCGCTCATCACGGATGCCGGCAGCACGAAGGGCAACATCGTCGCGGCACTGCCCGAGCCGTTGCCGGGCGGTTGCCGGTTCGTAGGGAGTCACCCGCTCGCCGGCAGCGAGAAGACCGGCGCGGAATATGCGACGGAGGATTTGTTCGTCGGGCGAACGGTCGTCCTCACGCCGACGGGCGCATCCCAACCCGCCGACATCGAGCGGCTCGAAGCGTTCTGGTCGGCGCTCGGCGCCCTCGTTTGCCGAATGGACGTAGAGAGCCACGACCGGGCGCTCGCCGCCACGAGCCACGTTCCGCACCTTGTCGCGGCCGCCCTCGCGGTGGCGACCGATGTTGGATACTTGGAACTCATCGCGGGCGGTTGGCGGGATTGCACTCGGATCGCCGCTGCCGACGCCGCGTTATGGCAACCGATTCTGGCCGCCAATCGCGCCCACGTCTTGAAGGCGCTCGACCGCTTTGAGACAACACTCGCATCGCTTCGCAGCGCGATCGAGACGGGCGACGCGGCGAAGCTCGCTCGGTTGCTCGGCGAGGCCAAGAAGATTCGAGATTCGGCGCCAACGCTCGGGATCGCGACGTCTTGACAGTCCAATACTCATCGTTCATCACTCATCAATCATCGCTCCGACATGCTTTGGGAAGTCGACATCTACGCCGCCGAAGGACAGCCCGACTTGGCCGCAGCGCGGATTCGGTCGGATGCGGCCGATTTGGGATTGGCGGCGAACCTGGCCGTGCGATCGGCGAACGGGTTTCTCGTCGAAGGGCCGCTCGATGCCGCGGCGGCTGTAAGAATCGCGAATGAACTGCTCGCCGACCGCGTCGTCGAGCGAACGGTCGTTGCCCAGGTCGGCGACGAGCGGCTTTCGACGCCGCCGGGAGCGGAGAAGCGGCTCGTTCAGGTGCTGATGAAGCCGGGCGTGATGGATCCCGTCGCGCAAAGCGCGCTCGGCGCGATTGCCGACTTCGGAATGCGGCCCGATGCGGTCCGGACGCTGCGAAAATACTGGCTCGGCGACCTCGCGGACGACAAGCTGCGGCTATTGTGCCAGAAGGTGCTGGCGAACGACGCCATCGAGCAGGTGGTCGTCGGACCGCTGCGGCTCGAACGTTTGGAGTTTGGTTCGCCGTACAAGTTCGCGCTCGTGACGACGCCGATCCGCGAACTCGACGACGATGGACTCATGCGGCTCAGTCGCCAGGGACAGTTATACCTCAAGATCGCCGAGATGCGGACGATTCAGGTTCATTTCCGCGAACTGGGCCGCGAGCCGACCGACGTCGAGCTGGAAACGATCGCCCAAACGTGGAGCGAGCATTGCAGCCACAAGACGCTCGCCGGCCGCATCGCCTATCGCGACGAGCGGGGCGAGCGACGCTATGGCAACATGCTCAAGGAGACGATCTTCGCCGCCACGCAAGAGATTCGCCGCCGCTTGGGCGAGGCGGATTGGTGCGTCAGCGTGTTCAAGGACAACGCCGGCGTCCTCCGCTTCGACGAGCGGCACAACGTAACCTTCAAGGTCGAAACGCACAATCATCCTTCGGCGATCGAGCCTTACGGCGGCGCGAACACGGGCGTGGGAGGCGTGATTCGCGATACGCTCGGCACCGGCTTGGGCGCAAAGCCGATCTGCAACACCGACGTATTCTGCTTCGCCCCACCCGACATGCCGGGCGACGCGCTCCCGCCGGGCACGCTCCATCCGCGCCGCGTAATGAAGGGCGTCGTTGCCGGCGTCCGCGACTACGGCAACCGGATGGGCATTCCGACCGTCAACGGCGCGATCTACTTCGACCCTCGCTACGTCGGCAATCCGCTCGTCTATTGCGGCAGCGTCGGGCTGATTCCGCACGACAAATCGTTCAAGAAAACGAATCCCAACGACCTGATCGTCGCGATCGGCGGGCGCACCGGGCGCGACGGCATCCACGGGGCGACGTTCAGCTCGGCGGAATTGACCAGCGAAAGCGAAACGGTTTCCGGCGGCGCGGTGCAGATCGGCAACGCGATCACGGAAAAGATGGTGCTCGACGTGCTGCTGGCGGCCCGCGATCGCGGATTGTTCACGGCCGTGACCGATTGCGGGGCCGGCGGGTTCTCGAGCGCCGTCGGCGAAATGGGCGCAGAGATCGGCGCGGAAGTCTGGCTCGATCGCGCGCCGGTGAAATACGCCGGGCTTTCCTACACGGAAATCTGGATTTCCGAAGCGCAAGAGCGAATGGTCGTTTCCGTCGCCGAAGAAAAATGGCCGCAGCTCGATGCGCTCTGCAAGAGCGAAGGCGTCGAGGCCACCGTCATCGGCCGCTTCGTGCCGACGGGTCGGCTCGTGCTGAAATACGGCGAGCACCGGGTGGCGGACCTGTCGATGGATTTCTTGCACGACGGCCGGCCTCCGGTCGTGCGGGAAGCAGTGTACGTTCCGCCGCCGGTCGTGCCGCTGTCCATCGCTCCGCGGACCGATTACACGGACGCACTCTTGAAGGTTCTCGGATCGCTCAACGTCGCGAGCAAGGAATGGGTGATTCGGCAGTACGACCACGAAGTGCAGGGCGGCAGCGTCGTCAAACCGCTCGTTGGTCTGGCGAACGATGGACCGAGCGATGCGGCGGTGCTGCGGCCGGTGCTATCGTCGCGGCGGGGCGTTGCCGTTTCGTGCGGCATGAACCCGCGGTTCGGCGATTTCGACACGTATCCCATGGCGGCGAGCGCCATCGACGAGGCGGTTCGGAATTGCGTCGCGGTAGGAGCAGACCCGGCGCGAATCGCGATTCTCGACAACTTCTGCTGGGGCGATTGCGACCGGCCCGAGACGCTCGGCTCGCTCGTCCGCGCGGCGATTGCTTGCCAAGACGTGGCCCTGGCGCTCGGCACGCCCTTCATCAGCGGCAAGGACAGCTTGAACAACGAGTTCAGCTACGTCGACGCGCGCGGCGTGAAGCAGACGATCGCCATCCCGCCGTCGCTGCTCATTAGCGCGATCGGTCTGGTCGACGACGTCGAGCGCTGCACCACGATGGATTTCAAGCGGCCTGGAAGCGCGGTCTATCTGGTTGGTCTGACGCGCGACGAGCTCGGCGGTTCGCATTTCGCGCTGGTCGAAGGCGCCCGCGGTGGCGTTGGCCCGACCGTCGACGCCCGCCAAGCGAAAGCAACGTTTACCGCAATGCACGAAGCGATTCGCGCGGGCCTAGTGCTGGCGTGTCACGACTTGAGCGAAGGTGGGCTGGCTGCCGCGCTTGCCGAGATGGCGTTTGCGGGCGGCGTGGGCGCCGCGATCGAACTCGATGCGGTTCCGCACGATGCGGAAACGCGATCCGCGGCCATGCTGCTGTTCAGCGAGTCGAACACGCGGTTTGCGGTCGAAGTGTCCGAAGAGAACGCCGCCGCGTTCGAAGCGGCGCTCAAAGACACGCCGCACGCTCGCATCGGTCGCACGACCAGCGACGCTCGGCTAACGATCGATTACGCTGGCGGCACGGTGGTCGACGGCAACCTCAAGCAATTGAAAGAGGCGTGGCAAAGCCCGCTCCGCTGGTAAGCACAATTCGTCGCGAAGCGACGTTCCCCGACTCCCGAATCCCGAATCCCGACCCCTGCTCATGCCACCGCGTGTTCTCATCCTCCGTGCTCCGGGCACCAACTGCGATCGGGAATCGGCGTACGCCTTCGAGGTTGCGGGCGGGCGGCCGGAGTCGGTTCACGTCAATCGGTTGCTGGAAAGCCCGCGGCTCGCCGACGAGTTCCAGATTCTGTGCCTGCCCGGCGGGTTTAGTTACGGCGACGACATCGCCGCGGGCCGCATCCTGGGCAACCAGATTCGCCACCATCTGGCCGACGCCATGCACGCGTTCAAGGCGGCGGGGAAGCTGATCCTCGGAATCTGCAACGGGTTTCAGATTCTCATCAAGTCCGGCTTGCTGCTCGAAGACGACGGCGTGCGCGGACCGGCGGCGACGCTGGCCTGGAACGCATCGGGCAAGTTCGAGGACCGCTGGGTGCGGCTCGTAACGGCTTCGACCAAGTCGGTGTTTCTCGCAGGCATCGACGCGATGTACTTGCCGGTCGCCCACGCGGAAGGAAAATTCGTCGTGCGGGACGAACCGACGCTCGCCGCGCTCGATGCGGGTGGGCAACTCGCGCTGCGCTACGCGCCGCTCGACGGCGCTGGGGTGGCACTGGCTTCGCCAGTGCATTCACCTTCGACCGCAGGCGACCAAGTGCCCTACCCAGCGAATCCCAACGGCTCGCCGCGGAACGTCGCCGGCGTGTGCGATTCGACCGGCCGCGTGTTCGGATTGATGCCGCATCCCGAGCGGCACATCGACCGCACGCAGCATCCGCGATGGACCCGCGGCGAAGCGGGCGAGATCGGCGACGGCCTGCGCCTGTTCCAGAACGCCGTCAACTACTTTGCCGCTTGATTCTTAACCACAGAGGACACGGAGGACACAGAGGAAGAAATGAAGAATACAAAATGAAGATCCGTTTGAAGTGCAGGGACGATCGCGGAATCGAAGCGCCGTCATTTTTCATTCTTCATTTTGCCTTTTGCATTTCCTCCGTGTGTTTAAGGGACCACCCTACAATCCGGTGGTCGATGCGGCGACTGCGTCGGCTAGCGATTTGCCGCGGTAAAGCGTGATGCGGCGACCGTGGGCTTCGAGAATCACGCGGTCGCGGTCGAAGTCGATCTCGATGAGGCGCGCGGTAAAGTTGCCGGCGCGGAGTTCGACGATCTTGGGGTCCGGTCCCTGTGGAAGCGAAAGCACGATTTGCTCTCCCGTCGGACGGACCTGGAACCATGCCTCGGGCGTGCCGTCGACGTCGAGCAGCGCGGTGAGATAGGTCCGCTGGGCGGCGAAGTCGAGTTCGAGCTTCGGCGTTTCCGGTTCGAGCACTGAGAGCTCGAAGCGCTTCTCGTCGCGGTTGGGCGGAGTCGCGTCGTCCGTGGCGACGAGCGTAAGGCGATAGTCCTTGCCGGCCGCGTCCGCGCCGGGCGTCCACTGGATCGCTCCGGTCTTGGCGTCGAACGCGAGTCCCGCGGGCAAGTCGCCTTTGAGCTCGAACGTCTTGGTTCGCTTGGCGTCGTGTTCGAGGAACCGCGGCGTCGTCGAAAACGCCTTGCCGACGTCGACCTTTTGGTTTGCGATCGAAGCCAGCTTCAGACCGACCCGCTCGACGGCGATGGTAATCGTCTGCGCGGCGAACTTTGCGGGCATCCCGTCGTCTTCGGCGAGAACCTTCACCGAGACCGTGCCGGGTTCGCCGTCGGCGGGCGGAGTCCAGGTGAATTTGCCGGTCGCCGCGTCGAGCGTCGCGCCTTGGGGCGCCTCGCCATCGAAGCGATAGGCAATCTTGTCGAGCGGGTCGTCGTCTTTGCCGCGAAGCGTGAATGCAATCGGCTGTCCGAGCTTGCCCGTCACGCGGGAGATCGCGGCGAGCGTGGGAGCTCGGTTCGGCGGGCCGGCCATGTTGCGGCCTTCGATGATCTTGCGATAGGCGGCCAGATCGCCCAGCGGCAGTCGCTCGGGCATGTCGGGCGGCGCCGCGACGCCCTTGGCGCCGTGCAGGACGACTGCTTCGACGCCGATGTCGAGATCGAGCTGCTTCGACTTCTCGACGGGCGTGGCGGTGAGACGGCGGACGACGTGCAAGTGGCCCGTGCGATAGAACTTGTGCATCCAGGTCAGCAGTTGCGTCAGGTTGCCCTTGGCCGTGACGTTGAAGAGCATGGGCTGATAGACGCGGCGGCTCGGTCCGCCGGGGACACTTTTTACGTCGACGCCTTCGAGGCCCGCTTCGACGAGGCTAGCCAGCAACCAGGCCTGATAGCGCGAGCGGGCCTGCTCGACGTCGCCGGGGAGGGAGCGTTTTTCCATCTCGACGAGCTTCTGCTTGGCTTCGGCCGCTTTTTGGAGTTGCAATGCATGAACGCCCAGCTCGCCCATGTGCCGCTCGTAGGTCGTCGCGCGCGTATCGTAGGCCGTCATCACCTTTTTGGCGATGACGATCAGAACGACGACGCCGACCAGCGCGCCGACGATCATCGCTAGTTTTTTTTCCCGTGGTTGCATCGAAAGCCGAAGCTGCTAGCGAGGATTGCGGTTGGGCGCGAAACGGGAGCGGCCTTGCGGACCGTTGAGGCGAGCGGCGGCCGCGGCGGCCGCCGCTTCGTCTTGAGGCTTGAGGATGAACGTGAACTTGCGCGTGTAGCCGGGCCGCGAGCTGTCCGGACTGCTGCCGCGGCTTTCGACGCGATGCTTCTCGTCGCGGAGGCTGTTTTCGGCCGCGTCGATTGTGGCGACGTCTTTTGCCAGGCCATCGACGGTCATCGCCGGGCCGGCCGCGTTCGACACGATATTGAGCCGCGTGACCATCATCTGGCTCGCATCGGGCACGCGCTCGGAAGCGCGGGCCAGTTCGTCAAGCCAAACCACGTCGCCGGCGAGCCAGGCTTCCATTTCGCCCCAAGCGGCTTGCGTATCCCGGGCGCGATCGAGCACCGATTTCTTTTCGGGATTGTTTTTGGACAAGTTCGCGGCGATGCGTTGGGCGAGTTGAACATTTTCCTCGTCGCGACTGCCCAGATCGTTCCAAATCCAGACGACGAGCGCCATGACGGCTGCGGCAACGGCGGAGCCGATGGCGATGTAGCGGTTCTTGCGGCTCGGCGGAGCGGGGCGCTTCTTGGGATCGAGGAAGTCGATCGCGTGCCGCTGGCCCTCGGCTTCGTCGAGCAACAGGCCGAGTAGCGGCGCCCAGCGGCCGACGTCGGCGGGCGGAGCGCGGCGAAGGTCTGGGGCAAGGTCGATGCCGTCGAGCGGGTCGAAGACGATCGAGGGCAGCTTGACGTGCTCCTCGATCGCGGCGGCGAGCGCTTTGAGCTCGGCGCCGTCGCCGCAGACGCAAATCTGCTCGACCCGTTGGCCGGAAAGCTGGTTGGCGACGGCGACCATCGTGCGACGGGTTTCGGCGACGAGGGCGCTCGTCCGCTCGGCGCTCGACAGGCCGTGCGACAGCCGCGCCGTGCGCATGAATACGACCGTCTCGCCGACCAGAACGGTCAAATCGGCTTCGTCGTTGAGCACGTCGACCAACAGCCGAATCCGCGCGTCGGTCGGTCGCCGCCGCAAGAGCGAGGCGGCGGCACAGGGCCGCAAGACCACGTGCTTCACGTCCAACTCGGCCGGGGCGCACGTCGCGAGGATTTCCTGGATCGCTTGCGGAGCGATGGCCGCGGCCAGAACCGTGCGCGGTTCGGTTTCGCTGCCGGAAAGGGGGATGAAATCGAGCGGCCAGTCGTCGCCGAGCGCATTGAAGTCGCGTAGGGCCTGGAACCGGGCAAGGTCCGGCACTTCATCGTCCGGCGCAGGCGGCAGCGCGAGCGGCTTGAGCTCGATGCTCGCACGTGCGACGGCGACCAGCGTTTCGGCCTTGGCGAGCTTCCGTTGGCGCACGGCAGCGGCAATTCGCTCGGCGACCTCGGCGTCGGAAAGTTCCGTTTCGCCGTCGGCTGCGACGAGCCCGATGGCAAACAACTCGTCGACGCGCACGCTCTCCCGAGCCGCAGTGGCCAAAGCCAACCGGGCCTCGCGCGAGTCCCATTCGATTGCTAGTATTTGCGGCATTACGTCAACGTGGGGAAAGGCAAAATGCAAAATGAAGAACGTAAAATGGCAAGCCCGTCGATTGCGACTCAGGCCGCTCGCCGTTTTATTCTGCATTCTTCATTTTGCATTCTTCATTTTGCATTTTGAATTTCGATCACTCGCGGGCTTCGATGCCTAGGAGTTCCGTTGGGTAGCCCGGGCCCAAGTGGCTGATATCTCTCCAGAATACTATGCGGGGAGAGTCGGTTGTAGCGTCGACGACGGCTTCGATTCGGGCGGCGGGGCCGTCGCGGTCGAAATATCCGATTACCTGGGCACGAAACACGCTCCCGCCGGCGTTGATGTACGGCATCATGGCCTTCATTTCGCCGAGCGTGACGATGCCCTCGGCCAAGAGCCACGTTTCGCTGCGGCGGCCGGCGTCGGAATCGGTCGGTTCGGGCGTGCGGCGGCTGAGAATCTCGGCCAGGATGTCCTCGTTCATGCCCGGAATGCCGGCGAGGATCGTCGCCGGGGCCTGGTTGATGTTGATGCGGCCGGGAATCACCGGCGCGGCGTTCGTCGTGCAGAGGTCCATGAGTTCCGGCAGGTACAGCCCGTGCAACGCGTCGGGAAACGGCGAGTCGATAACTCTCCGCACCTCATCGTCGCCGTCGAGTCCCGAGACCGTGTCGATCACTTGCACTTTCGCGCCGACCAAATCGAGCACCTGCGAAAGCTGCGTGCTGCCGCTGGTGCTGCCTTGTTGCGTGAAGTCGGGCGCCGGGGCGCTCGTACCCGACGACGGATTCGTTCCGCGGTATGGCCCGTTCCGCCGATAGGCGATGATGAAGTTGATCCAATCGTCGGGCATGCTCGCCGCCTTCATTTCGTCGTACAGCGCGGCGAGGTCGGAGTTGTTGAGGTTGATCCGCGGCGAGCCATCGGCGCGGACGTTCCGCTCCTGACCGAACAACGTCAGATACGCGGCCCAACCGCTTTGCGGACCATCGCTCGTAACGCGGTTTTCTTCGGACGGGTCGATGACGCCGTTGCGGTTTACGTCCGGCCCGAACAGCAACTGCGGCGTCACGCCGCGGACGAGCAACAGTTCCTCGACCGACATCAGTGGGCCGTTGCGGCTTTGATACGGCGTCGAGAGCTGGCTGTAGTATTCCGACTCGCAGCCGAACTCGCGCGGCTCTTCGTCCGCGTCGATGAAGTCGAGGATCGCGTCGGCGATCTGCTCCGTCATGCCGGGCAATGCCATCAGCAAATCGCGGCCCGGCGAGTCGCTGGCCTCCTCGCCGGTGATCGCCTGATTCACCTCGGCGATCTGCCGGCCGATATCTTCGAGCACGGGCAGGGCGTTGACGTTGAGCCGCGTTGACTCGTCTTCGAGACCGAAGCGAATGCTCCGCGAGCCGTCGTCGCCTTCGACCGGCGCGACGACGGCGAAGCGGCTGCGTTCGCGGTCGAGATCGTCGTCCTTGACGAGCACCATTTGGAACGCGGGATTCTCGTAGACGCCGCCTGCGGCTTCGCGGCTGGCGCGGTCTTGCATCAAGAAGACCTTAATATGCTCGACGCCCGACTCGGCCGACAGGCGGGCTTGCACGAGCCGGGCGCTCACGACCGCGCCGCGGTACTCGCTGAACATGTACTGGGAATAGCTGTAGCCGGCGAGGCTCAACAGCGCGATAACGAGCAATACGATGATTAGCAGGATGCCGCGGCGGTCTCGCTGGCGGCCGCGGCGACGACATGGGGAAGTTGCAAGTCTCATGGCGCGGCCTCCGCGCTGGCGGCGCCGCCCGTTTCGGCGGTCGAGCCGGTCGAACTGCCGCCCGACGAGGACGCCGCGCCCTCGGCGGCGGGCAGATAGACGACTTGTGTGTATTCGGTCGACTCGCCCTCGTCGGACGCCGAGCCGCCAAGCGCTCCGACCGTGCGATCGAAGATGCTCTCGATCTTAGGCGCGGCGATCGCAATCGTGATCCGCACGGCGACGGGCGGAGCGCCCTTCTCGACCATGTCCCAAGTGTCGCTCCACGTGCTGCCGTCGAAGTACTCGAACGCGATGTCGGTCACTTCCGGCGCGAGGACGGCGGCGCTGTCGTCGAGAGCGGCCGTGCTGCCCGCGTTGAATGCGTATTGCGTGACCGCGCGGTCGACCGCACGGCGGACGAGACCGCCCTGCGCGTCGCTCGACAACGGACCGCCGGGCGACGTGCCGCCGCTCGCGTCGTCTGTGACGTAGTAGGCGACCGTCTTGACGTCGCTGGGAATGTCGGCGATCGCGCCCTCGCCGTTTTGCATCATCGCGTCGTATTCGTCGACGCGGGGCAGGCGGCTGATGTCGACGTTGATCTCGTAGGCGGAACCGTACACGCCGGGCGGGTCTTCCGTCGGACCTGCGGCTTCGTCGAGCACGGAGCCGGTGTCGGTCGAACCGCCCGAGGCGCCGCCCGTGTTGCTTCCGCCGCTAGTGTTGTTCGCGCCGCCCGATGGTTGATTACCGGACGAGGACTGGTTGCCGCCGGATTGCTGGCCGGTCGGTGGTTGACCGCCGGGAACATTGCCGCCGGGCGTGGCGCCGCCGGGAGTGTTTCCGCCTTGTCCATTTTGGCCGCCGCCCATGCCGTTCGTGTCACCGCCCATGCTGCCGGCGTCTTCCGTGCCGCCGCCGATGTCGGCGTCGAGGTTGAGATTGGCGATGCTCGAAAAATCAAGCGGGGCATACAAGATCGCGTTCCGCAGGTCGTCGCCGATCATCCGAAACACGCTGCGGGCGAGCTGGGCCTGCTCGATCTTCGCCCGGCTGCGCTCCGAAATCGTGATGTGCGCGTCGATGGCGATGCCGATGAGCAGCAGGACGAACGTAGCGAGCGTGAGCGAGAGGATGACTTCGAGGAGCGTGAAACCCGTGGGCGCTCGGTGGCGGTTTCTCACCGCAAAGGCGCAAGGACGCGAAGGGAATGCAGAATGAAAAATGAAAAATGAAGAATGGGACGATGGCGATTCAGTCCGTTGCTCGTTCCATTTTTCATTCTTCATTCTGCATTTTGCATTTCCCCGCGTTCCTCCGTGCTCTGCCCCTGTGCCCTCTGTGTTTAAAGATCGACCGGGCCAGCGCGATTTGCGGTGGTTGGCGAGCGTTCGCGTTGTCCGGCAGGTGGGTCGCATCGGGTTAGTTCGTGGTCGTGCCGCTCGTGGCGCTGCTGGCGTAATCGGGATCGACCATCCAGCGGACGAGCGCGCAGCGGATCGGTTCGGCCGAGTATTCGGGATTGGTTTCGACGACGACGTGGACTTCGAGGAGGCCCTCTTGCGCCCCCGTGGGGATATCGATGGAGTAGACAAACGTGTCGTTCTCTTCGTAGGTCGCCGCTGACTCATTCGTCAGACCGCGGTCGCCGGCGACGATTTCGGCCATGATGCTCTCGCAGATGATCGCGGCCTGCGTCATGTCCTCGGCGCGACGGGCGTTCGTCATGCCGAACTGGACCAACTGGCCGAGCACGGCCATCGAAGCCGCGAGAATGGCGAGGGCGAGGATGACTTCGAGGAGCGAGAAGGCGGGGCGCGAGAGGTTAGAGGTTGGAGGTTGGAGGTTGGGAAAACGGTAGCGGGTCATCGCGACTCTCCCGACTCGTAAGGCGCGGTGACCGTGACGACGCCGGTCATGCCGCGCATCGAGATGCGGACGCGGGTGCCGTACTGGTTGGCGATTTCGAGCTCAACGGTGCTGGTCGATCCGTCGGGATAGAACATCACGCTCGGCGCGGTTCCGGTGTCGGCGCCGGACATGGCTTGCGCTTCGTAGTCGGCGCGGAAGTCGACTTGATCGCCGCCGACGAACGTCACGTCCTCGGGCAACAGGAGTTGCTCGTCGCTGGCGGTCGTGCTGCCCGCACTCGGGCCGGAGGAGGACGAAGTGTCGGCGTTGATCCACCGCTGGACCTGGTAATTGCCCGTGTCCGGCTCGTAGCGGAAGAGGTGGATTTCGCCGGTCATCATCGCGTCGCTGCGGGCGTTGTTCCACGCGCCGCGGATCGTCTCGGCGGCCGACTTGAGGCGCTGACGGGCGAGCGGGCCCTGCAATTCCGGATAAGCGAGCGCCCCGAGCACGACGATCAGCGCCAGCACGAGCATCAGTTCGAGGACGGTATAGCCCGAGCGCGCGGGCCGAACGATACTAGAGGAACGGCGCTTGGACATGACGGTTTTCGGACTGGCGGCATGGCGAACGGATTGCGTAGGGAGATCACGCAAAGTTATTGCATGACGGTTGTGTTCGAAATGTCGTCGGCGTCGCCTTGCTGACCGTTGGGTCCGTTGGACCAAATCCGCGGCTTGGCGCTGGGATCGTCGCTCGTCGGCGGCTCATAGCCGTAGGGATTGCCCCAAGGATCGTTGCCGACTGGCTCCATGTGCCTTCGGTTGGTTTTCGGACCTGGAGTCCAAAGATCAGCTAGCTCGCGCGGCCACTCGCCTTCGTCCATCAAGTAGGTGTTCATTGGCAGCTTGAAGGCGTCGATTTGCGTCTTTGCGGCCTTAGTCTTGCCCGCAAACAGCATGTCGCCGAACGCGAACCACGCGACCGATCCGAGAATGACCAGGATCGCCAGGACGAGCATGACTTCCATCAACGTAAAGCCGCTGCGGCGACGACCGCGGCGACGGAGCGAACGATTGCGAGACATTTCGGCAAACTCCTCTACGAATCACCCAGAAGGAACACGTGTCTATTAACTTCAACCCCGGGACAGGGGTCAGGTTTCAGGGGCCAGGATTCGGGATTCGGGATTTGGGGCGCGAGCGGCTGCGCCAATCGCGGGCGGACAATCTCTGAATGCTGAATCCCGAATCCCGACCCCGCTATTGTACGATTGAGCTCATTTTCATTACTGGAAGCAATAGGCCGATGGCTACTACCAGGACGACGCCAGCTAGCATGAGTAGCATGACTGGCTCCAAGAACCGGACGAACAAGTCGAGTTGCCGCCAGGTGCGGCGTTCGAGCTGGTCGGCCATGTTGATGAGCACGGTTTCGAGCGTGTTGGATTCCTCGGCCACGGCGATCATTTCGACCATATCCGGCGGGAAATGGCCGCAGGCGGCGAGGGGCGCGGCGAGCGTCTGGCCGGAGGAGATGTTCTCGGCGGCTTTGCGAATGGCATTGCCCAGGACGCGGTTGCCGGTGGCTTGGCTGCTGATTTCGAGCGAGCGGAGGATCGGCACGCCGTTATGCAGCAATGTGCCCAACACGCGGCAGAACCTCGAGACGGCCATGCTCATGTAGATTCTGCCGACCATCGGAAGGCGGAGCTTGAATTGGTCGCTGGAAAGTCGACCCTCGTCGGTTCGCAGCCAGACGCGCAGCCAGACGATACCCATAACCAGCCCTAACAGCGGGATCAGACTCCATGGGCTGCCGATCGTGGCGCTTAAGCCCAGCAGCCATTCGGTAATGGCCGGCAATTCGCCGCGCTGTTTGAGCTGAGCGAACAGCGGTTCAAACATCGGCACGAAGAACACGATGAGGACCGTGACGACGATCGTGCCCACGGCGGCGAGGAACACGGGGTAGGCTACGGCGCCGATCGTGCGGCTCTTGAGGTCTTCCTGCTGTTCGGTGAACACAGCGACGCGTTCGAGGGCGTCTTCCAGGAAGCCGCCTTCACCGCCGGCGCGGACCATATTGACGGCCATCTCGCCGAACGCCTTGGGATGGCGAAGCATGGCGTCGGCGAGCGTGGAGCCTTCTTCGACCTTGGCGTGGACCTGCGTGAGGACTTCCTTGAGGCCGCGGTGCGACGATTGATCGCGCAACACGGCGAGCGACCGCAACAGCGGCACGCCGGAGCGGAGCAGGCCGGCGAGCTGGCCGTAGGTCGTGGCCATGAGTTGCGGCTTGATCCGCGTGCCGCCGAACGTCATGGCCGCCGATTCGGCTTTGACTTCGAGCGGAAAGAGCGACTTCGCCATCAATGTCGATAAGACATCGCGCTCGTTGGGCGCGGTCAGCGTGCCGGTGACGCGCTGACCCGTACTGCTGCGGGCGATGTAGGCGAAGTCGGGCATGAATCAGGGGTCGGGGGTCGGGGGTTGGGGAATAGAGGGTTTTGAATTTCCCTGCCCCCTGACACCCGACCCCTGAGGCTATTCGATTCTGTCGCCCTTGGTGGTTCGGGCGACTTCGTCGATGGTGGTTTGGCCGGCTAGGACTTTGTTCCAGCCGTCCTGGCGGAGCGTGCGCATGCCGTGTTTCTGGCCTGCGCGGCGGATTTCCCAACTGCTGGCGCGGTCGTGAGCGAGCTTGCGGACGTCTTCGGTCGTGACGAGCAACTCGAAAATCGCCTTGCGGCCCGCGTAGCCGATGTGGTGACACGCGCGGCAGCCCTTGGCGCGGAACAGCTTGCCGCCGATTTTATTGAGGTCTTCGCGGGGGAAGTCGGGCGGCAGGTCTTCGTCGGTGGGCGAAAACTCTTCCTTGCAGTTCTTGCAGAGCGTGCGGACGAGCCGCTGGGCCATCACCGCTTCGACCGTGCTGGCGACGAGGAACGGCTCGACGCCCATGTCGATAAGCCGCGTGTAGGCGCTCGCCGCGTCGTTCGTGTGCAGCGTGCTGAACACCAGGTGGCCCGTGAGCGAGGCTTGAATCGCGTTTTCGGCCGTTTCCAAGTCGCGGATTTCGCCGATCAGGACCACGTCGGGATCGTGACGCAAGATGCTCCGCAGCGACGCGGCGAACGTCAGGCCGATCTTGGGATGCACCTGAATCTGGCAGATGCCCGGCAACTGGTACTCGACCGGATCTTCCGTGGTGATGATCTTCGTGTCGTCGCTTTTGATTTGCAGCAAGGAACTGTAGAGCGTCGTCGATTTGCCGGAGCCGGTCGGGCCGGTGACGAGAATGATGCCGTGCGGGATTTCGATCAGCTCGCTGTAGGTCTTGTAGATCGCCTCGTCCATGCCGAGGTTGCGGAGCTCGAACTTCATGTTTCCCTTGTCCAACAGACGCATGACGATGCCCTCGCCATGAATCATCGGAATGACGGAAACGCGGACATCGACCTCGCGGCCGTGGACTTTGAGCTTGATGCGGCCGTCTTGTGGCAAACGCTTTTCGGCGATGTTCAGCCGGGCCATGATCTTCAGGCGGCTGATGATCGCGGCCTGAAAGCGGCGCATCTCGGGCGGAATCGGCTGCGTCTGCAACATGCCGTCGATGCGGTAGCGGATCGTGAGTCCGTGCTCTTCGACCTCGATGTGAACGTCGCTGGCGCGGAGCTCGATCGCTTCGAGCAGGATTTCGTTGACGAGCCGCACGACGGAGGCCTCGTGGGCCATTTCGGACAGCTCGGACCCGTCGGACTCGATGTCTTCGAGCAGTTGGACGTCGTTGTCTTCGACGGCCTGAGCCATCAAGCCGTCGATCGTTTCGCCGCCGACGCCGAGATGGCTCTTGATGAGCTTGTCGATTTCGACGCGGCTGGCGAGGACCGGCTCGATGGAGAGGCCCGTCGCGGCGCTGGCTTCGTCGAGCGGGTAGAGGTCGAAGGGGTCGCTGGTGGCGACGGTGATCGTGCCGTTGCGGCGGCTGATCGGAAACAGGGCCTCGCGGTAGATGAGCTTGGGCGGGAAGGTCTTGAGCAGCGAGAGATCGACCTCGGTTTCGGCGAGGTCGACGAAATTCAGGCCGACTTCCGCGCCGAGCGCCCGCAACGACGCTTCTTCCGTGATGTATCCCTTTTCGACGGCGAGTTGATCGAGCCGCCGGCAATCGGGCTGCGCGCGGCGGAGCTCGGCGAGTTGCTTCTCGCTGATCAGGCCGCGTTGGACGAGGATGTCACCGGCTTCCATGGCAGCGTGCGAACGGTCGAGGGCGTAATTGACAGCGTTACTTACGAATTCGGCTCGGCGAGCGGTTTTCTTGGCGGCGTGCTACGGCGCGCGCCTACGGCCTTTAACCGCAGGTTCGAGCGCCGGTTTTGGCAGGCGGGAACGGAGTCGGGCGGGATCGCGATGCGGCGGAGGTCGCCGGATTGGCGGCCCGACGGGTCGCGATCGCCCGCCGTGGCAAAGTTCGGCCGAAACTGTCGGCCCAGTTCTACCTTACGAACGATACCCGAGGTCGGTCTAGTCGGTTTTTGGATTGGACGGTTGCCATGCGGGGCGTGGGGAGCGATACTGTCAAGCGGCGAGTGGCAAGTAAGTTTGTAAAATGTTTGCCGTTTGTGGGCCGATGGCCGCGTTCATGTTTCGACGGTGGTCACCTCGAAAGCGACCGTCGGGCACTTCTGAGCTTTCTTCGAGGCGCAAAAAACAAGGGATTCTCCCGGCGTCGAATCACGTGGGTGGGAGCGATCGACGCCGGGAGGAGATCCCAGTTCGGCACGCCTGGTGGCGTCTTCTCTTGTTCGCGGCGGACTGCGATCGCAGAGCCACCGTGATTCGCGATATGCGTCGAGCGACGCCACCCACGTTCGGCGGCGCTCGGTTTCGTCATTCCTTTTCGACTCCGGCGATTAGACGCCGTTGGCTGGCGGAGTACGGCCGCCGCCCTGGCCACGTCCACCTTGGCCGCGACCACCACGGCCGCCCGGTCCGAATTGCGGACGCTCTTCGATCAGTTTCTTCACCTTTTCGCGTTGCTCGGGCGTGAGGACAGCGAGGATTTCATCTTCGGCCTCTTCGCGGAGCTTGGCGATCTTCTCTTGGAGTTCTTCTTGGACTTCGCGGTTCTTTTCTTCAAGCTTCTTGCGTTGCTCTTCGGTCAGGCCGAGAGCCTTGGCGGCCGTGGCGTTGGTCAAGCCGCCCGCGCCGCCGAATTGGACCGACTGGGCCAGCACGCGCTGGTCGAGCTTGGCGCGTTGATCGGGCATCAAGATTTCGTCGATCTTCTTGTCGTATTCGGCGGTGAGCTTCTCCATTTTTTCGCGCATGCCCTGGAACGCTTCGCGGCGTTCGTCGTCACTTAGGTCTCGCAAGCCTTGGAATTGTTCGCGCATTTCGTCGCGCATCTGGTCCTGCAAGTCGCGAAGCTTGTCCTCTTGATCGGGGACGATTTCAAGCTCGTCCATGACGTCGTTGCGGAGAGCGACGCCGAGGCGACCGCCGCCGAAACCGCCCGGTCCGCCGAAACCACCACCGGGACCGCCTTGCCCCCGACCGCCGCGGCCGCGCTGGGCCAGGGCATCGGCCGAGAACATGGCGACCAAAGCCGCCACGACGGCCAACGTGAACATCGTTTTTGCCGATCTACGCATGACGAGAGCTCCCTTGGTTGGATGAGGACCGGCCGGCAAGGCGAGCCGGGCGGCGCCAGAGATTCGCCGCCAGGACGCCTGGACTGAACGGTCGGTCGGGCCGAAGACACCCACACTCCAGCGAGCCGCCAACGCGCCGCTGGGCAACAGAGGGTTCAACCCCTGAGGAACCGCCGGGTTGCGGCGGGGTTTTTAATTGTTGAACGCGGTCGACCAAACGTCCGATCCGGCTGGCTGCCTACGGAAAGGACAATTATGATCGTAGTGCCGAGTGCGGAAACGCTCGTTGCAAGGACGCCGTTTGCGAGCCGTGGCGTTGAGTGGAGACAAACGATGAACCGATGCCTTTCAACGGCGAAAGTCGTTTGGTGGTCAGGGTTTGTGCTGATCGTGTGGATCGTGAGCGCGGCGGCCTACGGGCAGAACGCGGCCCTGGACGCGATGCTCAAGCGGTTCGACTCGAACGGCAACGGTCAGCTCGACCCCACCGAGGTTCCGAGCCAGTACCGGGCGATGATTGACCGGGCCGCGAAGCAAGCCGGCATGGATACGACCAAGCCGCTGTCGATCGAGCGGCTCAAGCGGGCCGCCAGTGAGGGAAACGAGGACCGGGGCGATCGGGGAGACAGGGGAGACAGAGGGGACCGCGGCGACCGGGGCGGAAGAGACCGTGGCAATTGGGGCGGCGACCGGGGCGGCGGACCGTGGGGCGGTGGCCCTCCGGGTGGAGGCGGCCCCTGGGGCGGTGACCGTGGCGGAGACCGGGGAGATCGGGATCGCGAACGGGAGCGGGAACGCGAGCGAGAGCGACGGCGCAACGAGCGCAATTCGGAGACCACGGCCGCCTTGGTTCCGGGCTTTGGCAGCAACCCGAACGACCCAACCGCGGCGATCGTGCCGGGGTTTGGCGCCGAAGCGGACGCGATCGCCATGCCGATCGAACAGCGGTTCGACGAGCGCGTATTGCGAAATGTCGACCGGGAGATCCTGGCCGAATACGACCACAACCGCAACGGCTCCATCGACCCGGACGAATGGCGCGACGTGCCCTGGGGCGACGATCCGCGGCAAGACGACAAGAACCGCGACGGACGGCTTTCGCGGGAGGAACTCGCCGGCCGGATCGCGCGCCGCTGGGGATTCGGCGACAAGACCGCGGGACAACCGCAAAACGCCTCCGACCAGCGGGGCGACGGCCGGCGGGAACGCGACGAACGTAACCGGGACGAGCGTAACCGTGACGAGCGCGATCGGGATGAGCGCAACCGCGATGAGCGCAATCGGGACGAGCGACGACGCGACGGCGAAGAGGGAGATCGCGGGAGGCGCGGTCCCGGAGGTCCAGGCGGACCGGAGGACGAAGCCGCGCGAACGCGGAATTACGCGATGGGGCTCATTCGCCAGTACGACGCCAACCGCGACGGGTTCTTGACTCCTGAGGAGTGGAAGGACGCGCGGACCGACATCCGGGCGGCGGACCGAAATAGCGACAATCGCGTGGACGCCGGCGAATTGGCCGCCCACCTGTTACAGCAGGCCCAGCGCAATCGTCCCGGCGGAAGCTCCGGCGGCGAGCTTGCCGCCCGCGACTTGCGGTTCGACACGGCGCACGAGCGGTTGCCCAAGGGGACGCCGTCTTGGTTCATTGAGAAGGACGCCAACGCCGACGGTCAGGTGGCGATGGCCGAATACAGCACGACGTGGAACGACGTCACGGTCGCCGAGTTCACCAAGTACGACGGCAACGACGACGGGATCATCACGCCGTTCGAAGCGATGAATCCGCGGACATTGGTTGCGCCGGCTGTGGAGTCGACGGCCGCGGGATCGAGCCCGGCGCGCAACCCTTATGCAAGCGGCACGCGGCCTGACCGCGTCGATCGGCCCGAGCGGGGAGACCGGCCGGAACGCGGCGACCGGCGCGAAGGCCGGCGGCGCGGCGGGCTGTGGGGCGGGAACTGAGCCCCTGGTTTGAATCGACAGTCGCTCGAATTACGCTGGCGTGGCTCGCTTGAGCTTCTTCACGCGGGCCGAGAGGCGGCTTTTGGTGCGGGCGGCCGTGTTGGCGTGAATCACCCGCTTGGAAGCGGCCTGGTCTAGCTTCTTGCTGGTCAGACGGAATTCGGCGTCGGCCTTGGCCTTATCGCCCCCGGCAATCGCTTCGAGGACGCGGCGGACGTACGTCGCGAGGCTCCGCTTGATCGAGCGGTTGCGGACGCGGCGGACTTCGCTTTGACGCAGGCGTTTTTCGGCGCTTTTGGTGGTGGGCATGAAAGGCGTGCGGCGAACCGCAATGGAGTTGTTCGGTGCGGCGGACTTCAAGTCCGTTTGACGCAAATGGCCGCGGTCTGCGGCGAATCACTAATTTTGCCGCATCTGTTGGAGCTTGTCCAGTAGAACGGACAGGTCTTTGTAGCTGAAGTCCATGCCGGCCAGGGCATTGAGGAACTTGTCCGCCTTTTCCAGGTCGCGGGTGCCGAGCAAGGCGACCTTACCCGCCCAATAGAGGGCCTGCTTTTTGACCTCTTCGTCGCGGGCGGACAAAAGCTCTAGAGCCGCTTCATAGGCCTGAATCGAAAGGGGGTACTGCTTGATCATTCGGAAGCATTCGCCCAACTCGAAATTGGCGAGCGCCTTGCGTTTCGGGTCGTTCTTGGCCTGTTGCAGGTATTTGATCGCTTCGCTGTAGTTGGCCGCGCGGCGCAGGCGGACGCCCAGTTCGTAGCGATAGGCCGTGTTGTTCGGATAGCGCTCGCAGCGGGCCGCGTAAATCTCAGTTTCGAGCCGGTTCACCTCGGCCAGAAGCTGCTGGGCAAGGGCCTTGGCCTGATCCGTTTTGTCTTCGGCGGCGCGACGCTCGGCGATGCGGGCATTTTCGCGGGCGTGGCGAACCTGCATGTCTTCGCCGAGCTCGCGGATTTTGACGTCGCCGCCGGACGCTTCGAGCGCCTTGGCGAGGACGCGCTTCGCTTCGTCGAAACGGGCTTCGGTGGCGAGAATTTCCGCCAGTTCGATGTAGTTGGCCACGTCGGCGGGATTCTTCTCGATCGCCTCGCGGAATTTCTGTTCGGGCGTTTGCCGTTGGGCTTCGCCTTTGCGGGCGGCCTGCTCGGCCTTGTCGGCCATCGTGTCGGTGGTCGATTCGGCCTCTTCGTACTTGCCCTTCTTGATCGTCTTGTCGACGGAGAGCTTGCCGATCATCTGGTCGGCTTCCATATCCTGAGGCAGGGCTTCCTTGACCCGTCGCCAGCATTCGATCGCGTCGTCGAATCGGCCGATGCCGGCGAGCACCTTGGCGCAGGTGCGGTTGACGTCGGGGTCTTTCGGGCTGCCGTTGCGGGCGCCCTTGAGGTACGCGAGCTGCGCGTCGAGCAGGTGAAGCTTGGCGGCCGCTTCGGCCATCTTGATGAGCACGCCGGAGTCCCAAGGATTGCTCTTGAGATAGCCAAGCCCGGCTTTGATGAGTCCGGTCCAGTCTTTGGACGTTTCGAATTTCTTGAGGTTACCGGCGCTCGTTCCGCCGCCGCCGAACCAGCCGCCGAGCTTGCTCTCCTTCTTCTTGCCGCCGAACTTCTTGTAGAGGTTGTCGATCAGGGCCTTGAAGTACGTGACGTTCGCGAGATCGCCCATCACGCACACGACGTACATGTCGTGGGCGTAGTCGAAGTTGGTTTTTACGCCGTCCTTGAGCGCCTTTTCGGCCGTCTTGTTGGCGTGTTCGAAAGTCTGTTGCAGCCGCGCGCGCTGGGCGGGGGAAAGGGGCTGCGGTCCGGTGGCGGCTTCGGTAGACATGGGCACAAACGGCGACGACCGCGGCCCAGGCGGCGCGGCGACGCAAGTCAAAGGAATGGCAGGAGACGACTGTTGGGCAATCGCGTTCTCTCTTATTCTAACTCGTGGCGCAGTCAACACAACACAACGCAACCGCCAGCGGCGCAAAGACTTCGATTCGCCAGTCCAACGGCCGAAAACCCGTAGCGGAAGTCTTGCGACGATCGCTACGCAACCCGAACAGCCTTGATGAGCGAGCAAAAGCCAGAGCCGGCGACCGAAAGTCCGAAGCCGGGCCGCGTCTATCTGGTCGGCGGCGGGCCGGGAGACCCGGGTCTCATCACGCTCCGCGGCGTCGAGTGCCTGCGGCGGGCGGACGTCGTGGTGTACGACTACCTGGTGAATCCGCGCGTCCTCCGGCATGCCCGACGCGACGCCGAGCTCGTCTGTTTGGGCCGACACGGCCACGGGCGGGTCATGAATCAAGACGAGATCAACGCCCTGCTCGTCGGCCGCAGCCTCGCGGGAAAGACCGTCGTGCGGCTCAAAGGGGGCGATCCCGCGATCTTCGGGCATCTGGGCGACGAGGCGGCGGCGCTGGCCGCGGCGGGAGTTCCGTTCGAGGTCGTGCCCGGCGTCACGGCCGCTTCCGCCGCGGCGAGCTATGCGGGCGTGCCGCTTACGCATCGCGACAGTGCTTCGGCCGTGGCGTTTGTCGCGGGTCATCAACGGTGCGACGCCGAGGCGAACGGGCTGGATGCGGCGGCGCTTGCCGCGTTTCCCGGCACGCTCGTCATCTACATGGGCGTGACCACGGCGGCGACTTGGACGCGGGAGTTGATCGCCGCGGGGAAGAAGCCCGAAACACCGGTGGCGATCGTGCGGCGAGCGAGCTTACCGGATCAGGAGCGGTGGTTCTGCCGGCTCGACGAAGTTGCGGCGCGGTTGAGCACGGGGCACATCCGTCCGCCGGTGCTGGTGATCGTCGGCGAAGTTGCCCGCGCCGACGCGACGCTTGAATGGATTACGCACCGGCCGCTCTTTGGCAAGACGGTACTCGTAACGCGCGCCGTGGATCAAGCGGACGAGTTGTATGCGGCGCTGGCGGAACTCGGGGCGAACGTGCTCGTGCAGCCGGCGATCGAGATTCTGCCCGTCGAGGGTTTCGGCGAGCTCGATCGGGCGATCGCTCGGCTCGGCGAGTTTGAGTGGCTCGTGTTTTCGAGCGCCAACGGCGTGCGGTTCTTTTTCGAGCGGCTCTTGGCGAGCGGCGACTTGCGGCGACTCTTTTTGGTGAAGCTCGCGGCGATTGGGCCGGGCACTGCCGAAGCGCTGGCCGAGTACCACCTGCGGCCCGACCTGGTACCGGGCGAGTATCGCGCGGAAGCGCTCGCCGAGGAACTCGCGCCGCACGCCGCGGGCACGCGGGTATTGCTCGTACGAGCAAGCCGCGGACGCGAAGTGCTCGCCGAACAGCTTTCCGCGGCGGGGGCAACGGTCGAGCAGGTCGTGGCCTATCGCAGCGTCGACGTGGCGCAGGCCGACGCAGAAATCGTCGACGCGATCGACGCCGACCGAGTCGATTGGATCACGGTGACCAGTTCCGCAATTGCCCGGTCGCTCGTCAAAATGCTGGGCGAGCGATTGCGAAAGAGCAAGCTGGCGACGATCAGCCCGCTGACTACGGAGGCGCTTCGCGAGCAAGGCCATGAAGCGGCGGCGGAGGCGGGCGAGTATACAATGGCGGGTGTGGTCGCGGCGATCGTCGACGCCGAATCGCAACGTGCGCAATGATCTATCGCTTCACGCCCTCGCGGCGCTGTTTTTCCTGGTACTTCTCGTACAGCCGCTTGTGCCGGTTGGACAAGTCGACCTGGCGGCCTTGGACGAAGGCTTGTTCGACGTGGGTGGCGACTTCGAGGATGTCGCCGTCGGCGATGAAGAGCGTGGCGTCTTTGCCGGCTTCGAGCGAGCCGGCGCGGTCGCCGATGCCGAGAATCTGTGCGGCGGAGAGCGTGACCGACTTGAGGGCTTCGTCCGGAGGCAGACCATAGGCGGCGGCTTTGGCGGCTTCGTAGGGCAGGTTGCGGATGTTCGACGCTTCGAACTTGCCGCCGTCGCAGATGCAGAACTTGACGCCGGCCTGGCGCAGTCGCTCCGGCACGGTAAACGGCGCGTCGAACGGATCGCTGCGGCGCATCGGCAGGCGATTGACGCTGTTGACGACGACCGGGATGTCGTGCTCTTTGAGCAGCGCGGCCGCGTGCGGGGCGTCGTAGCCGCCGACGATCACGAGCTTGAGATTCTCCTTGAGCGCGAACGCGACGGCCGCTTGAATCTCGACGATCTCGTCCGCCCGCACAAATACCGGCAGCTTGCGGTCGAAGACTTGCAAGAGTGCTTCGTAACGCACGTCGAGGGGCGTGTTCGGATTGCCGGCCCGCGCCTTGGCGTAGGCCCGGGCATCGTCGAACGTCTTGCGGAGGAGCGTGAGCTGCTCGTTGCGGTTTTCGGGCGGGGGTTGCTGCCCGCCGATGCCGACTTCCCAACTGCGGGCGGCGGACATGCGAGGCCAGTTGATGTGCATGCCGACGGGCGCGGCGAGCGTCATGTCTTCCCACGTCCAGCCGTCGAGGGCGACGACCGCAGATTGGCCTTGAATAAGCTGCCCGCGGGGCGTGACTTGCGCCAGCAGCACGCCGTTCGCACGCGTCACCGGGATCAGTTCGCTGTCGGGATTGACGGCGACTTGCGCGCGGACGTTGGGATTGATCGGGCCAACTTCGGTGTGGTCGATCGTGGCGCGGATCGAATCGACTTCGACGAGGCCGAGCGTCGAGTTGGCGGCGATGAGCCCGGGAAAGACATGCTTGCCCTTCGCGTCGATCCGCGTCGCGCCGCCGGGAATGGCCGTGTCCGCTCCGCCGACGGAGGTGAGCTTGCCCGAGTCGAAAACGACGACGCCGTTTTCGATCACCGGGCCGCAGGCCGTGTGGACGGTTGCGCCGACGATGGCGATGGGGCCGGACTGGGGCGCGCCGGGAATCTCCGGCCCGGCGCTAGCGACGCTTGCGATAAGCGCAAATATGGCGAGAACAACGAATCCAGTCGCGAATCTTGGCGTTGAACGTGAGGTTGAGTTGATTCGTTTTTTAACGCAGAGGGCGCAGAGGTCTCGCAGGGGGCGCAGAGAAGACAGGCGAGTGAATTGCAGAGATGGCCGTTTTGAGTTCACAGTTTGCAGAGTGGAACTCTCCGCGCCCTCTGCGCCCTCTGCGTTAAAGAAGTACCGATTCATTTTTGCTTGATGCTGAGAGTTGGCGAGCGATGTTTCCATCGAAGTATTCTTGGTGGCGGACACTATTGATCGGCGGACCGGCAGCGGCAGTAGATATCGGTTTTGGGCCAGAGGTCTTCTTCGAGCGGTTCGGCTTCGCCCGGTTGGGCTATGCTCGCGCCGGAGGAGAGGATGCGCTGGACGAGCTTCGCACGAAGATCGTCGTCGCGCTTGCGCATGGCGGCGTCGTTGGCAAGGTCGAAATACTTGCGTCCGTCGATCCAGGTTTGCTCGCAGCGCGAGTAACTCGATAGCGGCGAACCGCTCCAGACGACGAGATCGGCGTCCTTGCCCGGTTCGAGCGAGCCGACTCTGTGGTCGATCCCGAGTTGCTTTGCCGGATTGAGCGTGACGAACTTGAGCGCTTCCTCGGGAGCGACGCCGCCGTACTTGACGGCTTTCGCGGCTTCGAGATTCATCCGCCGGCCGAGTTCCGCGTCGTCGGAGTTGAACGACGTGTTGATGCCCGCCCGGTGCAGGAGGGCGCCGTTGTACGGAATCGCGTCGACGACTTCGAACTTGTAGTTCCACCAGTCGGAAAACGACGAACCGGCCGCGCCGTGCTTGGCGATGGCGTCGCTGACCTTGTAGCCTTCGAGGATGTGCTGGAGGGTGCCGATTCGAATGTGGAACTGTTCGCAGGTGCGGAGCAGGGCGAGGATTTCGTCCTGGCGGTAGGAATGGCAGTGGATCATGCGGCGGCCTTCAAGGATTTCGACGAGCGCTTCGAGTTCGAGATCGACGCGCGGCGGCAGGCCCGTGTGGTTCTTCTTCCAGTCGAGATGCCGGTCGCGATATTGGCGGGCGGCGAGGAAGGCGTCACGCATGATCTGTTCGACGCCGGGCCGCGACTGGGGATAGCGCGAGGTCGCATTGGGCACGTTGCTTTGCTTGACGTTTTCGCCGAGGGCGAACTTGATGCCCGGGGGAGCGCCGGCGAATTTGACTTCCTCCGGCAAACCGCTCCAGCGGAGTTTGATGACCTGATTCTGGCCACCGATGGGATTCGCGGAACCGTGCAAGATGTTGGCCGCGGTGAGTCCGCCGGCGAGTTGGCGGTAGATGCTGATGTCGTCGGGATTGACGAAATCGCCGATGCGGACTTCCGCCGTGATCGCCTGGGTGGCTTCGTTGATGCCGCCGTCACTGGCGATGTGCGAATGACAATCGATCATGCCTGCGGAAATGTGCTTGCCGGCGGCGTCGACGACGATTGCGCCTTCGGGTGTGGGGAGATTTTGGCCGACGGTTTCGATCTTGCCTTCGCGGACGACGATCGACGCGTCTTGGAGCGTGCCGGCGGGGCCGCTGGTCCAGATCGTGGCGCCGCGAAAGACGACGACTTTCGGTTGCTCCGGTGGGGCAGCGCGGCCGAACGCGCCGAAGGGATAGTTGACCGGGGAGATGGGTGGTTGCGGCTTGTCGGCGTCGTCGGTATCTGGCGGGTTGCCGGGCTTTTTCGAGTCGTCCGCCGTGGCGTCGCTCGGTTTGGCGTCGCTCGGTTTCGCGTCGAGCTTCGGCACGTCGGTGCTCGCGCGCGTTGCGGAAAAGGCGAACGTCGCGCCGTCGGGCCAAATGCCGCTACCGGGACCGAGCGAGGCCTGTTCGGCGGCGAGGTTGACGATGGCCGTTGCGCGGGCGATGCCGGCGCGGTCGAGATCGTCGGACTTGAAGACGATCGTGAGGCGGCCTTCCTCGATCGCGATCGATTTCGCGTCGATTTTCTGTTCGCCAACGGCAAGTTGTGCCTTCGGCTTGTCGGCTTCGCCGGCGATGAGGAGCGTCGCATCGAGTGCGGTATCGGCGGTGGTCAGTTTCGCCGCCCACGTGCCGCGAACGTCTTGTAGCGGCGGCGGTTTGATTTCGTGCCGCTTGCCGCCGACCCAGGTTTCGAGAATCTTGGTCTTCTTGGCGAAGAGGTCTCCGTCGGCAACGACGAGATTCGCCGACTTGCCGGCTTCGACCGTACCGAGGCGATTGTCGACGCCGAAGAGCTTGGCGGGCGTGGTCGTGAGCGCGCGGAGGGCCGCTTCGCTCGACAGGCCGCGCTCGACTGCCTGGCGGACGTTCTTCAAGAACTCGCCCGCGTCGCGGAGGCCATTCGTCGTGAGCGCGATCGTAACGCCAGCGCGATCGAGCCGCCCCGGGTTTTCCGGCGCGAGCTCCCAGTGCATTAGGCGTTCGAGCGGCGCGCTGAGCGCGGCTTCCGGCGATGAGACATCGGGAGCGCGGGGAAACGCGACGGGCACGATGATCGCGCGGCCCGTCTTGGCGACGGCGTCGAGGCGTTGATATTCGCGGCCCGAGCCACGGACGATCGCTCGCAAGCCGAACTCGCGGGCGATCTGGTCGGCGCGGAACACGTACAACTCCGTCGGCGCGTCGACGATGACGGAACGTTCGCCGTCGACGACCGGTTCGAGCGCGGCGAGCGCGTCGTTGCGCTCGGGACGCGGCAACCGCGAGTCGGCGGCCGCGGCGGCTTGAGCCGACTTGTACCACTGGGCGTCGAGCAGCGTTTGGCGGGCGAGCGCGAGGGCGCCCATCGGCGAGCCGGGGTATTCCTGCGCCGTGCGGCGGCGGGCGATGCGCGGGACAGTCAACGTGGCGTGCATCGCGATGCCGCTCTTGACGATCGTCGCGCCGCCGTCGCCTTCGCCGGTGGTCACGACCGCGGAAAGGCCTTTGAAGATTCCGGCGCTCGGCGCGACGAGGCGCGCGGTGATGCCCTGGCCGCGGAGGGTGGCGTTCGTTTTTGCGTCGCCTAGATAGACCGCGGCGACATCGACTTGCGGGACGATGTTCGCGTTCCAATGGTTTGCGCCGCCGGTGGGAGCGGGGACGTCGATTTCGGCGAAAGCGTCGATCAGGCCCGCGTAGATCGTCTTGCGGGCGAGGTCGATGACGCGGGCATCGGCGGGAGGTTTCACGTCGGCGCCAACCGCTTCGAGGACACCGTCTCGAACGACGACCGTTCCCTTTTCGATTTCGCGGCCGGGGGCGACGACGATCTTCGCGTCGACAAGTGCGTAGACCGAAGGCGTGTTCGTGCGCAGGCCGTCGGCGGGGCGGGTTGAGGTTTCGTCGGCGGCGTGCACTGGCTGAGCCAGTGCCACCGAAACCATCAGCACCGACACGGCAATGACAAGCGGGAGTCGGCGACGCGGCCGGACGGGACGGGCGAAGATCGGCATGTGGAGAATCTCAGGCAGAGGAGGCGGGAGCGGCGGCATGGTCGCGCCGCTGCGCTCCATGCGGGACGATTTCGATTGGGGCGGGTTGGCTTGAGCGGCATCACTTGCCGCGGGCGGGAACGTGCAGCGCCGCACGGTTCGAGTTTAATTGCCCAAGAGCGGCGAAGCTACCAGGAATCGTGGGCGTTTTGCGGGCGTGCGTGCAAGCTGCGGCGAATCACGGATTCGATTCTCGGTCGGCGTGTCCCAAGTCTTTTCCCGGAGCGACGCGGTCGCGCACGAGTTGTTTGAGCGTCTTGATTTCGGGAAACCCGCCGCTCTCTGCCCGCGACCAGATCAGCGTGTCGTCGACGCAGATATCGAACACGCCGCCCGAGCCGGGCACGAGCGCGATCTCGCCGAGCTCGTCGGCAAACGTGAAAAGGAGTTCCTGAGCCATCCACGCCGCGCGCAGCAGCCAGCGGCATTGCGTGCAATAGACGATTTCGACGCGGGGAGTTTTTGGGGACATGGTTGTTCGCTTTCGCTGCGGTTAAGAGGCGATTCTGGTTTGCGTCATTATGCCAGGTGTTGGCAAGTCCGCCTTGCGCGGCTATTGGCTTAGGGGAGCGACGATTCGTGGCACGCAACTTTGAGGGCCGGGCGAATTCCGAATAAATTGGCGAAGGTGTAAAAAAGTTTCTGGAAAGGGAGGGTTGAATTTGGTATAGAAGTGGATCGCCGGAGCGGCTGTGCGCGATGGCGTTTGGACGTGGCGCTCGGGAGCGGCTGGTCTAGGGGTCGGGGTGTGCGCCGATGCATTTGACGGAGACGCCTCGCACCACCAGGACGAGGGAATTATTTGACATTACTCGCGTTTTTTGACCGACGGCTGGTGTCCGGATAGCGGCAATGCGTCGCGAGTTCGGCCCTAACGTTGATAATTTGTTTGAGCGAACGGGGTGGGCGTCGCAACCGTGGAACCTTTTTTATTCGGAGGTCGCCATGTTTCGAGTGAGCCCGTGGATTGCAGTCGTTGTGTTGCAGGCGTTGGCCGCGTCGCCGTGCGCGTTCGCTCAGGACTGGCCGCAGTGGCGCGGGGCGAACCGCGACGGCAAGGCGACGTTCGAGGCGCCGGCGGAATGGCCGAAGGAACTGGTGCAGAAATGGAAGATCGCGATCGGCGACGGCGTGGCGACACCGGCGCTCGTCGGCGACCGGCTGTATGTATTCACGCGGCAAGATGGAAATGAAGTCGTGCGGTGCTTGAACGCGGCCGACGGGTCGGAGGTTTGGGCGGATAAGTATGAGGCCGAAGGCGTGCGCGGCGCGGCGGGCGGGTTTTCCGGTCCGCGGGCGTCGCCGACCGTTGCCGGCGGAAAAGTGATTACGTTCGGCTCGCAAGGGACGCTCTCGTGCTACGACGCGGCGAGCGGCAAGGTGTTGTGGCGAAACACGCAGCACGTCGGCAAAGCGCCGCGGTTCGCGACGTCGAGTTCGCCCCTGGTCGTTGGGGCGCTTTGCATCGTGCAATTCGGCACGGAGCGCGACGGCGGCGTCGCGGCGCTCGATCTGGCTTCCGGCGATGAAAAATGGAAGTGGACGGGCGATGGGCCGGCGTACGGGTCGCCGGTGGCGATTCAAGTCGGCGAAACGGCGGCGATCGTCGCACCGACGGACAAGAACATGGTGATCCTCGCGGCGGCCGACGGCAAAGAGTTGTGGAAAATCGGCTACGAACAGGGGCGGTACAACGCGGCGACGCCGATCGTCGACGGGACGACGCTCATCTACGCCGGTCCGACGCGCGGCTCGACGGCGCAGAAGATCGAAATGCAAGGCGGCGCCGTGGAAGCGAAGCCGCTATGGACCAACTCGGAACACTCGGTCCAGTTCAACACGCCGGTGCTCAAGGACGGCATGGCGTACGGCATCTCGAATCTTAACAACGTGTTTTGCATCGAAACGGAAAGCGGCAAGACATTGTGGAGCGCGCCGCTGGGAGCGGCGGGCACTGAGCAGCGGTCTGGTGAACGCCCGACCGAACGGCGCGGAGACGATGCGAACGCGCAGCAAGATCGTCCGCGCGAGACGCCACGCGACGGTCAGCGTGCCGAGCAAGGCGATCGGCCGCGTGGACCCGGTGGGCCTGGCGGTCGCGGACCGGGAGGACGCGGCGGTCGAGGCGGCGGACGCGGCGGCTATGGCTCGGTGGTCGACGCCGGCAGCGTGCTGTTCGCGCTCGTGCCGACCGGGGAGCTGACCGTATTCGCGCCGGGAAAAGAGTTCAAGAAGTTGGCGAGTTATAAGGTTGGCGAGCGCGGGACGTATGCGCATCCGGTCGTGTCGGGCAAGCGGATCTTCATCAAGGATCAGGATTCGCTCGCGCTGTGGCAGATGCCGTAACGCTGCGTTGGGCGGCCTGCCGGCGGCATTGTTTCGAGTGGATCGTGGACAGCGGGCAGCGGACGGTTAGCGACGGGCGATGCTAGCACGCGCGGCAGTCGATCTTGACGCATTTTGGGAGGAACTCTAGGCTAGCGGCCCGTCTTTTCCCAGCACGGAGGCTCTGGAAAACCACCATGTCGCGCACGCCCAGTTCGAACGCTCGTTCCGCCGCCAACACCTCGGTTCCCCTGCTCGACGTTCATCGCCAGTACGACGAATTGCGAGACGACATCCGCTCGGCCATCGACCGCGTGTGCGATTCGGGCCGGTTCATTTTGGGGCCGGAATGCACGGCCCTGGAGCAAGAGATTGCCGCGTATTGCCATGCGGCTCACACCGTCGGATGCGCTTCCGGAAGCGATGCCTTGTTGCTCGCGCTCCTGGCGCTCGACATCGGTCCGGGCGATGAAGTGATCGTGCCGAGCTACACGTTCTTCGCGACGGCGAGCGCCGTGTGGCGCGTCGGGGCGAAGGTCGTGTTTGCCGAAATCGACGCCGACACGTTCAACGTCGACGCGGAGCACGTCGCGTCGCTCGTCACGCCGCAGACGAAGGCGATTATTCCGGTTCACTTGTTCGGGCAATGCGCCGACATGCACGCGATCAACCGCATCGCGCGACAGTTCGGGCTGTACGTCATCGAAGACGCCTGCCAGGCGATCGGGGCGGAGCTTGACGGTAAGCGGGCCGGCTCGATGAGCCACATCGGCACGCTCAGCTTTTATCCGACGAAGAACCTCGGCGGGTTCGGCGACGGCGGCATGCTGACGACCAGCGACGACGCGATCGCCACGCGGCTGCGGCTCATCGCCGCGCACGGCATGAGTCCGCGCTATTATCATCGCGTCGTCGGGATCAACAGCCGGCTCGATTCGCTGCAAGCTTGCGTGTTGCGGGTGAAGCTGCCGCACTTGGAACGCTGGACCGAAGCGCGGGCGGCGAACGCGGCGCGGTATCACGAGCTGTTCGCCGAGCGCGGCCTGGCCGACGCGGTGCGTTTGCCGGCGACGGCGAGCGGTTGCCGGCACGTGTGGAACCAGTTCGTGATTCGCATCGACGAAACGCGGCGCGACGCGCTGCGGCAGTTTCTTACGGACAGCGGCGTCGGGACGGAGATTTACTATCCCGTGCCGCTGCACATGCAGGAGTGCTTCCAGCCGATCGGGTGCCGCGAAGGGAGCTTGCCGATCACGGAACGCGCGGCGCGCGAGACGATCGCACTGCCGATCTTTCCGGAGCTTTCGGCGGCGGAACAACGGCGGGTGGTCGATCGAATCGGCGAGTTCTTCTCGTCGAACGCGAGCCGCAAGCTGCAAACCGTCGAGGCGGCGAAGCCGATGCGTCAGATGGCGCGGCGGGCTTCGTAGCGCGGCGCGGTTTGTACGGTGCGTACGGTGCGTCGGGCGCGTTGCGTCATGCACGGGGTGCATGACCTACGGCTATTCGTCACGCACGGAGTGCGTGACCTACATTGATGCCGATGTCGGTTAGGTGGAGTTGGCCGACGTAGGGTGCGGCGGCGGCGGCGATGAGGCCGGGCTTGAGTGCGGCGAACGTGCAGGTGTGTGCGGCGCGGATTGTCGGGTCGGCGGCATCGCCCGTGTCGCAATCGAGGCCGCTGGGCAGGTCCAGCGCGAACACCGGCAGACCGCTGGCGTTGATCTGGCGAATTACGCCGTCGATGGGCGGGCGGGGCAAACCGGTCGCGCCGGTGCCCAAGAGCGCGTCGATCACCCAGGCCGCGCCGACGAGCGCTGCCGCGAGGTTGGCGTCGAGCCGACCATCGTTGTGACCTTGCGACGTTGCGGCAGCATCGTCGTCGAGTCGCCAGTCGATTCGGACGCCCGCCCTTTCGAGTATCGCCGCGTTGGCCGCCGCGTCGGGCGAGAGTTGGCCGCGCTTCGACCACGCGAGGACGCGAACCGCGTGGTTGCGAAGCTCCAAGTGCCGGGCGACGACAAAGCCATCGCCGGCGTTGTTGCCTTTGCCGCAGCAAACGACGACCGGCCCGGCGATGCTCAGCGAACAGAGCACGTCGGCGGCGCCGCGGCCCGCGTTTTCCATGAGCACGAGCGAGCTTACGCCGAGCTCGTCGACGGCGCGGCGGTCCAACTCGCGAACTTGCCGGCGCGTCAGAACGGGCGCGCGGAACGGCGACGCGGCGAGGTCGATTTCGATGGGCGTCATGCGGATTGCTCCCCGCCGTCGCGTTCAGTCTCGCACGCAAACGCCTCGGTGCGGTCGCGGCCGAGTTGCTTGGCTTGGCGAAGAGCGACGTCCGCCCGGCGAACGACAGCGTCGGGCGGGTCGTGCGGACCGATCGCACACCACCCGGCGCTGGCCTTCACGGCGATCTCTCTACCGCCATCGGCGACGACGGTCGTCGACACGTCCTGCCGCACCCGTTCCACGATCTTGCTGGCTTGCTCGACCGTAGAGTTGCCGAGGATCAGACCAAACTCGTCGCCGCCCAATCGCGCGACGAAATCGCCTTCGCGCACGCCGGCGGAGAGCCGCGACGCGACGGCGCGGAGCACTTCGTCGCCCGCGTCGTGGCCGTGGGTGTCGTTGATGTTCTTGAAAAAGTCGACATCGAACAGAGCGACGCAGACGGCAGCGCCTTCGTCGCGCGCTCGGCGGCTCGCGGCAGCGAGGCGGGCTTTCCACGCGCGCACGTTGCCGACGCCCGTGAGCGGATCGGACAGCGAGAGTCGCCGCATTTGTTGCTCGCGACGGGCGCGGCGTTCGAGCCGTCGTCGCCAGCGATCCGCGTCGGCGACGAGCACGCATGCCAGGCGCACCTCGCGCGGCGTCGCGTCGGCGGGTAGCACGATCGACTCGGCCAGCGGCGAGTCGGGAGCGTCGTCGACGCCCACGTACACTCGGCCCATGTGTCGTCGTCGCGGCGTAACGAGCGATCGCCACTCGCTGGCCGAAATCGCGCGGTCCGCGAGCAGTACGTCGATCGGAGGCAGAGCGTCGGGGGAGGGTGCGCCGGGCTCGTCCGTACGATGAACGGCGATCGGCGGCAAATCCTCAATACCGGCTGCGGCGAGCGCCAGGGCGAACAGCCGCTCGCCGCCGAGCACCAGAACCTGCGTATCGTGAACCGCGTGCTGTTCCATACGGTCGATTATAAATCGACGCGCGCTAATCGGGAGCAACGGAGCGGGCCACGATCGGTCGAATCTGGGCCGGGCGGTTGGAAATGATGCCGTCTATGCCGAATGCGATGAGTTCGGCGGCCCGAGCCTCGTCGTCGACGGTGAAGTCGAACACCTTCAGGCCATGTTCGTGGGCGAGGGCGATGCCTTCGCGGGTGAGGTCTGGATCGGCCCAACCAATGAACCGGGCGCCCGTTGCCAGAGCCGCGACGAGCTTCTCGGCGGTGATTTCGCGCCGGCCCAGTGCGCCCACGACGAGGTCCGGCCGCAATCGACGGCATTCGGCGAGAAACGGCCAGTCGAACGCTTGGAGGATCACGTCGCCGAGGCGGTCGTGCGTTTCGAGGGCGGCGACGAGCGCGGCCGGGTCGCCCGACTTGCGTTCGATCAGCGTGACACAGCCGCCGGCGTGGATCGTTTCGATGGCTTCGACCAGCGTCGCGAGCCGCTCGTGGGCGAATTCGGCGGCGAACCACCTTCCGGCGTCGAGCGCGACAAGTTCCGCCAGCGTTCGCTCGGCAACAGCGGGCTTTTCCTCGCCCCAGCGGATCGCGGCGTCGGTCGTTCGTTCGAGCGTGGCGTCGTGAATCACGACCGGCACGCCGTCGGCCGACTGGTGGTAGTCGAGTTCGACCATGTCGACGCCCAAGGCCGTCGCCGAGCGAAAGGCCGCGAGCGTGTTCTCGGGAGCGACGCTGCTGTTGCCGCGATGGGCGATGACCAGCGTGCGGTTGGCCAAGAGAAGCTGTGCAGAGCGGCTCAACGGGGGCGGTGGCGTCATAAACCTCACATCCGGCGGGCAATTCTCGCAGACTAGGCGCGACTACGGCCGCGCAGCCAGGTACACGGCAACGGCCGCGCCGGCGACGACCAGGGCAACGACGACGAGCAACACGACGAGCGCCGCACACCCGCCGCCTTGGGAACCGGGCGAAATGCCGTATCGCTGGGCAATCTGCTCGACGGCGTCCTTAGCTTCCTTGAGACCGGCGCCGGTCGCAGTGCGAAAGACCTTGATCGCTTCGATCTTGCGGCCGAGCGCCATCAGCGCCACAACTTGGGCCTCGGTTGGGTCCGTCGGCTGTGGAGTCCCGCTCGCCGGTGCTTGCGGCGCGGGCTGCGCAGAATCGCCGCGGGCCTCGTTCGCCACGTCGAGCCACGCGCCGCAACTCGCGCACCGCTGGGCATCCGGCGGGTTGTTCGAATTACAGATCCGGCAAGTCGCCATCGCCGTCGAGCCTCCGTGCCGACGAGAAACGCAAAAAGGCAAAATGAAGAATGAAGAATGAAGGCCGTGGCGATGACCGCTTCGGCATTTTGCATTCTTCATTCTGCCTTTTGCATTCCCCTCCGCGCCGCCTCGCTTGGTTAATCTTCCATTACGTCCTTTTCGCGGGCCTTGGCCATCTCGTCGACTTTGGATTCGTAGGTCTTCGTCAGTTCTTGGATATCTTCCTTGAGTTTGTCGCGGTCATCTTCGCTGAGTTCCTTATCTTTCTCGGCCTGATCGGCGGCCTTGTTGCTTTCGCGGCGGACGTTGCGGATCGAGATCTTGGCTTCCTCGGATAACTCCTTGATCCGGGCGACGAGCTTCTTGCGGACTTCGGTGGAGAGCGGCGGGATGTTGATGCGGATCAGCTTGCCGTCGTTCTGCGGCGTAAGCCCCAGGCCGCTCGCGAGAATTGCCTTTTCGATGTCCTTGAGCGTGCCGGGATCGTAGGGCCGGACGACGATCTGCGTCGGCTCGGGAGCGCCGACGGAAGCGAGTTGTTTCATCGGCACGGTCGAACCATACGCCTCGACGCGGAGCGAATCGACCAGGCCGGGATTCGCCCGACCGGTGCGGATGCCGGCCAGGCTGCTCTTGAGGTGATCGACGGATTTGTCCATCCGCTCTTCGGCGTCCATCAGGATATCGTCGGCGCTCATCGTGATCTCGCTGTGAAGGTTCGCATCGGCGGGGGCGGCATTTCCCGAGCGTTGGCTTTCGGCGACGTGTTGCCAAAGCTCCCGAGAGTCTGTGGCAATTCTGCAACATCCGCGGCCGGGACGCAAGCGGTATCTGCCGCGCGCAAGCGGTGTTAACATAAAGACTTGCGGCCGAACGTGGGAGCTTTGCGGCCGGCGCGGCATCGGCTGTGCTTGACGACGTTTCGGCAGAAAATCGTGGACACCCAGCGGCCTTTGAGGTCATTATGAACTACAGCCTCCAACTCTGGCACCGCGTGTTTCTCGTGGTCCTGATGGTGATCGGCAGCTAGCAACGGTGAAGGACGCCCGCGCTTGGACCGTGCGATTTCCTGCCTGGCTCCCTTCGGCCCGCGCACCGCAAAGGTAACCCGTCATGTTCTTGCGGATCTTCCGCTATCGCGTCAAACCGCAAATGCGCGACCGGCACCTCGCGCTTCAGTCTCGGGCTGCGCAGTTGTACGCCAAGTACGTCACCCGGACGCCGAGCTACTATCGCCGCTCGGGCGACGCGAACAGTTGGGTCGAGTTGCACTGGTACGTCGACAAGGCGGAGTGCCAGAAGGTGGCCCAGTTGGTGGCCGACGACTTGGAATTGGCCCGACTGTGGCGCGAGTTTCAGGAGACGCTCGATCCGGACCAGCCGCCGACCTTGGAAGAGTACAACGAATACGAGTTGCCGCGGCCGGTGAACGCCTCGCCGTTTTCTCAGCCGCCGATCGACGATGCGACGCCGCAACTGCCGCGTCCCGCATCGGCCAAGTCCGCGGTGACGGAGAAGCCCGTCACGGCCGCGATCGTGGAGGCGCCGACCGAACCGGCGGTGATCCCTCCGACCGATCCGGGCCACGTGGTCGAGCCGCTCGCCAAGACCGCCAGCGACAAGATTGCCAGCGACAGGATTTCCGGCGATAACGGCGACGGCCGCGGACACGACGACGCGGCATTGGCAGATTCTCAGGCTGGAGCGTCCACGTCGGAGAACGCGAATGGCGACGATCCGCCCGCCCGAGAGGTCTGGCCGAGCCCCCCATTGCCGGCGGAACCGGAACGGGACGAAATCGTGGTCGAAGACAATCCGCCCCCCGAACCGCCCAGCACGACGCTCTCTTTCAACGACGGGGTATGGATCGTCGAGCCGCAGCCGAAGCGCCGCGACGACGAGTGATCGCTCTTTACCTGGCGGCGACGGCAAGTTTTTTGTTGGTCGGGAACCCGCCGGTTTGCGAAATCCAGACAGGAACCGTCCTCCGACTCGCCCAAAACTTGATAAACAAGACCTAGTTTAGTATTATTGGTGTGTCTTCCGTCGTTTCGCGAGGCCGCAACATTGGTTGGAGCACGCCATGCAAAACCGCACGACAAACGGCGCCAACGGCAAATACGATGTAGCAGTCGCGGGCGGGGGACCCGCCGGCGCGGCACTGGCTACCTTCCTTCAACGTCGCGGCCACCGGTGCATCGTGCTGGAGGCGAGACAGTTTCCGCGGTATCACATCGGCGAATCGCTGATTCCAAATACCTACGGCGTCCTCGATCGGCTGGGGCTGCTGCCCAAGCTGCGCCGATCTGATTATCCCGTGAAATACAGCGTGCGGTTCGTCTCGCCGTCGGGTGAGGAGTCGCAGCCGTTCTATTTCTTCGAGACGATCGAAGGCGAACGGTCGCAGACGTGGCAAGTGGAGCGAGGGTCGTTCGACGAAATGTGCCTGGAAAACGCCCGCGAATCGGGCGTAGAGGTTCGCCAGAACCATCCAGTCGAGAAAGTCGTGTTCGACAACGGCCGGGCTGTCGGGGTGGTCGCGCGCGACGCGGATGGCCAGGCGGTCGAAATTGGCGCGCGGGTCGTTGTCGACGCCTCCGGCCGCACGTCGCTGATCGGCAGGCAGTTGGGCCTTACGTCGCGCGTGCCGGGATTGGACAAGGCTGCGATCTGGTCGTACTTTCGCGGCGGAAAGAGGCTCGAAGGCATCGACGAAGGCGAGACGACGGTATTCATGCTGCCCCGGCGGGGCTGGTTTTGGTACATCCCGTTGCCCGACGACGTCGTCAGCGTGGGAATCGTCGCCGACCCCGATTATTTGTTCGACGAATCGCCGGATTTCAACGCGGTGTTTCCGAGGGAGGTCGCCAGGTGCGCGCCGCTTTCCGCTCGACTAGCCCCTGCCCAGCAGATTGCCCCCATTCGAGGTCTTCGGCGTTTGGCATATCGCAATGTGCGCGTGGCGGGCGATGGCTGGCTGATGGTCGGCGACGCCGCGGCGTTTCTCGATCCGATCTACTCGTCGGGGCTGTTCCTCGCGCTCGCGGGCGCCGAACTGGCCGCCGAGTGCGTGCACGACGCACTCGCTGCCGACGAGTGTTCCGAAGCACGCCTGGGCGCGTACTCCGGCAGACTTTTTGCCGGCGTCGAGGTCATTCGCCGGCTGATCCATGCCTTCTACAACCCGCAGTTCAGTTTCCGCGAGTTCGTCGACCGATTTCCGGAGCAGAAACCTGCGTTGATCGATTGTCTCGTGGGTGACGTGATCGATCGCGATATGTCCGGCCTGCTCGATTGTCTGGCAAAGGTCACGCCACCGCCGCCGCCGCTGTGAGCATGGTCGGCGGCGTCCTGGCGATCGTTGCAGCGCGAGGCGGCGAATTTGTCCCGCGCTATGTGCGCTTATCGAATCGCTCGCATTCTGCGACAGCGGCGGCGCGACGCACATGCTTCGCGCGGACCTACCATCGCCAGATCGCCGTGCCCCAAGCGAGGCCGGCGCCGAAGCCGCTCATGCAGATGCAGCTGCCTGGACCGACGACGCCGGCGCGATGGGCTTCGTCGAGGGCAAGCGGAATGCTGCCGGCGGACGTGTTGCCGTAGCGGTCGACGTTGATTGCCAGCTTGTGCGGGTCGATGTCCATCGCTTCGGCGGCGGCGTCGATGATTCGGCGGTTCGCCTGGTGCAGCACGAACAGGTCGACGTCGTCGAGCGTCATTTCGGCCCGATCGAGCACGGCGTGGATCGTTTCGTCCAAGAGCCGCACGGCCCACTTGAAGACGGGGCGGCCGTTCATGAACAGGTATTGATCTCCCTTGGCCATCGACTCGGCGTTGGGCGGAATCCGGGAACCGCCCATCGGCCGGCAGAGCAATTCGCGGCCGGCGCCATCCGAGCCAAGCGTATAGGCCAGCAAACCCTGCTCGTCGGTGCCGCGCGAAAGCAGGACCGCCCCGCCGCCGTCGCCGAACAGCGGATAAGTCTTCTTGTCGTTTGGGTTGATCGCCCGGCTGTTGCAGTCGGCGCCGATGACGAGGGCCAACTGGCTCGTGCCGGCAGCGACGTATTGCGCGGCCGTGATGAGCGAGTACATGAAACCGGCGCAGGCGGCTTGCACGTCGAACGCCGACGCGCAGATACCGAGATTGTCTTGCACGCGGCAGGCCGACGCGGGCACGGGCATGTCGGCGGTGAACGTCCCGAGGATCACGAGGTCGATGTCGCTCGCCTTCACGCCGGCCGCTTCGATGCAGCGTCGCGCGGCTGCCGTCGCCACGTCGCTCGTGGCCATTTCCGGCGGAGCGTAGCGGCGTTCGAGTATCCCGGTTCGCTGGAGGATCCAATCGGCGTCGAACCCGAGCGCGGCGAGATCGGCGTTCGTCACGACGCGGTCCGGAACGTAGCTGCCGGTAGCGACCAACCGCACGCCCGTGAGGCGGCGGATTGGCGAGCGGCGGCTAAGTTCGGGTTCGTCCATGGGGCGGGATTCGGAATTCGGGATTCAGAATTCAGGGGTGACGAACGATGAACTCATCGAAAGCGATCGGCAGACTCAATTCATCGCTTCTCGCTCATCAATCCCGCTCATCACTTGCCTTCCTCCGTGTCCTCTGTGCCGCCTCCGTGTTCTCTGTGTTTAAGAAACCGATTCCATTCGCCGCGCGAGCTAGACCAGCTCGAGTTCCATCCATTGCCGCGTCTCGTGCGACTGGAGGACGGCATCGGCGACGAGCTGGGCGTTGAGTCCGTCGCGGAAGCTGGGGACGGCTTCGCGGCCTTCGACGATCGCCGAGACGAACTCCCACATCAAATCGTATCGAAAAACGGTCGCCGGAGTACCCTGTGCAGGATCGCGCGGGCTGTCTTTGGGTTTGAGAAACTCGGCAGGCACGGGCACGCTGTGCAAGTCGTCGCCGGTCTTGCCGACGAGGATCGTGTTCGGTTCGTGAAGCTGATACACGGCCGAGCCTTCCGCGCCGTTGATTTCCGCCCATTCGTGGCCGAAGCCGTTGCGGTGATAGCCTTTGGCCAGCGTGGTTCCTTCCCACACGCCGACCGTCCCGCCGCGAAACTCGCCGATCAAGGCCGACCAGTCGTCCACTTCGGAGGGCGGGCAGTCCTGGCCGTCCTTCGTCTTGTTCCGCGGCACGAACCGGGCGACCGCGCCACAAATCCGCGCCAGCGGCCCGCACAGGTCCATCGCAAAGTCGAGGCGATGGACCGTCATGTCGAACAAATCGCCTGCACCGGCGGTGGCCTTGTACTGTCGCCAGCCCCAACTCGTTTCGGGCCAGTCGAGGAATCGTTGGCTGCGAAAGTGCCGCGGTTCGCCGAGCGCTCCGGACTTGACGAGATGGGCCAGGTACCGCATCGACGGCGCGAAGCGGTATGTGAACGCGGTCATGTGGACGACTTTGCGCTGCCGCGCCGCGTGGTACATCTCTTCGACTTCGGCCGCGTTGAGGCCCAGCGGCTTTTCGCACATCACGTGCTTGCCGTGGCTGGCCGCTTCGACGGCGATCGCCCGATGCGTAAAGTTCGGCGTGGCGATCACGACGGCGTCGACGTTCTCGTCGCGACAGGCGGCGAGCGGGTCGGTCGTTATGCGCTCGACGCCCCAATCCTTCTTCCGCTGTTCGAGCAAGGCCTCGCTCGTGTCGCAGACAAGCGCCAATTCGCACCGCGGATCGAGCCGAATCCCCGGCACGTGGTGATAATCGCTCACGGCGCCCGCGCCGATGATGGCGATGCGGATGGGAGGTTGAGAAGCTGGCATGACGACGAATCAAAGCACGTACTTAGCCCCCGGTGAACACACCGGGGGCAATGAGCAGCGAAGTGCGAAAAGAGCCCGCCGAAGCAACGTAGCCTACGCCGTTTGCCCCACGGAAACAAGGCCGATGCGGCGTCTGAGAAGTGCGCGGGTGCAGCGCCACATCTACTTCGCGGCCGCTTCGAAGTCCCCGGCCAGCCGCAGGAGCACTTCCCGCGTGACCTGGGCGGGCACGATTTGCCGCACATTGCCGACCTGTTTGGAGAAACGGCAGAGCGACAGTTCTCCGCCGGCGCGGACGAGCAATTCATAGTACGTCGTGCCGTCGTCGTTCTTTTGCGGCGGCGACGAACGCAGTTGAACGACGCACTGCTCGTGGTCGACTTCGACGGGGCTGATCGGTTCGAGCAGGTACGTGAGCCGACCGGAAAGCTCGGCGGCGATTTTTTGCAGGCGGTCCGTCGCCGCGCCGGCCAGACGCGGCGTGCTGACCGAGAGGCGCATGAACTCGCAGCCCGTGCGGTCGAGCGCTTCGAGTTCGCAGCGGAGTGTGAGGTCGCCGTCGACGGCTTCGATGGTTTGCGCCGAACCGGCAAACGCGGAAAGGGCCGAGAGTTGGGCTTGAAGTTGGGTTTTGAGCGTCATGGTTATTGCCTCCGGTTGCGAGCCGGCGCGCGTCGGGTTCTCTGGCGGAAGTCTGGGCGACTTCCGCTACGAGCGGACCTTGATTTCCTCGCCGAGTTCGGTTTGTTCGTGTTCGATGCCGTCGAACGACAGGACGACGCGCTCCTCGCCGAGCACCGTTTCGACGTGCACCGGCCGCTTCCAGAGCGCGTAGAGGTTCGTGAGCGTGTCGGCCGCGTACTTGGCGTCCAGCTCGACGCCTTCGTAGTAGTGTTCGAGCAACAGCTCGCTGCGATTACGGTAATTCGCGTCGCGGACGGCGATTTGCGGACGGCCGCGATTCGTCAGGTTCGCGAGCAGTTGGGCCTTTACCTGCGGGAACGCGCGGCTTTCGATCTCGTAGGCTTCGGCGTCTTCGTTCCAACCGAATTTGAACAGCTTGTGCCGCCGACAAAAGTCGAGCGTCAGGAACTCGTCGATGAACGTGAGATCGTTGTGAATGCGGCGGACCTCGAAGATCTTTTCGCGGCCCTTGCCCGTGCCGAGGTCCCACCGCCGCTTCGTCTCCCAGTCGTCGCACTCGTCCCATTCCTTGCCGAACTGGCCGCGGTTCCAGCGTTCTTCGATGTCGCGGAACAGCTCGATGCCGAGCTTGTAGGGATTGAGCCGCGTCGGCGAACTGGCCATCGTGCCGCTGTGATGGTCGCAGTAGCAGATCAGGTCGCTGGCCGAAAGACCCTGCGTCGTCATGATGGTCGAGTGCCAATAACTGGCCCAACCTTCGTTCATGATCTTGGTCTGGGCCTGCGGAGCGAAGTAGTACGCCTCGTCGCGGATGATCGACAACACGTCCGCCTGCCACGGCTTAAGCGGCGCGTGCTCCATGAGGAACAGCATCACGTCGCGCTCCGGCTCGGCGGGAATCGGGCCGACCGACGCCTCGCTTTCTTTCCGCTGGCGCTCGCGCTCTTCCTGCTCGCGGCGGATCGCCTCCGGCGGATTGACGAACCGATCCATGTACCGCTTGGCGTCGAACCGCGGGGGACCATCCGGCTCGGCTTCTTCGTCGTCCTGGTGAAACTTCCGCACCGGCTCCGCCCGGCGCTTGATCGCGGGGGCATGGATGTCGATCAAGTCCTCAATGCTCAGGCACCAGTCGACAAACACTTCGACTTCTTCCACGCCGAAGCGATCCATGTACGACCGGATCCGCTGGCCGTGGTTGGCCATCGTGTCGACCATCTTGCGGTTCGTGTGGGCGAAATAGGCGTTGTTTTTGAAAAAGTCGCAGTGTCCGTACACGTGGGCCATCACCAGCTTTTG
>QEVJ01000038.1 GCA_003576845.1 Planctomycetota bacterium
GAATGTCAACGAAGTAGGTCTTCACTACATCGCATTCCGCCGTCACACCACCCATCAACATTCGACTTACGTCCAATCTCAGCCCCAAAAAACCCAAAATCGATGCCCAACTCTCTAACTTGGGTTAATCGCGGAGCTTGCCGAGAATGACCGAGGCGTTGTGGCCGCCGAAGCCGAAGCTGTTGGATTGGGCGAACGTCACGCGGCGTTCGCGGAGCTTGTTCGGCGTGTAGTCGAGATCGCACTCGGGGTCGGGCGTGTCGAGGTTGATCGTCGGCGGAATGAGGCCGTCGCGGATGGCGAGGGCACAGATGACGAACTCGACGCCGCCGGACGCGCCGAGCATATGGCCGAGCTGGCTCTTGGTGCTCGACACGCTGAGCTTCTTGGCGTGGTCGCCGAAGACGTGCTTGACGGCGAGCGTTTCGGCCTTGTCGCCCAAGGGCGTGCTCGTGCCGTGGGCATTGATGTAGTCGATGTCGGTCGGGTTCAGGCCGGCGGCGGCGAGGGCGCTTTGCATCGCGCGGGCCGCGCCGGCGCCGCGCTCGTCGGGCTGGGTGATGTGGCCGCCGTCGCCGGTCGCGCCGTAGCCCACGAGTTCCGCGTAAATCTTCGCGCCGCGGGCCTTGGCGTGTTCGAGTTCTTCGAGGAGGAAGACGCCGGCGCCTTCGCTGATGACGAAGCCGCTACGGTCTTTGTCGAAGGGGCGGCTGGCTTTGGTCGGCTCGTCGTTGCGTTCGGACAAGGCGTGCATGTTCGAGAAGGCGGCGACGCCCATCGGCGTGATGGCCGCTTCGGCGCCGCCGGAGATCATGACGTCGGCTTCGCCGTATTGGATCGCCTTGAGGGCGTCGCCGATGGCATTGGTGGCGCTGGCGCAGGCGGTGGCGACGGCGGTGTTCGGACCGCGGAGGCCCCATTGAATCGAGACGTGGCCGCTGGCCGCGTTCGCCATGAGCTTTGGAATGGTGAACACCGAGACCTTGTCCGGGCCTTTTTCGAGGAGCCGGCGGTGCTGGTCCTCGATTTCGTGGAGGCCGCCGATGCCCGAGCCGAGTATCACACCGCAGCGGAAGGAGTCCTCGCGCGAGAAGTCGATGCCGCTATCGCGGACGGCGTCGATGGCGGCGACGAGAGCGAACTGCGCAAAGCGATCCATGCGTTTCGCCTCTTTCGAGCCGAAGTACGCGCTCGCATCCCATTCGGTGATTTCGCCGCCGAATCTGACGCTGAATCTGGCCGTGTCGAACAGCTTGATGTCGCGGATGCCGCTTTCGCCGGCGAGGAGCCGCTTCCACAGGTCTTCGACCTGGCAACTGATCGACGTAACCGCGCCGAGTCCGGTGACGACAACGCGCCGTTTCATGGACTCGCTCGTGTTACGCGACGGATTGTTGCGCCTTTTCGATGTACTCGACGGCCTGGCCGATCGTCTGGATCTTCTCCGCGGCGTCGTCGGGAATGGTGATGTCGAACTCTTCTTCGAGTTCCATCACCAACTCGACCACGTCGAGGGAGTCCGCGCTCAGGTCGTTGACGAAGTGGGTGTCCTTCGTGATTTTCTCTTTCTCGGCGCCGAGCTGTTCGGCGACGATTTCCACGACGCGATCGTAAACCGATGCCACTTTGTAAATCCTCCGCAGTTATCGCTCGATTACCTGCGTAACGATGTTGTCAGGCAACGAACATGGGGACGTGAGCGAAAATCTCCGACAGCCAATGCTCCGAATTGGGCGACGCGCACGAAAAACTCGCCATGCCGCGGCGCGAGAGCTTCGTGCCGACCGGTCTCTGCGGCCTCTCCCAGGCCGGCGGCGGCGTGGCAAAGCGACACGGTAGCCGGGCACAAAATGGAGAGGTTCCGCAAGACAGGTCAATGGTATACCCGGTTTGATGCATTGTGTCCAGAGCTATTTGCGAGCGCTATCTTGGTTCACAGCCACGACTTGGGGCGTTTGGGGGCGGCGGTTTGGCGGTTTGCGTGCCGGGGACGGGCAAAGCTCGATCACAGCCGCACACCCGGTTGCCGGCCGAGCCCGACCCAAGTTTCTACGGCGGGCCGCGGCGGCGGGTTCGGCCAGCCGATTGCGCGCCAGGCGAAAGCGGTTTCGGTTGACTCCCGCCGAGCGGTGGCCCTACGCTCAGGGTATTCATTGCTCCTCATTCTTTTTGTAACGGGAGGTGTTCGATGGTACGCAGATGCTGGCGGGGTGACCCGCGCGAGCGAGTGGGGTTGACGCGGCTGGAATGGGTCGTGGTGGCCGTGGTAATACTGGCGGCGTGTATCTTGTGGCTTCCATATTTTCTCTCCAGCGTCGATGGTCCCGCGCGGTTCAATGGGTGCGCGAACAACCTATCGTCGTTTGGCAAGGCAATCGCCGTCTATCAGACGACGAGCGGGGCTTGGCCGGTGGTGTCGACGGAGCCCGTTGACACCATCCCGGGGAATCCTGAGAAAGTCGCCGGGTATAGCTGGATCGTGGGGTTGTTGCCGAACTTGGACGAGAACAACTTATACATGCGAATCGAGACGAAGAGCGACCGGTTCAAGCGGGTGGCGTTCGATCCGGCGCTCGTCGACGACGAAGGCAAGCACTTCTCCCAAACGACGCTCAAGGTGCTGCAATGCCCGGTGTCGGGAACGACGGGATCGCAAGCGCCGGAGTATCGCGCGATGGCGCAGAAACTGGCCGATAAGAACGCGCGGGAGCTGCCGGTGGCCGTGACCAACTTCGTGGCAATATCCGCGACGCAGTTGTCGCTGGTGATGGACGACACGACAAGCGGACCCGACGGCGTGATCTACTTCTCGAAGAGGGGAATCACGAAGATCAACGACGGCGAGACGAACACGATCGTGCTCACGGAGACGTGCGAGCCGAACTACGCCGCCTGGTTCGACGGCACAACGGCGTGGGTCGTAGCACACGATCCGAATTCAACGCCGCCGGTGCAACGGAACGGCCGTTGGGAATGCGACGAAGCAACAGGGTGTCGGACTTCGCTGACTTCGTCGACGGAAGCGCTTGCCAACGACGACGAGACGACGTTTTACCGGCGAAATTGGGCGGGCAAAGAACCGTGGCGCTATGGCCCGAGCAGTCAGCACAACGGCGGTCTCGTCAATCACCTGTTTGGCGACAAGCGGGTCGTGACGATTCGCGCGACGGGACCGACGCGGATCGACGCGAGCGTCTACCTGGCCCTCGTCACGCGCGACGGCGGCGAAAAAGACCGAGTACCGGAGTAGCCGACCGGCATGCGATCACCAGCCCTCAGCCTCCAGCCAAGGTTCATTCATCGGCCAGGGAAAGTCGCAACATGTAGAACATCGACCGCCGCATCGTGCGAACCTTGGAACGCCAGGTGGCCGCCCAGTTCGAGACGCCGTATTGCCGCGGCGGGAACTTCACCGGAAACGCCTCGACGCGCCAGCCGTGCCGCTTGGCCTTGTACAGGACGTAGACGTCGAAGTTGAAGTCCTTCGGCGGCCGCGTGAGGTACACGAGCAGGTCGCGGTGGAACAGCTTGGGCTGGGCGTTGATCTCGTACATCCGCATCCAGAAGAACAGCGACGAGAGCGTTTGCATCGACCAGGAGACGAACTGCTCGCTCCAGCGCCGGCCGAAACGCTGGCCCTTGATGAGCGTCCGAGTCGGATCGGGTGAACGGCGGTAGATCGACAGCGCGCGGAACACGTCGCCGGGATCGGTCTGCATGTCGGCGTGCGACCAGCAGAGGAGCTCGCCCTCGGCCGCTTGCAAACCCGTGTACAGGCCGTGGCCGTAGCCTTGATTGATTTCGACGCGAACGCTGCGGGCGAACTTGTAGTCCTTTAGGAGGCGTTCGAGGACGCGCGGCGTGTCGTCGGTCGAACCGTTGTCGACGAGGATCAGCTCGAAGTTCTCGCCGGCGCCGACGTGGGCGTAGCGGTCGAGAATCGCCTGAAGACCGCGCGATTCGTTGTAGCAGGGGAGGATGACGGACAATTCAGGAGAGCGCGACATGACGGAGCGGGAGGTTGGAGGTTGGAGATTCGGGAGGAGCGTCACGCCGCTTTCTTTTGGCCGTATCTTGTGTGATAGCGGGTGTGGTATTTTTCGGCGGCTTCGATCGGGAGCATTTGCGGTTGGCCGATTTGCAGGCTGAGGTGGACCGTCTTGGCGACGTCTTCGGTCATCACCGCGGCTTTGAATGCCGCGGCGGCGCTCGGTCCCCAGGCGAACACGCCGTGGTTCGCGAGCAGAATCGCCGGGGCGCGGGTTCTGGCGGCGAGGATCGAACGGCCGAGGCTTTCGTCGTCGCATTCGGCGAAGTCGGCGCAGGGGATTTCGGAGCCGAACTCGTCCGCGATTGCAGTAAGGCACAATGGAATCGGTAGATGGCACGCAGCGAACGCGGTCGCGTAGTTGCTGTGCGTGTGCACGATGCCGCGGACGCCTTCGAGATGACGGTAAAGAAACAGATGGTGCGGCAGATCGACGCTGGGCCGGAGCTTCGAGCCGGTGACGCGGCCAGTGGCGAAGTCGACCTCGACGAGCATTTCGGGTGTGAGCTTCTCGTAATCGACGCCGGACGGCTTGATGACCACGAGGCCGGATTCGGGATCGAAGCCGCTGGCATTGCCGGAGTGCATCGTCACTAGACCCGCCAGAGGCAAACGGCGGTTCGCCTCGCAAACTACTTCGCGCAATTCCACAACCGACATAACACCGACCTCCCTAACCTCTAAGCGCTAACCTCCAACCTCCCGCAATCACGCCGCACGGCGTTCGTATTTTGCGCCGGTGCGCAGCAAATGCGCTACACCGATCGGGTTCTCTGCTTTGAGCACGGCCGAAGCCGCGACGATGTATTTCGCCGGGACGCGGCTAACGTTTGTTTCTTTGACGCCGCCGTCGAACATCACGTCGAAGCCATAGCGGGCGCGAAGCCGGTCGAGCGTGCCGGCGACTTCGATCGCTCTCGGCGACATCGTCTGGCCGGAGACGCCGGGCTGGCGGATGCCGAGGACCACGACGAAATCGACATGAGGCAAGTACGGCACCAGCGCGGCGATCGGAATGCCGTCGCGCCACACGAGGCCGACGCGCTTCTCGCGCTCGCGGCAGGCGTAGATCAAGTCCCACAGATCGTCTTGCGCTTCGACGTGGAACAGATACCAGTCGACGCGGTCCCAAGTCTCGTCGGCCCAGTGGCGCGGGTAGTGCGACATGACGTGCAGCGACACCGGCACGTTCGGCCAGAGCGCGCGGACTTCGTCGAGCACGTCGAGGCGAACCGGCCAGGCCGTCGGAAGCATCGTTTCGTCGATCAGGTCCACGTGGACGTGATCGCAATTGCGGCCCACGCGGCGGTAGATTTCGGGCACGTCCTCGGCTTCGTGTGCATAGACCGCAATGCCGAAGTCGCGGGCCATGTCGAACGTAAAGCGGCGGTGGAGCGAGTACCCGACGATGAACAGCACGCCGGCGGTGATGAGCCGCAAAAGTCCATAGTGATCGCCGACGACGAGCGCCGCCGAGCGGACGACGGCCATGTTGAGCGCGAAGGAAAGACCGGAGATCGCCGCGAACCACCCGAACGTGCGGACGAGATGTTCCCAGGGGACGCGGAAGTTGACGGCCGCGTTGAGCACGAAGCTCACCGACATCCCGACGAGAAAGGCCATCGTCGACGCGGCGGGCCAACTCCACGCTTTCGGCCAGACGTACCGGATGAGGGCCAATTCCACGAGGATCGACGCGAAGCCGATGAGCGTGAAACAGGCGAGATAGCGATAACGGTAGACGAGGTACGTCCAGCCGCCGTGGCGGAGGGCGTCGAGAGCCGACCGGGCAGTGGAATTCGAGGCCGGCGTTGAGCCAACCGCCCGGCGCATCGCCTCAGTCGCGCCGGCGTCGCTAGCGGCGCGCCGCGGGTCGCGGTGGGCGTCGATCTGATTCAAAACGCCGCCATCCATGCCGGCAACGACTCTTGTGTGAACTGCGTGGCTTGCGCGATCTTCCCGACGTGTCGGCGTGGGGCGCCGTCGCATCGAAAACTGCGAACATGATCGGCGCGACGTCGGCGATGGCTTGAACGCGGGTGGTAAGATTTGCGGATTTCGCAGGCTGCGCCGACGTGTCACACCTTCGGGTGCGCGCAAAAAGCAAACCGCCCCGGTTCGACCGAGGCGGTTTGCGTACCGAACCACATCGCGGCCCGCAATGCCGCTTGCGATTGTTCGAGAAGCCGCTAGGCGGCCAGCTTACGTCGGCGACGCCACGCAGCCGCGCCGGCGAGGACAAAGCCGATGCAGGCGGTCGCCACGGTCGCAGGTTCCGGAACGGCGGCGATGTTCTTCAGATTGAAGTCGACGGCCGGGTCAGGACCACCAACGCCGTTGTTGAAGATGAACCGAACGCTTGTCGCGGCGGAGAGCGGCGCTTGGCTGCTGAACGCGGCGAACGGAATCTGGTAAGTGGATTCCGAGCTGGACTCGGGGATCATTCCATCGTAAGTCGCCGTGCCGCCCGCGCTCGTGACCTCGACGCGGATGGCGACGCCCGTTTTGGCCGGTGCCGGGTCTACGCTGCGGAAGACGAGGGCGAAGGCGTTATTGCCGCCGGCCGTAAAGTTGATCGCCCCGAGGTTCAAAGCATTGGTGAGTGCGCCCGCCGCGACTTCGCCGGGATCGACGCCGTCGTATTCGAGGATCGCGGTCACCATCGCAGTTGCCGACGAGCCGAACTCGAAGACGCCCTCGATTCCAGGATCTTCTTCATCCACGTCGCCGATCACGCCGTTGGCCGAAACGCCCTTGGGCGTGGTCGTCACGTTGATCTGGGCGTCGCGCTCGCCGCCGAGGATCGTGCCGATTTGTTGGGTGTGTTCCATGATGAACGGGTTGGCCTGCGTGAACAGCGGGATCGCCCATCCTTGCTGACTTTCCGGAAGCGGGAAGTGATTCGCGTCGCGGAAGTCGTCAATCAGGATCGTGGCAGCGTGGGCCGGCGCGCCGCAAAAGGCGACGGCCAGCAGGGCGAGTGCGGTGAGCGTCTGTTTCATGGGTGGTTCTCTCGCGGGTTGTTCAGGTGGTTCGGTTGTTGGGTTCGGTACGGTTTTGGTCGAGGGACAACGCGCCGTTCTGTTCCGCTCTCGGGTCGCGGCAGGCGCGCAGCGCGAGCGCGGCGGTGGAAGTGCGATTTCGACGAACGACCGACGCCCGGTACGCCGTGAGACGCGGGGGCGCGGCGATGCCGTCGAGTGCGCGAACCGCGGACTCAGGCCGGAGCCGGCAACGGGGATGGAAAGAAACGCGCGCGGCGAGAACCGCTAGCTAGTACGGGGCCGAGCGCCGACGAAACGAACATCGCAAGGACTAGCGTCACAGCGACGAACATTCGTGGGTCAAGGCCGTGCTACCAGGAACGCCACCGCAGAAAGAAATTTGCGGGATGGTGGCGTCGGCTCTCGCCTGGTTGTCACTAGCAGCCTTGAAGGGGTCAGAAGTTCCGGCGGCGAAAAACGCTGAAAATGCCGGTATATTTCGACGTATCGAAGGAACTCCGCGCACAATGCGCCGAAGCCATGACATCAGACTAACCACGCCAAGGGGCCTTGTCAAGCAAGTGGGGGAGAAATTTCGCCAAGTGGCCTCCGGCAGCGACAGCGGAAGGCCGGCTGCAACCCACAGCGCCGGTAGAATAGAGCGTGGGCGTCCTGGCAGAAGTTTCAAGTTCCAAGTATCAAGGTTCAAATAACGCTTAAGGTTCAAGGCCGAAGGTTGGACTATGACCCGACTTAAGAATTGAGCCTTGAACCTGATTTGAAACTTGAAACTTCGACCTCCAAGCACCTGGTGGCGGATAGGTATGACAAAGACTTCCGCAATTCTCCGAACCTGTTGGGCCGCGACCTGGCTGGCATTGGCCTCGTCCGCGATGCTCGCCGGCCGCGCGGGCGCCGCCGAGCCGTCGAGCCGCCGTTCCGGTGACGTTCGGTACGTGCCCCCGAAATCCGAGGAGGGCGTGCCCGAGACGTTCCGCCTCGCGGCACATACGTTTCGATTCGACGAGGACGTGCGGAGCCTGCCGCGGGACAAAATCTATACGTCGCGAGTGACGTTCCCCTCGCCGGTGACGACCGAGCACGCGGTGAACAACACGGTCCACTGCGAGTATTACCGGCCGACCAGCGTTCCCGCCGGCCAGAAAGCGCCGGGCGTGGTCGTCCTGCACATTCTCGGCGGCGATTTTCCGCTCTCCCGCGTGTTCTGCAACGCGCTCGCCCAGCGTGGCTGCGCCGCGCTGTTCGTGAAAATGCCCTATTACGGGCCGCGCCGCGTGCCGGGCGTTCCGCGACGCATGATCTCCGCCGATCCCGAGGAAACCGTGGCGGGAATGCGGCAGGCAATCCTCGACATCCGCCGCGCCAGGGCATGGCTCGAAGCGCAAGATCAGGTCGACCAAGAGCAACTCGGCGTGTTCGGCATCAGTCTCGGCGGCATCACGGCCGCGCTCGCGGCAACCGCGGAGCCGCGGTTCGCGAAGGTCTGTCCCATGTTGGCCGGCGGTGACATCGCCAAAGTCGCCTGGGAATCGCCCGAGCTCGCCCGCGTCCGCCGCGAATGGGAAGCCAAGGGGCAAGACCGCGACGAAATCTACAAGCTGCTCGTGTCGATCGACCCCGTCACCTACGCGGCAAATGTCAAAGGGCGGCAAATCTTGATGCTCAACGCTTCCCGCGACGAGGTCATTCCGCGCAGTTGCACCGATTCGCTCTGGCAGGCGTTCGGCCGGCCCCGCATCGTCTGGTACAACGCCGGACACATCTCGGCGCTTCGATACTTGCCGGAAGGACTCAACGAAGTCGCCGACTTCTTCGCACCCGCGAAACCCAAGTAGAAACCGTCCACGCCGGCCTTTCCCACTCCACTGCCCACCACCGACTGCTTCCCGCGATCCGCTCGCGACCGCCGCGTTGAACTTATGGCCCGCATCCTGATCACCTCCGGGCCGACGCGCCAATACCTCGATCCCGTGCGCTATCTCACCAACGCTTCGAGCGGTCGCATGGGCCGCGCCCTCGCCGAAGCCGCGCTGGCTCTCGGCCACGAAGTCGTCGTCGTCACCGGTCCCGTCGAAGTCGAATATCCCAGCGCCGCCGAAGTCAACTCCGTCACGTCGACCGAAGACATGCTCCGCGAGTCGCGCCGCCTCTTCGCCGCGTGCGACGGCCTCATCGGCGCGGCCGCTCCGTGCGACTATCGCCCCGTCCGCGTCGCCGAACAAAAAATCGCCAAGACCGGTGAACCGCTCGTGCTCCACCTGGTCGAAACCGATGACGTCGTCGCCGCGCTCGGCGCAACGAAACGCCCCGACCAATGGGTCGTCGGGTTCGCCCTCGAAACCGAAGACCACCGCCTCCGCGCCCTCGCCAAAGCCGAGCGCAAGAGTTGCGACCTGATGGTCCTCAACGGCCCCGAAGCCATGAACGCCCCCGACAACCGAGTCGAAGTCCTCGACCGCCAAGGCAACGTCGTCGCCGAGTTCGCCGGCCCGAAGGAAGACGTCGCCCGCGGCATTCTCGGCGTGATTCAAACGCGGCTCATCGAGGCTCGCTAACCAAAAGTCGCCGCGATGAGTCGTGCCAACGTCTTCTGCATCGCGATCGACGCCTGGCACGCCGGATACGTCGGCGCCTACGGCAATACCCAGCTTCCCACGCCCGGCATCGACCGCTTCGCCGCCCGCGGCGTCGTCTGCGATCGCGCCGTCGTGACGGGAACCGACGAGGATTCGGGACTCGGCAGTCGGGATTCGGTGGCCGCGGCACTCGCGCTCGCTCGCGCGCTGGGACAGTCCGGTTGGCAAACGACATTGCTCTCCGACGACGGCGACGCGGTCGCGCCCATCGCGTCCAGCTTCCACGCCCATATTGCCATCCCCTACAAACCCGCCTCGCGCGCCGCCGACTCCGTCGAAGGCACCCAACTTTTCCGCATCTTTGCTGCACTCGGCGACGCCCTCACCGACGTCGCCGCGCAGCGCTTCGCGACACAACCCGACCGACCGTTCTTTATCTGGACGCACGCCCGCGGCATGAACGCCGCCTGGGACGCACCGTACGAACTCCGCCGCTCGATCCTCGACGACGACGATCCCGACCCGCCGCGCGATCTCGTGTTCCCCGCGCGGCGCCTTCCGCCCGACGTCGACCCCGACGAACTGCTCGGCCTCCGCGCCGCCTACGCGGCCCAAGTCGCCGTCCTCGATGAATGCCTCGCGGCCCTCGACGACCTGCTCGCCGAATCGGGCCTCGACCAAAACACCCTCGTCGTCCTCGTCGGCGTCCGCGGCTTTCCCCTCGGCGAGCACGGCGCCGTCGGCCTCGACCGCGCCCCGCTCCACGAAGAACTGCTCCACGTCCCGCTCGTGCTCCGCTTCCCCGGCGACGCCCACGCGACCCTTCGCCTGCCGCAGCTCGCGACGCACGCCGATCTCGTCCCGACGCTCTGCGACGCCTGCCGCGTCCCCACGCCGCCGCTTTCCGCCGAGCAAACCGCCGCCCGCGTCGCCAGCCTCATGCCGCTGGTTGAAACAGAAAGCGGCCCGTGGCGCGATCGCGTCGTCCATCGCGGCGGCGATGAATCGGCCATCACCACCCCCGCCTGGCGCCTCCGCCAATCGCCGACGCGGACCCAGCTCTACGTCAAACCCGATGACCGCTGGGAAGTCAACGACGTAGCCACCCGCTGCCGCGACGTAACCGAAAAACTCCTCGCCCACATCCAATCCGCCCGCGAAGCCGCCAAGCAAGGAGAACCGCCGCCGCCACTCGACGAAGTCCTCGTCGAGGGCCTATAGCCCCTCGATCCTCGATCCTTGATCCTCCTCCCTCGATCCTCGATCCTCGATCCTCCTCCCTACATCATCCACTCAATCCCCTGAATCACCCCAAACACGATCGCCATGAACACGACGATCCAAATCGCAAACCGCGCCGCATGTCCCGCGATCGGCCCCAACTCCTCGTGCCGAGTGGCCGCATAAACCAGACTCACCGCCGTAAGCAACGGCACCAAATGCCAAAGCTTCGCCGCGGAAGTTGCAATGAGGATCATGTCGGACATAGCTATGCCTCAAGAACGTATGAACGAGCGGCGGTCACCGGCTCGCGTCCTTATGCGATCTGTACCCATATTGCGTTCGAGCAATCCGAACGTGTGCCGCACCGCCGTCTACGCCGCTCGTTCACGGACCATTCTACGATTCCCAACCCGTTCACGAATTCCGTTCGGTACCGCGCAAAAAAAAAAAATCTGCGGCCATCGGCGTCATCTGCGGATCATTTCATACCCGCAACAGGCGAATCCTCTGCACCGCTAGCGCTCTGAATCTCCCTGTCCTGAAAAGATTCGCGACTCGTGGAATGCAACGATGATAACTCCAAACAGGACGTATCCGCAGATGATCGCAAATGTTCGACATCCTCCGTGTACTTTTCATCTGTGAGCATCTGCGCCATCTGTGGATCGTTCTTCGGCTGTGGCGAATTGGCCACTCTGCGCCCTCTGCGAGACCTCCGCGCCCTCTGCGTTGAGAAAAGAACCAACTGAACTTCGCCAGGCATCTTCACGTTCGCGAACGCGCCTCATCTTCTTTCGGTTTGTCCCCCTCCTCGCCTTCCTTCTTCCGCTTCTTCGGATCGCCCGGCAAAAGCATCACCGGCCCCGCCCACGCATCGTAAATCGCCAGCACGTTGAGCAGCCCCGCGATCATCGTATACACCGTCCCCAGCTCGAAATCCTCGATCGACAGGTTCCAATACGCAAGCTCGTCCTTGTGATACTCGAACTCCCCGTTCGGCAGCTCGCGGGCCCGAAAGTTCCCCTCCCCAGGCCCAGGAAATCTCGGCGGCGCCATGAAAGACCCGAAGGGCCGCGACGCAACGTTCGCCTGCACCAGCGCCGGCATCGCCGGCAGCCCCACGCCGACCTGCAAGAAATACGGCAGCCGCCGCTCGTCCGGCGTCGTGCCCCACGACGCATACACGACCTTGCAGTCGCCCAGGTACATCCCGAACAGGAACGTCCCCATGATGCAACTGAAAAACAAGACGCTCTTGCCCCAGCGGCGCTGATAAGCGTGCCCCGCACCCGGCAGCAGCCACGCAAAAAACGCGGCCAGCGTCCGATCCCGCAAGTCGATCGAGAACGCGTCGCCCGCATCGGCAGGCTCGGCGGCGGTCCGGTGCTTAGTGACTGGTTCCGGCACGACAGCGGCCCTCAGCGTGAAAAAATCGAATCGCCCTATTCTATTCCCGCCCGCTCCAGGGCCTAGGCCAGTATTCGCCTGCCCAATAAGAGCGCGCACTCCGATCCCGGAAGCGCCCTGGCGGCCCCCGAGACGCTGAGGTTATTTAACAAACTCCTGGGGGGCCCCAGGATCAACGTTTAAAAACTCCCCCGACCGGCCGGGGCGGTTCGCGGCCAAGTCATCGCCCTGCGACGCATCAACTCCGACCTGCAAAATATCTCAATTCCAAAGCGACCAACCGCCCTACGCACACCCTCTCCCGCGAGCCCCAATCCCGCGACCCTCACTCATACCAAACAAGTGGCTCACTTTCCACCCAAAATCTCCGAAACGCCGCCAAATCCCCGCCAATCCTTCAGCCTTCAGCCTTCAGTCTTAAGCCTTCAGCCTTATTTTAGTCTTGATACTTAAAACTTCCCTCGCCAACATGCTATTCGCCGCCCGCTCACGAACATTGGACTCATCCCAACAGCGTCGACGGATGTGCCTCCCGCGTCACCCGCGGCAGCACCTGCGGCTGATAGAGCGTCGTGTACGCCGTCGCCTTGCGGTGCTCATCCAGCGCCGTCTGCGACTCCCACCGCTCGTGCAGCAAAAACCGCCTCGGATCGGCGTTCGACTGATAAGCATCGAATTGCACGCACCCCGGCTCCAACCGCGAAAGCCGAGCCTGCTCGGCGAGCAAGCCGCGCACCGTTTCGATGTCAGCGTCGTCGTTGACGGTCAGCAAGATATTCAGGTAAAGCATTGATGCCTCAGGCCTGCAAGAAAGTAGCTCTCCGAAACCTCCGCGAATCCGTGCGACAAGACCACGTCGAGTCGTCGCCGCCTCCAGTTATCCTCTCTGCGTCCTCTGCGCGACCTCTGCGCCCTCAGCGTTAAAGAACCAGCCGGCCGCATTCCGGTTCGTCGCTGAATCGCAAGTGAGCCGTCGCCACGCTTGGTACAACTAGCCGAGCGCCGCAATCAACTCCGACACATAATCCCCGACCTCCTTAATCACCGCCTCCCGCGGTCGCGTCGCCGCCTCCGCAATCCGCCGCACGATCGCCGATCCCACGATCAGCCCATCCGCCACCGGCGCAAGCAGCCGCACGTGCTCCGGCTTGCTGATTCCAAACCCAATGCAAACCGGCAGCGGCGTCCGCCCGCGGAGCCACGCCACGTCGTCGAGCAGCTTCGGCGGCAACTCCGTCCGCTCGCCCGTAATCCCGGTCACCGAGACGTAATAGATGAACCCGGTGGTGTTCTCGGCAATGCGCACCGCCCGTTCGCGCGGCGTGGTCGGCGTGACGAGTTGGACCAAACTGAAATCCCGCTCCCGGCACACCTTCACGAGCTCCGCCGACTCCTCGACGAGCAAGTCCGGCACGATCGCCCCCGCCGCTCCGGCCGCCTGCGCGTCGTCCACATACCGCGCGAGGCCATGCCGATAGATAATCGCATAGCTGACCATCGTCACCACGGGCGCCGCGAGCATCGGCGCCACCCCGCCGAGCATCCGCAAGATTTCCGCCAGCTTGACCTTCTTTGCAAGCGCTCGCGTATACGAAGCCTGAATCACCGGCCCATCTGCGATCGGGTCGCTGTACGGAATCCCCACCTCGCAAAGCGCCGCCCCGCGTGAAACCACTTCCCGCAGCACCGCCCCCGTAAACTCCAAATCCGGATCGCCCGCCGTCACGAACGGCATCAAAGCCTTGCGGCCCTCAAGTCGGAGGCGGGCGAAGAGATCGTCGATGGCGGACATGCGGGACAGGCGGGCAAGTGGTGAGGGCAGGAAAGGCAAGTGATGAACGATGATTGATGAGCGATGAATGATGAACGGAACACGCCGCTACGTCAAACGGCACGGCACTGGTATTACTCCGCAAGCCCAACAAGAGATCCGAAGCTGGCTAGGGAGATTCGTCCGGCAATGGCGGCCGAACGTAATCGCGCATATGCTCAGCGCAATAGCCAGATTGTCGGTATTTTATTCTTGCTTGGGTAAGGCTGAGCGATTTGTTTGGACCACCACGAACGACGTCGGCATCGTAGTCGTCCTGCCCATCATCCTCCCAAGCGCAAACTGGACAGATCTCGAAAACGCCACGCTCGCCAAGCGTCTTGTAACCACAACACGGGCAGCGAAGCGGCAGGTCGGACGGTTGCGCGTCGAGGCGGTTTACGTATTCGTGGAACCAAGCCCGCCCTGCGGCGTTTTCATCTGGCATAGAATCCGGCTGCGTATCGTCATTCATCCCAACGCTCCGGTGGGATAGTGCAAGAATCGTTAGGCCATTGCCGCATCCAATCATCGCTCATCACAAACATTGGCACCAGAGCAAGCATGCGTGAAACGCTGAGCTCGCCCATTTCCCGTCAACCGCACCACGTGTATCATTCCCCTCATGGCCCTTCTCGGCGTCAATATCGACCACGTAGCGACCGTCCGGCAGGCTCGCCGCACCAACGAGCCTGACCCTGTCTGGGCGGCCGCGCTCGCGGAACTCGGCGGCGCCGACGGCATCACGCTGCACCTCCGCGAAGACCGCCGGCATATCCAGGACCGCGACCTCCGCATCCTCCGCGAGTCGGTCACGGTCAAGCTGAACCTCGAACTCGCCGCCGCCGAAGATATCGTCGCTATCGCCTGCGAAGTCCACCCGGACCAGGCGACCCTCGTCCCCGAACGCCGCGAAGAAGTCACGACCGAAGGCGGCCTCGACGTCGTTCGCCATCGCGCCGCCGTCGCCCGCGCCGTCGACCAACTCAAAGCCGCCGGCATCGGCGTCAGCCTGTTCCTCGACGCCGAGCCCAGACAAATCGACCTCGCCAGCAAGCTCGGCGTCGAAGCCGTCGAACTCCACACGGGCCAGTACGCCGGCGCAACCCCCGGACCAGCCCAGCAAGCCGAATTTGAAACGCTCCGTAAGGCCGGCAAACAAATCACCGACCTCGGCATGACCCTCCACGCCGGCCACGGCCTCACCTACCGCAACGTCCGCCCTATCGCCGAAATCCCCCACATGCACGAACTCAACATCGGCCACAGCATCGTCGCCCGGGCCATCATGGTCGGGTTCGAGAGGGCCGTGCGGGATATGAGGAAACTGCTGGAGGTTGGAGGTTAGAGGTTAGAGGTTAGCGTGCCGCGTTTGTAGGAGGCGAATCCTTTCGCCGACAATCCGCTCAAAATCACGATTGCTCAAATCTGAGATCTGAAATCTCAAATTTCGAATCTCAGATTCCGCGAGAAACAATCCAGACTCGCTCGGAATCCCCATGAAAACCCGCGCCGAAGCCTTCGCCGGCCTGTCCGTCGCCGTCGTCACGCCCTTCAAGAACGGCGAGGTCGACTACGCCAAGATCAAAGAACACGTCGAATTCCAAATCGCCGCGGGCACGACTTGCCTCGTCCCTGTCGGCACGACCGGCGAGTCGCCCACGCTCTCGCACGAAGAGCACGATCGCGTGATCGCCGCGTTCATCGAAGCCGCCGCAGGCCGCGTCAAGGTCATGGCCGGCACCGGCTCGAACAGCACGGCCGAAGCCCTCCGCCTCACCAAAGCCGCCGCCAAAAACGGGGCCGACGCCGCGCTCGTCGTCTCGCCCTATTACAACAAGCCCACGCAAGAAGGCTTCTATCAGCACTACAAAGCCCTCGCCGAAGCGGTCGACATCCCGATCTGCGTCTACAACATCCCCGGCCGCTCGGCCAAGAACATCGAGCCGGAAACGATCATCCGCCTCGCCGAGCTAAAGAACATCACGATGGTCAAGGAAGCGACCGGCTCGATGGATCAGGCGTCGCAGATCATCAACCACACCGACCTGACGCTGCTCAGCGGCGACGACAGCCTCACGCTCCCGTTGCTCGCTCTCGGCGGCCGCGGCGTCATCTCGGTCGTCGGCAACATCGTCCCCGGCGACATGCTCGCGCTGCTCAACGCCTTCGACGCCGGCAACCTCGCCGAAGCCCAACGCCATCACTGCAAGCTCTTCGCCCTCTGCCGCGACATGCTCTCCCTCTCCACGAACCCCATCCCCATCAAAGCCGCCATGAAAATGCTCGGCCGCGACACCGGCGAAATGCGCCTCCCCATGACCCCGCTCTCGCAAACCGAAGAAGCAAAGCTAAGGGCAACGCTGACCGCCTATGGCCTGCTGTAATTTCCGTGTTTCAACAAAATGTTTGGTTGTGGCCGATTGGTCACTCTGCGACCTCCGCGCATCCTCCGCGACCTCTGCGTTAAAAAGCGAACCCGCTCGTTTTTTCGTCGCGGCCGCGCACCGCGCTGGCTCTCCGTGTTCAAGGCACAAGTTCATCGGCCCAAGCGCCGGATGCTAACGCACGTACTTCCCCGCCAGCTCGCGATACCGCGCCAGCAACCTCGGCAATTGCCAACCTCCCGCCTCTTCCTCGCCGACCGGATCATCCTTGGGCCGAATCGCGCACTGCCGGTGAAGCCCCTGCGCGAGCTTTCGCTTCGTCTCGGCGTCCATCGCTCCGTCGGGCATTTCGAGAAACCATTGGCCGACGAACAGCAGCAATTGCAATTCGTCCCGCAAAACGTCCGCCGGTTGCCGGTGAAACTGATCCAGCAACCGCCGCATGCCGGTGTCCTTTGTTTCCCCGCCGCCGGACTGCCAATCGAGGCACGCCGCTGCGATCTTCTGCGTCGCGTCGAAGCTCGGCGGCCGGCCGCTGCGTCCCGTGCGCGCGGACCGGGCCACAACGCCCTCCTTGGCGAAGTCGGCCGCCTCGCGCTCGGCGTCCGCAAACGTCTTCCGTGCCCCTGCCCCATCCCCGACGAGCAGCGACAGCAGCGCCAACTTGAACTTAAGCCGCACCAGAATCGTCCACCGCCCGTCCGCGCGGAAGTTATCCACGTCTTCGGCAATCCGCACCGCGCTCGTCAAATGTCCCACCGCGTCCCGCCGCGTGTCCGGGTCGATCCATTTCGCGTCCGCCAGCCGCTCAAGCAAGTTCGGCTGCCGCGCCCGCAACTCGCGGATCTGCCGATCCGTAAAGTTGTGCGTCGTCTCGGCCATGCCTTCGGGAAGCAGGCTTTCGATCGCGTCGACGCACGCCGCCGCGTCGTCGAGATAGAAATCGGCCATCGCTTGCCCTTGGCGATTCCACCACACGAAATGCACCGCCCGCTCGTTGCCGTCGCGATCGTTCTGCTCGCGAATCGCCAGTCCCGTCGCGAACTCCCGCTTCGCCCGATCGACGCGCCACACGTCGAGATGATAGAAACCGCTCCGCTCGTGGAAGAACGCCCGCAGCGGATGACTTTCCGGCAGCGCCGCCGCGATCGGCGCCGCCCGCTCCAAATGTTCCCGCGCGCGCTCCCAGTTGTTGTAACCGCGGTGCGCATCCGCTTCGCCGCAGAGCGAATCCAGCTCGAACAGCCGCAAGACCTCGCGCGGCGTTTGCGATTGCTGGAACAGAATCTCGCGGGCCCGATTGAACTTCTCCTGGGCCAGCGCCGGTTTGCGCTCCTGCAACCGCAATTGCCCCCAATCCGAAAGACACAGCGCCGCCAGACCGTGTCGCCCTTCGCCTTGATACGCCGCCAGCGCCGACTCGTACGCCGTCGCCGCGTCGGCGAACTCGTCGTGCTGACGGCGCATAATCGCGAGCAGATGCCACTGGGCGCCGTCGAGCGCCGCTTCGGCCTGTTTCTCCGTAAGCTGCGACGCGATCTGATTCATCACGTCGCTGACCGCTTCCTCCGTGAGCTTCTCCGGATTGAACGCCTTGAGCAGCCGAAACCGTGATCGCGTTTCTTCCGGCCACGCTTGCTGCGATTCTTCGATCGTCGTTCGCAGCAATTCATAAAACGCCGGCACGTCGCCCGAATTCGCCGCCGCCGCAAGTTCGCCGAATCCCGACCAGAACCCGAGCGACTGCGACAGATGCCACCGCACGTCCGGCAGGAACCACGGCACTTCGTCGAACCACCACCGCCCGTTGAGTCCCGGCAGCGATCCGAAAAAATCGGCGGCCGCCGCGCGTCGTCGCGACCAGGCGATGCCCCCCGCCGTCGCCGCGCCGACGGCGCCGAGCGCCCCGATCGCCAGAAAGCGCCGCCGCGTCAATTGCCTCCGCAACACCCGCGTCGCCGAGCCGAATCGCGAACTCCCGGCCGAACCCTCCGCCGGCCGCGAGAGCAAAACCCCGAGCGCCCCTTCCGTCCGCGTGTTCGTTACCCGCCGCGTCTGGTACGCAACCGTCGAGTGGCTTTCCGACTCGATCGTTTCGCGGATCCGCTCGGGTGAATGCTTGACGAGCACGTCGAGCTGCACGTCCCGACCCAGCGGCCGCAGCGCCGCGACGACTTCGCCGAGCCTGGCATACCGCTCGCCGCGGTCCTTGGCCGTCATCCGTTCCATCACCGCGATCAGCGTCGGATCGACGTCGCTTCGCGCGAGCGGCGGCAACGCGTCTTGTTGATGCGCGTTGAGCTTCTGAAAAATCGACTTCGCCGCGGCAAACGGCGGTTCGCCCGCAAGCAGGAAATACAGCGTGCAGCCGAGCGCGTAGATGTCCGCCCGCAAATCCACGTGCTCCTCTTCGCGGCATTGCTCCGGCGACATATAGTCGAAGCTGCCCACCAAACCCGGCATCGACACGACCGACGCTTGCCGATCCGACTCGATCACGCGGGCCAATCCCAGATCGAGCACGACTACCACGCCGTGCTTCGAGATCATGATGTTCGACGGCTTGACGTCGCGATGCACGAGGCCCTTTTCGTGCGCATGGGCAAGTCCCGCGGCGGCGTCGTGAACGATCCGCGCCGCAACGGCCGACGGCAACGGCCCGCACCGCTCGACGACCTGCTTGAGGTCCAGCCCTTCGATATAGTCCATCACCAGGTACGGCACGCCGTCGTCGCTCGTGCCCGTGTTGGTGACGTTGACCAGATTCGGATGATGCTCGAGCCGCCCGCAGGCCTCGATCTCGCGGCGAAAGCGCTTCTCGAACTCCGCGCGATCGCTGTTCCGCAGGCATTCGAGCTTGATCTCCTTGAGGGCGAACTCGCGGCCCAGCGCCACGTGCCGCGCCAGAAACACCTCGCCCATCCCCCCGCCGCCGAGCCGCCGCATCTTCACGTACTCGCCGCGAACGACCTCGCGCCGGACGAGATCCATCTCCTTGCGCAGATATTCGAGCTGGCTGCCATGATAGTCGCCCAAAAACTCGTCCGCCGAAGGAAGCGACCCAGCCCGGCTATCCTTGAGCGCCCGATCGAAGCGATCCAGAATCTCCTCCAGATGCTGCCGCTCCTTCGCCGTTAGCGTCTGCGATTCCATCGAACTACCACGAACCTGCCGCATGCGTCGCGGCCGCAAGAATCCGGTCCGAGCCTGCCAGAAAGGGGGATTGCCAACGGCATTTTACTCGCCGTGCAAACGTCCGACAACGAACCGGCTTGCGCCTCCAAAACCTTTCCCCGGAAAAACTTGCGTCGCCGACCGGCGGACGCTATCGTAAGGCGATTCCGGCCGCATTTGCTCGCCGCGACGATCCCGGGGCCGTGTTGGTGCGTAGCGTCAGTATGGCCGACGTCGCGATCCGCCGGCGTCTTGCGGTTCCTGCCCATTTATTCTCCCACCTTCTCTCAAGTTTTCGAGGAGCGCGCGAACCATGTCCAAACACGTTCATCGCCGTCGGTTCATGCAGACCACGGCCGCTACAATCGGCGCCGGCTACTTCGCGGCCGCCGGACTCCAGGCTCAAGACAGCAAATCGCCCAACGAGAAGATTCGGTTCGCGTGCGTGGGCGTGGGTGGCAAGGGTTCGAGCGACTCCGACGACGCCGGGCGCCGCGGCGACGTCGTCGCCATCTGCGACGTCGACGACAACACGCTTCGCGGCGGCGGCAACCGCTTCAAAGACGCCAAGCAATACGCCGACTTCCGCAAGATGCTCGAAGAGAACGCCAAGAACATCGACGCGGTCACGGTCAGCACGCCCGACCATTGCCACGCGCCCGCGGCGCTGATGGCCATGCGGATGGGCATGCACTGCTTCTGCCAGAAGCCCATGACGCACACGATCTACGAAGCCCGCTTGATGGGCCAGGTCGCCCGCGAGAAGAAGCTCGCCACGCAAATGGGCAACCAGGGCACGTCGATGAGCGGCCTCCGCCATGCCGCCGCGCTCTTGAGGAAGGGTTTTCTGGGCAAGGTCCACGAAGTGCACATCTGGACGAATCGCCCCATCTGGCCGCAAGGCGGCGAGCGACCTGCCGCCGCGACACCGCCGGCTCACTTGCACTGGGACGAATGGCTCGGCCCGGCGAAGGAACGGCCGTTCGGCAACGGCTATCATCCGTTCGCCTGGCGCGGCTGGTGGGATTTCGGCACCGGCGCCTTGGGCGACATGGCCTGCCACACGGTCAACATGCCGTTCATGGGCCTGAACCTGCGCGACCCGATTTCCGTGCAGGCGACGACCTCCGGCCACAACGGCGACAGCTATCCGAAGTGGTCGATCATCACGTTCGAGTTCGGCGCGACCGATAGCCGCCCGGCCTTGACGTTTACGTGGTACGACGGCGGCAAGCGCCCGCCGAAGGAACTCTTTGACGGCAAGGATCCCAAGGGCAGCGGCGCGCTCGTCATCGGCGAGAAGGGCAAGATTTACTCGCCCGACGATTACGGCGCCGAGTTCAGCGTGATCGGCGATCTCGAAAAGGAAGCCGCCGACTATCCCAAGTCGCCCGGCCACTTCGACGAGTGGACCCTGGCGATCAAGGGCGGCGAACAGCCGATGTCGAACTTCCCCGACTACGCCGGCCCGCTCACCGAAACGATCCTCTTGGGCAATCTCGCCGTTTGGGCCGCGCCCGAAAAGGAAACGCCGGGCAAGAAGATCGAGTGGGACGCCAAGGAACTCAAGGCCAAGAACGCCCCCGAAGTCGCCCACATCATCAAGCCCGAATACCGCAAGGGCTACACGCTCGACGCGTAAGACCATTTGCGATGGATGCAGTTTAAGTCAACAATGAACGCCACGCGCGCTCGCCCCGGGCCGCGTGGCGTTTGCTTTTTCGGCGGGTGCCTTGAGGGAAAACAAGCGGGTTGATTTTTTAGCGCAGAGGACGCGGAGGATTGCGCAGAGGACGCAGAGTGGCGAGTGGCCACAACCAAATAACCATCCACAGATGGCGCAGAAGTTCGCAGATGAGAAAGGATCGCGTCGAACGCCATTCATCAGCGGCCATCTGCGCAATCTGTGGATGAGTTTTCCTCCGGTTTTGCCGATGGCCCTCTTACTTCCGCATGTGTGGAACGAGAAATCTCATCAGGATGCGAAGACTTGGACTGTTAGCAGTGCAGAGAGGATTCCCAATCTGAGATCGTCGCGAACGATTGAAGTACCGACTATCGCGCTCCCACTTCCTCCGTTAAAACTCTTCTCCGCGCCCTCCGCGAGACCTCTGCGCCCTCTGCGTTAAAAAACAACCGACCCAACTTCACGCACGATCAAGAAGCGCCAAACGGGTTCGAATCGAGATTCGCATGACGCCCAAAATCGACGTTGTCGCTTCCGGATCGCCGCGGGCGATGGGCTACGCTCAAGGCGAAGCCCTGCGCGACCGAATCGCCGGTTCGCGGCGGATGCTCGCCGAACTCGAAGCGTTCCGCTTGCTCCAACCGCGCTGGCTGCCCTATCCGCTCTTCTTGCGATCGGCCCAGCGGCGGGCGCGGGCGGCGCTCGAAGCGGCCGTGCACCGCGACGCGCCGGAGTCGGCCGCGCGGCTTGCCGGCATCGCCGCCGGATCGCGGATGCGGCTCGATGCGCTGTATCTGCTCAACGGACTCGAAGCGTTCATGTGTTCGCTCTCGGGCAATCTCGCGCAGGCCGCCCGGATGGAAGCGGCTGCGAGCGTTGCGTCGGCCTGCTCGGCCGTGGCGGTTCGCGGCTGCCGCACGCGCGATGGCAACACGATCGTCGCCCGCAATTTCGATTACCTGCCGCTCGTCCAGCCGTTTTACATCCTCCGCCAGTGCCGCCCCGACAACGGCTTTCGCTCGATCGAATTCACCGCCGCCCCACTCGCCGGCGCGATCGACGGCATCAACGAACACGGGCTGTGCATCGCGTACAACTACGCCTACGCGATGGACCCGGGCCTGGCCGCCGCGACGATTTCAATGGCGATTAGCGCCGCGCTCGCCCATTGCGCGACCGTCGACGAAGCGGCGACGCTCATCGCGAACCACCGCCGCAACGGCGCGGGCCTGCTGATGCTCGCCGACGCCGAGGGCGACATCGCGTCGGTCGAGCTATCGAGCAACCACACCGCCATCCGCCGCGCAAGCGCAGGCGAAGACGTCCTCTGCCACTCAAACTCCTACGCCACCGCGGCGATGCAACAGATCGAAGCCCCGCCGAACGCATACTATTCCCAGCGCGTCCCCAAACCGCTCCGCGGCCGCCGCGTCCTGGAATCCTCCGACCGCCGCGACGATCGCTTCGCCGAACTACTCGCCCAAACCGGCCAGTTCGACGCCGACAACCTCCAAACCCTCATGTCCGACCACGGCCCCCACAACCAACCCTCCGCCTGCACGCCGTGCATGCACAGCGACTACTGGAACACCACCGCCTGCGTGCAGTTCTATCCGAAGGAGCGAAGAATGCGCATCGCCTACGATTCGGCGTGCCGAGCGCGGTTCGTTGGTTTTGCTCTTTAGTCGGACGGCACAGGAGGTACTGAATCGGCACTTTCGAAAAACATCGGTAAGGGGTTACGACTGCCCAGATTTCCGCCTGCATGTGACGTATCAAAGTGGACGCGACAATAACATCACTGATTGCCGCACTGGCCGACGTCGAACATCCCGACGTAAGGGAAATCGAAGTGGCGCTGCGAGCGTTGCCCGCGGTCGGGGCACTGCCTTCGCCGTGGGATACGTGGACGCTACTCAGCCTAATTCGACATCGTGAGCGACAGAAGTGGGTCGCGGAAGTCGTTCGCACCCGCCTAGGTGGAGATACTGCCAGGCTCGCATCAAGAGGAGCGTTCGCTCATCCGCGGCATCTGCCCGACCGCGGCAGCGTCCCTGGGATTCCCGAGTGGGAGTATGAATTCCACGGCATCGGGTGCTGCCTTCGCCACAAGGTCAGTGGTGAGTCCATTGACGTGGATTTTTTTGAGAACTCCGCGGAATACTTTGATGCGTACATCTACATGAACTTTCTTGAATCGTTGCGATGTCCGCAAGTGCCGGAGGAGCAACTATGCAGTCTGCATCCGTCGCGACGCACCGTTAATATCTCCATTAGCGACTTAATTGAAGCTGGCGCACTTGTTTGCAAGGAAGGGTCCGATACGCACGCCTTTCGGCTTGCGGAAGAAATCGTCGATGCTGGGGATCGATTCTTGATCTTTGGCTCAGCATGGAACGATGAACGGAACCGTTTATGGCTGGCTGCGCTGATCGGCGACTGGCCGGCCGCCGATGCCATTGCCCATAGCAATCATCAACTTGCCGCGATAACTGGCCCTCGCGCGAAGCATTGTCGCGAACTGAGGTTCGGGCGGCTGCGAAATGCGCTTGACCGTTCGATATATTCGGCCGATGCTTTGCGCGCGATGGCAGATTTGCGCGACCCCGACCTCGACAACTTCCTGAGTGCGATTCTGCGGAGCGATCGAAGCCAGCTAATTCTCGCGGCCTTGGAGATAATTGCTCAACTCGGCGATCCTCGTTGGTGTCTCGAAATCTTTGAGCTATTCAAGCGTCTGAGTCCGCGACATGTTGTTCCTGCACCGCCAAATTGGATGCGTTGCCTCAAGTTTTTGATCCAACACGGCTTCCGCCATTCGGAGACCATTCCGCGCCTCGTTGATGCACAGCGAACCGACATTCCGGAAGCAGTTTGGTTGGCACTTGAATTCGCGCCGCAACTGGCTTTGCCTCTCGTCCGTAGAGGGCTCGCCTGCGAAGTTCCGATGTGCCGAATAGAAGTAGCGGCAGGCCTTGCGCTTATTAACGCGCCGTGGAGTCGACAGGAATTGCTAAGAATCTTGTCGGAATCCGATTCGCAAGAGGTGACCGCGGAAGTTCGCGCAGCATTGCTAGAGACCGGCGATGAATCGGCTGAGAAAGCTGTCCATGCATGGCAACATCGCTATCCGCACCACATCGAAGAAAAATTCTGCGAGGGTGACGATGGCGTGCGCTATCCCGTGTACTCTGCCGATGAAGTGTTGTTGATGAACAAAGGCGCGTTCGTGCAGTATGAAATGGAAGGATTACTCGCGCGAATCGATCGAATCAGGCATGTTGTGCCGCCCGAGCCAGAGATTAAATAGGTTCGTTAGTGTCAGCACGTCATCCCGCCATCCACCACCAGCGTCGTCCCCGTGATATACCCCGCCGCCCCGCTAACCAGAAACAGCACCGCATCGGCGATTTCCTCCGCCTTGCCGAGCCGCTTTGCCGGAATCCGCTTCTTCGCTTCCTCCATCACCACGTCGCCGAGGGCCGCGGTCATATCCGACTCGATAAAGCCGGGAGCAACCGCGTTGACCGTGATCTTCCGCCCGGCCAGTTCCCGCGCAACCGTCTGCGTAAACCCAATCAGACCCGCCTTCGACGCCGAATAGTTCGCTTGCCCCGGGTTGCCGATCAAGCCCGAGACGCTCGAAATGTTGATCATCCGCCCGTAACGTTGTTGCATCATCGGCCGCGTCGCCGCGCGGGTGAAGAAGAACGCGCCGCGGAGGTTCGTATCGAGCACGTCGTTCCACTCGTCGTCGCCCATCCGCGGAATGAGCGTGTCCCGCGTGACGCCGGCGTTGTTGACCAGAATATCGAGCCGCCCAAACCGCTCGACCACGGCCTCGACGGTCTTCTGCACGCTTTCGCCGCTCTTCACGTCGCACGACCAGGCTTCGGCTTCGCCCCCGGCCGCTTTGATCGCCTCCACGGTCGCCGCGAGCTTCTCGGCATTGCGAGCAATGCAAGCCACCTTCGCCCCCGCCGCGCCGAGCCGCAGCGCGATCGCCCGCCCGATGCCCTGCGAAGCGCCGGTAACCAGCGCGACTTGCCCCGAAAGATTCACGCTAAGATCGGACGAAGCGGCGTTGGACATGGCAGTGGCCCCTGTGGCGAGAATGTGCGGCAGTGAGTGCAGAATGCAGAATGCAAAATGAAGAATGCCGTCGAATAGCCAGCCATTCATTTTTCATTCTTCTTTTTTCATTTTGCATTCTGCCTTTTGCATCTCCTCCGTGTCTCCGCGTCTCCGTGTTTCGAAATCGTGTCAAACGACGACCGTCTCGCACGGCGTCTTCCGATTGATCCGCTTGAGCAGCCCCTTGAGCACCGTGCCCGGGCCGATTTCATAGAACTGGTCGAAGCCCCCGTCGAGCAGATACCGTATCGACGCCTCCCAGCGGACCGGCTCGACGACCTGCCGCACCAGTAAGGCGCGAATCTCCTCCGGGTCGTCGTGCGGCTGGGCATCGACGTTCGACACCACCGGCACGCGCGGCCGGTTCATCGGCACATCGGCGAGCGCCGCCGACAGCTTCTCGACAGCCGGCTGCATCAGCGAGCTGTGAAACGCCCCGGCCACCTTGAGCGGTATCACCTTCATCGCCCCGGCCGCGTTCGCCGCTTTCGCCACGCGCTCGCAAGCGGCAAGCGAACCCGAAACGACCGTGTTGCCGGGACAAAGGTAGTTCGCCACGACCAGCACGTCGTCGCCGCGGGCTTGCTCGACCAGCGCGTCGATCTGCTCGACCTCCAATCCAAGCAAGCTGACCATGCCGCTTGCCGCTGCATCGGCCGCCGCCTGCATCGCTTCGCCGCGCTGCTGCACGACGCCCAGCCCCGCCTCGAATTCCATCACGCCCGCGAACACCAGCGCCGTGTACTCGCCCAAGCTCAACCCGGCCGCCCCCTGAAAGCCCGTCACGACATCGGGCGAAGTCGACCGCAGCCATTCGAGCGCCGCGATGCTCGTCACGAAGATCGCCGGCTGGCTCACCGCCGTCGAATCGAGCCGTTCCGCCGGCCCATCGAGGCAAACGGCCAGCAGGTCGTAACCGAGAACGGAACTCGCCCGTTCGAAGATGCCGCGAGCGTCCGGCCAAGCCTCGAGCAAAGCGCGGCCCATGCCAATGCTCTGCGCTCCTTGCCCCGGAAATAGACAGGCGAGCTTGGACACGGGAGAAGTCTCAAGGTCTAAGTTTCAAGTCTCAAATAATATTCAAGGCTCAAGGTCAATGGCTGGTTAAGGCTCGACCAGGTCTTGACTAATGCCTTAAGCCTTATTTGAGCCTTGATACTTGAAACTTGAACCTTCACCTATTCCTCGCCCATCTCGACCACCGTCCGCCCCATGTAGCTGCCGCACTTCGGGCAGATCACGTGTGACGGCTTGATCTCGCCGCAGCGAGGACAGTTCTGCAACTGCTTCGGCGTGATGAAATGGTGCGCCCGGCGGGTACGCGACCGGCGGTTCGACGTGCGTCTCTTGGGAACGGCCATGACCGACTCTTTCGTGTGGCTTCGAAGGCAAGGCTATCCGGCGAGCGCTACACGCCCCCGCACGCCCCGCGAATGGGAAATCGCAGCAATACCGCCAGCGCTCCCGAACCGAGTTGGGAATTCAGCATAATAGGGCTAGCCCGAGAGCATGTCAACGGCCGGATGCGAGCGAAAAACGCCTCAAAAAAACGCCCAAAAAACGCGGCCCTCAATCACCTCCCCCGCGCCTTCCGCGCCGCGCGCCCTTCACTCCGCCGGCCGAATCGTCTCCGCCTTTTCCAGCCGAAACGCCTCGACGCCGCCGCTCTTCCTCGCCACGACGAGCGCCGGCTTCCCGTCGATCGTCGTCGGCGCCAGTCCCGCGAGCAGGCTACCCAAGGCGAAATAATCGAGCGAATTTCCGTCGGCCGCCAAAAGGTGAATCGACCCATCGGGTGCGGCGATCGTCCAATGGTCCGACTCGCCAACCGCGCGGCCCCAGGTCACGGCCTCGACCTGCGTCCCGGGAACGCCCGGCGGAAGCGGGTATTGCCACAGCGCCTGCCCGCTCGGCGTCAGCCCCACGACGGCAAACTGGTCGTTGCGGATCATCGCCATTCCGAGATACGCCCGCTTTGTCTCTCCCGCCGGAACCTTGACCGGCGTAGCGAGCGGCGGCGAAATCGCCAGGCCCGACAATCCCGCCGCCTCCGCCGGCCATCGGCCCAATTCTTTCCCGCGTCCATCGAACATTGCCGGCGGAGCGCCGATCGCCGCGGCGTAAACGAGCGTCTTCTCGTCTTCGCCCGGACCGGTCGCCAATCGCGAAACCTGCGACACCGACCGGTTCCGCCAAACGCCCACGCTTTCCGGCGACACGAGATGCACTCCGTGGATCCCCGCATACCCAACGACGATCTCGTCGCCGCCGTCGAGATCGCTGTCCGCCACGAGCACGTCGCCGACCGCCGGATTGTCCTCGTTCGCGGGAATCGGTCCGTCGGGATACGTCGCCGAAACCCGCCATTGGCCGTCGAAGATGTACACCTTCGGCAAGAACAACCGGCTGCCCACATAAAACCGTGTTCCATCGCGCTTCTTGCCCGCGCGGACGAATCCGATTTCGCCGCCGTCCGGCAACTTCAGCTCGTGCCGCGTGGCGACGCTGCCGACCGCGTCGATTTCGACGACCGTCCGCGGCCCGTCGAGCACGAGCAGCGTCGTCTTGCCGTCGCGTTCGTCGACCAGAATGTTCCCCGGCTCCTTGAGTTCGCCTTGCTTCCAGAGCGAAACGAGGCGATGTTCCCGCGGCGGAATCTGCGGCGCCGCTTCCGCCGGCGCAACCCGTCCCGTCTTGGCCACGACGAGCTGTTTCTCAAACACGCGGCGATCTTCCTCAATGCGCCCGAGTGCCCGCGGATGCCAAGGCTTGTCCGCCAGCAGCGTCGCGAAAATCTCGGGAGCGAACTGCACCGCGCCGAACGTGTCGAGCAGGATCGCGTCTTCGACGACGCCTTCCTTTCCGAGAAAGATCGCCGCCGAGGGCGACAGAATCCCGAACGCCGCCGTCGCGTTCGTCGCCCGTGCCACCGTATACGCGGGAGCACGCCCTTTCATCGCCGCGCGAAGTTCCGCATCCGGCAGTTCGTCCGGCGAATCGCTAATCACGGCCACAAGCGCCACGTCGCTACGATCGCGATACTGCTTCGCCAGCGCATCGAGCGCGGCCAGCGCCCGGCCATCGCGATTTGCCGTGAGCAGCAACATCGCCGCCTTCCCCCGCAGGCTTTCGGCCGTCAATTTGCCCGCGGCCTTGTCGGCGAAATCCTTGCCGCCGAAGGTGTCGAACGCAAACGCCGGCGATGCCTCGCCAACCAGCTTGTCCGGAGGCAACACGGGCGGGGGAACGAGAATCTTCACGCGCTCGGCGTTCTCCGCAATCTCCAGCGAGAAGCGTTCGTCCGCCGGGGCGGAAAATGCCGCCTCATGGAAGTCGGCAACCAGCGAAACTTCGCTCGGCACGAGGTTATATTGCTGGGCAAACCCATTCACCGAATACTCGACCCGCCGCATGAGCGAGTTCTCTTTGTCGATCCACCACACGCTCCGGCCGTCGTCGTCTTCGATCTGCACGACGTGGCAATCCCGGCCCTCAAGCGACTGCGAAGGCAACACGGCGACCCGCTCGGCCGCCTTGAACTGCTGCTCGAATTGGCCTCCCAACAGCAGTAGCATTGCCGACATCGGCCAGGCATTGATCCCCGAGAGTCCCCGCTGCAACACCTCGTCGAACTGCGCGACGGCCTCGGCGGTCACTTCCGCCGGCGCGTCGAGCACGAGCACCTGACCCTGAAAATCGTTCGTTTCCGGCGACGCGATCTTGCCGACCACCGTCTTGCCGTCGCTCGCCAGCGTGGTCGAATATGCCTCGATGCGAAGCTTGTTGGGCCGCGCGAATTCGACCGAATACGGACACGTCTCGGTGTGCGGGCTATTCGGGCTGCGGACCGTCAGCTTCAGTTCCCCGCGATCGCGATAGGCCGGTGCGTTGCGATACGCCGCCGCCATTTGCAAGAGAATCGTCTTGCCCGCCTCGGCGCCGGACACGATCTCCACCGACGTCCCGTCAACTGGCTTGACGCCGTCGGTGTCCGTCGACGTATTGCAGCCCGCAAGCCCCACGATCAACGCGCCCGCGGTCAAAGACACCGACACAACCAGCGACCGCGACCGACGAATCGCGGCGGCGAGCACGGCGGTCCTCGCGACCAACGACGCAGCAGAACAAGCGTTCGAATCAAGCTCCATCTCGATCTCGCAAAAAAGCAACCAGGAAGGAGGACAACAGATAGAACCGGATTATGCCCCACGTCCCGAGCGCTCGTAAAGCTCGACTTGGGCTCGGTCCACGCGGGGGCGCTTTCCCCGGCAATTGGGGACTGAGCCATCTGCCCGCTGCCCACTGTTCGCCGCCCACAGCCACTCAACCCGAGCTCTCGTTGCGGCCAACGACCAAGTTACGCCTGCTTCGCCGTCTCGCCGCGGAACAGCTCCGTTTGCAGCAAGTTTTTGCTCGACGTGAACGGCCCCTCCGTCTTGTCGCCCGAGAGCACGGCTTGCAGCATGTCGAACCGCGCGTCGAGATCGTCCGCCGCCTGAACGAGCAATGCTTCCGGCGTCATCGCGGGCCGCACGCCGCCCCACTCCGCTTGCCGCTCGTGCGAAACGAGAATGTGTTCCAGCCGCAACAGCTTTTCCGGAGCGATCTGCGACCCGACGTCGGGATCGGCCGCCGCTTCGCGCACCATGTCGCGGCCGAGCACCACGTGGCCCAGCAGACTTCCGCGAATCGAGCGCGCGGCGCCGGCGGGAGTCTGATCGAGTTCGCGCAGCTTGCCGATGTCGTGCAAAACGGCGCCGGCAAGGACGAGGTCCGCATCGAGCGGCGGCGAAAGGTCCGGATACTGATCCCGATATTTCGTGGCGAGAAAGTCGGCCGTCCTGACCACGCTCAGGGCATGTTCGACGAACCCGCCCAAATAGGCGTGATGGTGCCTTAGCGACGCCGGCCAGCGCAGCACCGCCGGCCGGTGCGCTTCGAGGATTCCCAGCACGAGCCGCCGCACGCCCTCGTCCGCGATCCGCTCGCGAATCAGCGCACAAAGCTCGGCGTACATCGACTCCGCGTCGCGCCGCGAGCGCGGCAACAGCATCCAGCGGTCGAAGCCTTCCGCCGCGTCTTCGTCGGTCGCCGGGCGAACGCGGCGAATCTCAAGCTGCGGCCCGTAGCTCGTTTCGCGAAACGCGGCCCGAAGCTTGTAGAAATCGCCGACATTCCACGACTTCAGACACGGTTCGTACCACGGTGAATCGGACCAGATTGGAAACTGCACGTCCCGTTCGGCATCGCGAAACCCGACGCGGACATAAGGCTTGCCGTCGCGCGTCGTATGCGCTTCCTTCGCCGAAAGCTGGGCGAAGAAGTCCGCTTCCTGGTTGTTCTTCAAGTCGCACAATCGGGCCGGGTTTGCCGAACGAGACGCCGTCATCAATTTGCCTCCGCGCGCTGCTTAAACGGCCGCGTCGAGTTGTTCGAGTGAGATCGCCTGGTCGATAGTCAGATGCGGGATACCGCGGATCACGGGATAAAGAACCTGAGCGTCCGCGCGGAGTAACCCGGCATCGAGCCGCTCGGCGACGGTTTCTCCGTCTTGAAACTTCAACCGGCCGTGTGTCGCTGCCGCGTTGAGCCGGTCCACGAGTGCCGCGTCGGCGTGCGACAGCGGTTGGTGCGTCTGGGGACAAACCAATCCCGGCAAAACGAGCATACGGCTCATGCGACCTGGTCCTGAAATCGTGCTGCGATGCGTTCGCGGCCCTGCGGAATACCGATAGTTTCGCACCCATTCTATCACAACGCTTACCCCGCGGTGGGAGACCCGCCACGTTCGGCCGGAGAGACTCTGACGCCGCGGGCCCTTCCGGTTAAACCGGCCTTGCCGGCCCTTCCGATAACCGTGATGGTTCGCCGCGCCGCCTGGCGCCAGCAATGCTGGCCAACGCGGATCGCCAACCCGCCAGCGGAACTTCGCCACGGAGGGCAAGATACGATGATGTCGCGCTGCAAACTCGCCGTGATTTGCCTGGCCCTCGTCCCCGCCCTTACGGCCGACCTCGCGGGCGACGAAGTGACCGAGTACGACCAGAACGGCCTCCGCTACCGCGAAACCAAGCGCATCGTGCCGCGGCCCGTCTATGAAACCCAGTGGGTCGAACAGACCCGCGAAGTCCATCGGCCGACATTCACGACCCAGTCGCAGCCCACCACCCGCACGGTCTATGTCCCGATCACGGAATATCGCACTCAGCCCGTGCTGGTAGGCCGCTGGAATCCGTTCATCGAGCCGTATTACGAGTACCGCTTGGTTCCGGTCACGCGCTGGGAGACGAGGCAAGAGACGGTAAACGTTCCGATCGTGCGGCAACAGAACTCGGCCGAAAAACAGATCGTAAAAGTACCCGTCACCAAAATGCGGTACGAAAACGAGGAGTTCATCCGCCGCGAAATCGTGGGGCGCGCGACCGGGCAACCGGCGACAGGGCAGCCGGCGACCGCGCAGCCGGCATCGGCCGCCGCGTCCACCGCCGCCCGCGAGAATCCCACGGTCCGCCGCGACGGTCGCATCGGCGGCATCTCGCTCCAAGGCGACCCGCCCCGATACGGCACGAGCACGCACTAGCGCCCTGTCTACATGAGACTGACAAGTGCTAGCGGCGATGTAGGACGGATTGCAATCCGTCCTACGAATGCTATCGCCTATCAAATTCGCCGAGACGGGCCATCGGCGGCGGCCCAATGCTACGCCTGCGTCGTCCGGCGGCTGCGGCGGCGCGACGAACCGCCCGTTCCCCATTCCTTCGTGATCGACTCGAACACTTCCGGCGACTCGTAACGCACGATGTTTGCCCCTTCGGGAATCGGCCCGATCAGGCCACGAAACACGGGCATGCCGCGAAGTCCCAGGTCCGTGCTGCAATCGTCGATGCCGATCTGCGAGTGCCGCCGGCGGATCGGTTCGTCGCTGGCGTAGTCGCGAATCCGGAGTTTGCCGTCGGCCTCGCGGGTCACGACGCGAAACGTGTCTTTGTCGGCCATGCTGGGGATGCTCCTCTCGGAAGGACAATCAAGCGCTGGGCCGGTACTGCTGCACACCGACCCAGCGCTGCGTAATTGCTCGCTGCTGTAGTCGTATCGGAGCCCGAACGCATCGAGCCGCGAGCATTCTCGTGCGCCGCGCGCTCGCGGCACGTTCCCAAGAATGCACAGGAAGCGCGAATGCCGCGCTACGCGCAACACCGCGCCGCCGCCCACATGCCGATCCTCGCGCGCATCGAGCGCAACCGTTGTGACCGTGCGCGATACGACCGGCAGATTCGCCACCATGCCGACGTTCCGGCCATTCGGAGGAGAATTCCCAGAGCGCAGGCCGTCATCGGTGGGGAAACCGAGCTATGGTTCCCAATAGGAAATCCTGTCTCGCACCGGCTCGGACGCCGATCGCCGGAATAACCGCGATTTTTCCGCGGTCGGCGAAGCAGCAATACGTCATTTCGTCCGCCGCCGCGCCGCCCGAGAACCGGCCGCGCCGGCGAGAGTGAGGTCGCCATGAATCGCAATCGCGCCGCCGCCCGCCGCCATCGTTCCGGCACCACCGCCGTCGAAATGGCCGTCGTCTTGCCCGTCATTCTCGTCGTCTACTTCGCGATGATCGAGTTCGGGCACGTGTATCTTTCGACGAACGTGATCAAGTCCGCCGCCCGCTACGCCGGCCGGCTTGCCGTGACCAACGGCACGACGAACGACCAGGTGATCGCCGAGGCGAATCGCGTCCTCGGCACGATGATGAATCCGGCTCTGGCCACGATCGTCATCAAAGACGGATCGAGTTTCGACACCAACGGCACGCCGCCCACGGACTACAGCGCGCTACCCGACGTGCAGGTGGAAGACATCGAAGAGCGCAACCTGTTCATCGTTCGTATCACTGTCCCCTACAACTCAATTAGTTTGTTTCCCAGCGGATTCTGGCACACGTACGTTCACGACCTGACGCTTTCGGGCCAGGCCGTGATGCGCCACGAGTAACGCCGGACGCGCCGAACGTTCGCGGTCGCCGCCGCGGCTTCCGCGATTCGAGAACATCTACCCGATCATTGGAGTCTTCGAGGTTTCCCATGCGAGCGAAAATGCGAACGAGGGCCAGGAAGTCGGGCCGCAACCGCCGCGGTTCGGCGATGATCGAGCTTGCCGTCACGCTGCCGATGCTATTTGTCCTCGTGTTCGGCGTGATGGAAGTCGGCCGGGCGCTCGAGGTCTTTCAGATTCTCACCACCGCCGTTCGCGAAGGCGGCCGCTTCGGCGCGACCGACAAACAGGGCTTCATCCCCGACGGCGAGACCGCCAACGAGAAAATCTCGGCCGACGTGATGAATTTTTTAGAGGCCAGCGGAATTCCGACCGGCTTTGCCGACGTCGAAATTCTGACCGTTCCCGCAAGTGGGGGCACGGCCGTGCCGTTCGACTTCGAGGATCCCAACAATCACTTGCAGAATTTTCAAGTGAAGGTTTCCGTTCCGTACTCGGCGGTGTCCAACTGCCCGCCGCAGATTCTCGCCTACTTTGCCCCGACGGAGATCATCGTGGCCCAGGCCACGTTCCGGAATTACCACAAATAACCCGACATCCACGATGTAGGGTGGGTCGAGCAAAGCGAGGCCCACCGCAAACGAAAAACACGGTTGAACCCGGTGGGCCTCGCTTCGCTCGACCCACCCTACAAGTACAAACCACCAACTCATTTCCCGGCCGCGATTTCGGCCCTGATGCTGCTTGGACGCGGTCAGTTCCCTTCACGGAAAGAGCCCCTGCCCGCCAACCAGCACATCGCCAGCGCTTCGGAGGTGCCTCATGACCCGTGCTTCTTACCGCGCCGTCGGCCGCAAACAGCCGGCGCGACGCCACGCTCGCCGCGGCGTCGTCCTCGTGATGACCGCCATCTCGATGATCATGATCATCGGGTTCATCGCCTTGTCGGTGGATATCGGCACGATTTCGCTCACGCAGTCGCGGATGCAGACGGCCGTGGACTCGGCCTCGCTTGCCGCGGCTCAGGAAGTGACGCAGGCCGTCGCCGAAGCCGGCGAGAACGGCGAAAGCGGCGGCGACGCCGCCACCGCCGCCGCGGAAGCCGCCCGCGCCAAGGCCGTCGAAATTGCCGCCCTCAACGGCGTCTATCTCGATCCGGACCGCGACGTGATCTTCGGCAACCGGACGTTCGACGACGTCTCCGATACCTGGAGCATCGCCTGGGGCCAAACGCCGTACAACGCCGTGCGCGTCATCGCCCATCGCGACGGCACGGACACCACGCAGCCCGACGGCCGATTGCCGCTCGCGTTCGCCTGGGTGTTCGGCAAGTATTCGCAAGACTTGCTCGTCCAAGCCACGAGCTACGTGAAGCCCCGCGAAATCGTGCTCGTGCTCGACTACTCCGGTTCGATGAACGACGACAGCACGTACGTCGCCCACAGCAGCTTGGGTAAAGCGGCCGTCGAAACCAACCAGGCCGACATCTACAACGCGCTCGTCGCCACCGGAAATATGTCGGCAATGGGCTCGCTACCGGTCGTTCCAACGTATCTGACCCTCGAAGGCCAAGCTGCCAGCGGCACGATCCCGCACATCACCGTCACGTTCGGCGCCGACGAAAACTCGACGGCCAAGAACTGGGTCGACGTCACCTCGACCATGACGCTGACCAACGTCATCCTGCGGTTCGATAACGGTAACGAGTACAAGCACACAGGCCTTTCCGGGACCACCGGCAAGTTCTATCCCAATAGCACCAACGCCAGCCGCCGCATCGACCGCGTGTGGGTCAAGTCGGGCACGAATAGCACGACCGCGCCGGGAACCGCCTACACCTCTTCGGACTACGGCGAACGGTTCATGGATGATACCGCGACGATCAAGACGGCGTTCGGCCTCAGCGGAACTTATGGCCCTTATAGCGTGAATTGGGACACCTGGTTCAGCTACTGTAAGACGAACTCCTCGGTGAAGTCCGGCGGCTACTGCAAGAAGTACGGCGGGTACAACTTCGTCAACTACTTGCTGACCAGCCGCGCGGCGTATAGCCAGACGAACGATCTTTGGAAAACGCCGCACTACCCGACGCACGCCCTCAAGCTGGGTACCACGCAGTTCTGCAACTTCGTCGACGACCTGAACTACAATGACCGGCTCGGCCTGGTGATCTACGCCACGACGGCCAAGATCGAAAAGGACAACACCGGCACGTCCAATGGAACGGCCGTCAGCCTCGGCAGCGATTGGTTGACGTACAACATCGGCGCGATCAACACGATCCAGTCGCAAAAGCAAGCCGGCCACTACGACTCGACGACGGCGATCGGCTTGGGCCTCAAGGAGGCCAGAACGCTGCTCGACAGCAAGGCCCGGCTCAACGCCAAGAAGGTGGTCGTGCTGATGACCGACGGTTTGGCGAACGTGTATCCGAGCGGCTGGTCGCTGCCCAGCGGGTTTGCCTGGACGAGCATGACCGACCTCGACAACGACGGCGACTCGGACTATTCGACGAGCAACAAATCGGTGCAGTACACGCTCTACGAAGCCAAGCAGTTGATCGATCAGGGCGTGATTATCCACACGCTCGCCGTTGGGTCCGGCGCCGACGTCACACCGATGCAGTGCATCGCCAATGCCTCGGGCGGGATTTGCGTGGTCGTCCCGGGAGGAACGAGTCACGCCCAGATGGAAGCCGACCTGCTCGACGCCTTCAACGAAATCGCCGGCAAGCTCTCGCCCCCGGAATTGACGAACGACCAGTGATGTCGTTCCGAACGATGTCTTACGCGACGCGGCGCGGCCGGACGATCCGACCGTGCCGCGTTTCTTTTTTGGGCCGCGCCAATCGACTCTCGACCGCCGGCGCGCTAGAATCTCTCCCGCTCCCGGCGTCACGAACCGCCCCGACCCCTGATTCCTGACCCCCGACCCCTGCGCCATGTCTCCCGACTCCATGCAACGCTGGTGCGAGCGGATTCTCGCTCCCGCTGCCGACGACCGCGTTTCGCTCCAACAGTTTCTCGCCGATATTCCGTCGCTCGACGCCCTGGCCGATTTGCCCAGCGGCACGCCGGTGGTCATCCGCGGCGATGTCGACGCCAAACCGGGTAAGACCGTCGGCGATGGCGATATCCGCCTCCGCTCGATGAAGGAAACGCTCGACTACGGCCGGCAGCGCGGCTGGAAACAAATCGTCTTCGGCCACATCGGCCGCGACCCGACCGCCACGCTCGAAAAGGTCGCCGCCCGGCTCGGCGAAATTCTCGGCGCCCCGGTCCCGCTGGTCAAAGGCTGGCTGAACGAAACCGTCAATCGCACGCAGGACGCGGCCGGCAAAGAAAAGGTCGAAGTCGTCGACGTGTCGATCGACGACGATGCCGCCGCGACGATCGCGGCCGCCGCCCCCGGCAGCGTGCTGATGCTGGAAAACACCCGGCAATATGAGATCGAGCGCGTCCTGTGGAAGGCCAAGCCCGCGGACCTGGCAAAGCTCGCGCCGCCGCTGGCGAAGCTGGCCGATGAGTTTCGCGCGAAAGTCGCGAAGCACTACGTCAACGAAGCCCTCTCGGCCGGCAGCCTCGACGCTTCCACGCTCGTCGCTCCTGCCGCGATGGATCGCGCGGTTCTCGGCGCGTATGTCCGGCAGCAATTCGCCGAACCGATGATCGATTGCTTGAAAGCCGATCTCGTCGTGTTCAGCGGTCTCAAAACCGACAAGCTCGACGACCTCGAAGCGATCATCTCTCGCGGCCGCGTGCGGTGGGTGTTCGCAGCCGGTTCGCTGGCGATGGCTTTGTCCAAAGCGCAGGCCCTGCTCGACGGCGGGCAATTCTCGATCGGCAAGCAAGAAGACCCGCAATATGCCAAGGAAGGCTTCTACGTGAGTCCCGAGCGCGTCGAGCAGGCCCGGCGCATGATTGCCAAAGGCCGCACGCAGGGGATCGCGTTCGTATTGCCGGTCGATTTCCGCTTGCAGGACGGCCGCGTGTCCGACACGATCGGCTCTGGCGATCAGCAGTTCGACATCGGCCCAAAATCGTCCGCCCTGTTCGCACAGAAGGTCGACGAGTTCATCGCCGCGTCCCAGGGCAATTCCGCGGTCGCCTTCCACAACGGTGTGTTCGGCTTCGTCGAATGCAAGGAGCAGAACTTCGCCGAAGGCACGAAGGCGTTCATGAAGGACCTCAAGCGGATGAAGGACGCGGGAATCCGCGTCTACATCGGCGGCGGCGAAGGAGGCAAGGCCCTCGACGACTACGGCCACGCCGACTGGGTGACGCACGTGTTCACCGCTGGCGGCACCGTGCTCAACGCCCTCGGCAGCGAGCCGGTCCCGTATCTGGTCGCGCTGCGCATGGCGGCGGCGCGCGGCAAGTGACGATTGACGACAGATGAGTGCTAGGCGCTGAACGGAACGCGCTCAATGTGCTTCGCGGAATCGCACGACGATCTCCGTCTGCGAAACGACGGGCCACTTGCCGTCTTCGAGCGCGGTCGCCGTCAGCGTCAACGGCCAATCGCCCGAGAGCCGCGCGTCGCGCTTCGTCGCGATGCGCAGCGTGTCGCGGTCGTCCTTCGCAGAGAGCGTGAGCGGCTCCGCGGAAAGGACGCCCGCGAGTTCCTCAGGCACGACCAGTTCGACCGTCGCCTCCGCCGGGAACTTCGCCGACCGCGCCACCGCCACCGGAACTTCGAAGCTCTCGCCCGGTCGCGCGGTCAACTCGCCCGCTTTGGACGTGAGCTTCATAAGCGCCCCTTCCATAATCATCGTGATCCGGCCCGTCCCCGGCTGCACGAGATGCCGCGGCGTTCCTTTCGGATCGGGCACGACGGCCACGCCGTTCACGACCACGCGCCGCGTCAGGTCCGTCGAAAGCCACTCCGGCATGAAGCACGGATAGACCACGCGACTTGCATCCGGCGGCACCGCGACGATCGCCCCGCGCACGCCTTGCCGCTGTCGGTCCTGTTGCGCCGCCATTTCGATCCGCAACTCGCCCGCAAAACCGTTCTTGCGAACGACGTCGAACTCGGGCCGGCACGTCGTGCCGCGCGGGACGTCGCGCTGCCGTTCGCCATCGACCAACTTCAATTCCACCGGCGGCGTCATCGTCATTGCTAGCAGCACGCGGTCAATGCGCTGCTCGTCGGAAATGCGTGGTGCGAGGTTGCCGTTGGCGGTCGCCGTTGCCGTGCGGGTGACCGCCTTGTCGCCGAGCATCGCCGTCCCCCGAATCGCCAGCGGCGCAGCAACGACCGCTGCGTCGGCCGCCGACACGAGCGCAATCTTCGCCTCGCTCTTCCCGGCGGCGATCGCCAGCTCGCCCTCGGTCGTGACACCTGCCGGCAACCCGTCGATGGCGAGCGCGATCGGCCCGTCAAACCCGCCGGTTCGCACGGCTTGCAGGGCGATTTCGGCTTTGCCTCCGAGCGGCAGGTTAACTTGCTGAGTCGTCGAAAGCGCAAAATCCGCCGCCGGTTGCACGACTTCGAGGCGATACACATCGTCGAGCGCACCCGCCGCCGACATCGCTCGGACGACGCACGTGTACTCGCCCGCGGTCGTCGTGCGGACCGTTACCGCCGCGTCGGTCGAGACTCCCGCGTCGTCGTTCTCGGCGACGAGCTTGCCGTCCGGACCGAGCACGGCGACCGCCACGTCCAGGCGGCAGCCGATCGACCGCGACATCGCCGCGAGGCTCCACGTCTGGTCCTTCTCCGCGCGCCACGTGTAGCGATGCTCGGACTCGCCCGCCTTGAAGCGTGCCGTCACGCCAGAGGGGACAGCCAACGCAACGGTTGTCGCTTTCGTCTCAGCGAGCGCCTCGTCGCGCGTCCGTTCGGCCATTTCCGAGATCGGAATCTCAACGTCGATCGGTCCCACGGCAGTTTGCAGCCGGTGCGCATAAACCTTCAGCGCGGGATCGCTCGGAAACGTCACCGTCTGCCGAACCGACTCGACGCGGGCTTGCCCCGTCGCCGCGCCGATGCTCACGAACTCCACCTCCCGCGTCGTGCCGCGCTGTCCAATCGCCGGAAACGTGGCAACTACCCGCGGGCCGTAGCGAAACGCCAGGTGATAGACGTATGCCCGGTCGCCGCGAAAATCGGCGTCGTGCAGCGAAACGGAGTAGACTTCGCCCTTGCGCACCGCGAACGCGATTGCCCCGTCGATGCCAAGCGTGTCGGCGTGGTCGGCCAGCAGCTTGCCCTCCGCGTCGCGGGCTTCAAGCACGCCATTGAAATTCGCGCCCAACCGCGTCGCCATCAGTTCCACCGTCGCCAGCGAGTCGCGGTCGGCCACGAACTCGTAGCGGTCGACTTCGGTGAATCGGCTCAAGCGGCCCGACACGCCGATGGGAAGGGCATCGAGCCGCTGCGGCAGATCGCGCGAGCGGCGTTCGACGATTTCGCGGTCGCGGCTCACCATCAGCATCGCCGTGCCGCTCGAGCCGTTAGCGTTCGCCACTTGCCAGCGGACGAAACCAGCGTTCGGCTCCGCGGCGACGGCGACCCGTGCGGGAACTTCCCGCGGAATCGGCGGCGCCGCCGTGATCGCCCGCGGACCGAACCAATACGGCGGCGGCGGCAAATGATAGTCTCCCGGCGGTCCAAGAATTTCGAGCTTCACGCGCGCGTCGTGTACGAACCACTGCATGTCGGGCGTGAAATCGAAGCCGCCGAGCTGAACCTCGGTCGTTTGCCCCGCCGCCACGACCGGCGGAAACGCATACCCGAGTCCCGGCGACTTCTGGGCCCACGCCGGCCCTACAGAAGAACTCGCCAGCAAGGTAACTGCGCCGAGAGCGATTCGGGTGAGATTGCGCGGCATGATCGGGAAGGGAGCAGTGGGCGGTGGGCGGTGGGCGGTAGGTACTGAGGAGGACGCTGCGGCCGCTCCATTGTCGATGAAGCACGAGTCGTGCGGAAGTCTCCGGCGGCGTAGGACATCGGCGCGCCGGCGTGTCTCGGCAATTCGGCAACGACGACGCCCGCGTGCTAGCACCGTCGCCCGAACGGACAAAATCTCGGCTTGACGGTCGCCGAGCGACGTATTAGGACTATGCTCTGTCTGCCCGACCGACCGCAAGTATCGGCGCCGCGGCGGACCGGTTTTTGCGAGGTTTTCGGCCGTTTTTCGGACGAATCGCTTCGCCAAGCCGCTTGCCGCAGCCAATGGATTGGCCGCGCCGGTTCTCTCCCGCATGGGCCGGTGATATGATCGGGTCAAGGATGACGTGGTCACGGAATGACCGAGCGGTTGCCGCCTCGCGAGCGCGCCGCTTTCGACCCATTCGCATTCGACGATCGTGCTCCGCGCCGATGGATTGCCGTCGGGCCGCGCGGAAGGAGTCCCCGGTGGCTGGCCCGTTTTCGGACGATAAGGAGCGCGTCAAGCAGGCGATCGACATCGTCGACCTGGTCGGCAGCTACCTGTCGCTCCGCCGCCAGGGCCGCAACTACGTCGGACTTTGTCCCTGGCACGACGACAGCCGCCCCAGTCTGCAAGTCAATCAAGAACGCCAGACCTTCAAGTGCTGGGTCTGCAATCTCGGCGGCGACATCTTTTCGTTCATCATGCAGAAAGAGGGCGTCGAGTTTCGCGAAGCCCTCGAAATGCTCGCCGAGCGGGCTGGAATTGTGCTGGAGTCGCGGAGCCGGGGATCGGGGGGCAGGGGTCGGGAGAGCACTGGCCGCTATTCCGACGATGAACTCGACTACGCCACAAGCGAGTACGACGATTCGCCGAATGTCGGTTCGTCGCCGCAACAATCGCCGACGCGCGACGATCGCGACGCCGGTCCCGACAAACCGACCATGTTCCGGGCGATGGCGTGGGCCGTGAGTTTGTTTCACGACGCGCTGTTGAATCTGCCCGAAGCCGTACCGGCCCGCGATTATCTCGCGGAGCGCGGCATTTCCGCCGAAAGCATCGAGACTTACAACCTCGGCTTCGCGCCCGATCGCTGGGACTGGCTCGTCGAGAAAGCACAGGGCAAACCGTCCGCCCTGCGAACGCTGGAGCGCGTCGGCTTGCTCGGCAAGTCCGAACGCGGCACGTACTACGACCGCTTCAAGGGCCGCGTGCTGTTTCCGATCCGCGACGCCCAAGGCCGGCCGATCGCGCTCGGCGGCCGCGTGCTGCCGCAATTGGTCGCCGCGCAAAAGAGCGAACGTCCGCCGGCAAAATACATCAACTCGCCCGAGACGCCACTGTTCTCGAAGAACCGCGAATTCTACGGACTCGACCTGGCGCGCGAAGCGATCGCCAAGACCGGACAGGTCCTCGTGATGGAAGGCTACACCGATTGCATCGTCGCCCGGCAGTACGGCTTTCACAACGTCGTCGCGGTGCTCGGGACCGCTCTGGGCGAGAACCACGTCCGGCGATTGCGATTCGCCGATCATTGCCGCGTCATTCTCGTGCTCGACGGCGACGAAGCCGGCCGCAAGCGGGCGAACGAAGTTCTCGAACTGTTCGTGGCCGCACAAGTCGATCTGCGAATCCTCACGCTGCCGGACGACCTCGATCCGTGCGATTTTCTCCAGCAGGGCGGCGCGGAGGAATTCGCAGTCCTCGTCGAGCAGTCGGTCGACGCTTTGGAGCACAAGATTCAACTCGTTACGGCGGACCTCAATCCGAACGACACGCACGCGGCGCACCTGGCGCTCGAAGATATCATGTCGACGCTCGCGGCCGCGCCCATCGGCAGCCTGCATGCACCGAGCGAGGCCCACGTGCGGCAGCAGCAGCTTTTGACGCGGCTCGCCCGCCGGTTTCGGCTCTCCGAAGAAGAATTGCGCGGCAGGCTGTCGGCGCTGCGCCGCAGACCGCAGCGCGCGCCGCGGGCCAGCGACGTGCCAAGCGTACAAGCCAAGCTCGAACCGCTCGCCCCCTGGGAGCGCGAATTGCTCGAACTCGTGCTCCTCGTGCCCGATGCGATGCCGCGGGTGATGGATGCGGTTCGCGTCGAGCGGATGTCGTCGCTCGCGGCGCGGCAAGTTTATGTCGCGTGTTGCGAGCTGTGGCGGCGGGGCATACCGCCCGCGCTCGATCGCCTGCTCAACGAATTCGAGCAACCCGCCATCCACAATTTGCTCGTCGAGCTCGCCGAACATGGCCACGCCCGCGGCGTCGCGGACGCGACGACGCGGCTGGACCGATTGCTGGAAACACTTCGCATCCGCGAAGAACAACGCCGGCACCGCGAACAGGTCGCGGCGCTGGAAGAAAAACGACTCGACGAACGGGAAGAAATGAAGTCGGTTCTGCAAATGATCGAGCAGAAACGCAACCGGCAAGGTATTTCCAAGCCCACGGATGGGTAAGGATGCTTTGTCCGGCGGATCGCTGCGTGCGACCCACGCCTTGGGCACTTGACCGCAAAGGCGCGATGACGCAAAGGGGAATGCAGATGGCAAAATGAAGAATGAAAAATGTGGCCGATGTACTCGCTGAGGCGAGTTGCGGCATCAAACCCGTGACATTCTTCGTTTGCTTATTCTGCGTCGACGCGCGTCGAGGTTCACCCCATGCCAACCGTGCACGCCACGATCGCACTCGCCGCCACCGCCAGAGCGCAGGGATGCGCAGGAGGATGTTTACGGTGGAACTTCAAGACCTCGAACTCGCCAATCTCATCGCCAAGGGCAAGACGCAAGGCTATCTGACCTACGACGACGTCAATGCCTATCTCCCCGACGAAGCCAACAATCCCGACAAGCTCGAC
>QEVJ01000219.1 GCA_003576845.1 Planctomycetota bacterium
AAATCAGGCCCTGGCGGACGAAAAACCACCGTTTTCAGAACCCGGTTCTCCTAACCAGTTGTCACTATTCGACTTATAGCCGGACACTACTGATTTTGCCTTTTGCATTCCTCCGAGTTCTCTGTGCGCCTCCCTCGTGCCTTCTGTGTTTAATCAATCCGCCCGCCATCACGCGTCGGCAAACTCAATCGTGCCGATGTCGAGCAGCGACTTGTCTTCTTCGCCGACGAGCAGCATCCGCTGGCCGATGCCGCGCACCAAGGCTTGCTCTTCGCCGCGCCAGTCCGTGCCGCGGCCCAGGCGCAGGGCATTGTCCGGCTCCTTGTGCGAATTCGCGTACAACACGGGAATGAACACCTCTCCGTCGGGTCCGCCGCGGACTTCCATGTGCGTCGGCCGCCACAACAGGTCGAACGGCGTTTCCACCGGCCGCATCTCGATCCGCTCGATCCGCTCCCACGGAATCCAGAAATACTTGCCGTTGCTCGTCAGCACTTCGCACACCGGCCCAAGCAAATCGTCGAGATCGCGCACGTCGGCGAACGCCCGGCCGTCGCACGTGCCCGCGACCGGAGTCTGCTGCTCCTGTGCCTGGCGGATCAATTCGGCCGCCTGCGTCGTATCACCCTTGCGGGTAGATAGGGCGGCTTCCAGGTGCAGCCGCACGACCGGCGAAGGCTCGGCGATGACCTCCGGCACGCGCCCCTCGTCGAAAAACTGCCGCCGCCACTGCTCCGCACGCGTTAGGTGCCGAAGCATCCCGATCACAATCAGCCGGTCCTTGTCCTGCGAGGCGATCGCGTCCAGATGCGTGTCCGCGCGTTCCAAGTCGCCGGCAAAGCACAGCATCTGGGCCAGCGTGTACCGCGCGTCGAGATCGGTCGGCTTTTGCTTCACCGCCGCAATCGCGGCCTCGACCGCCTCGTTCAACTTGCCTTCGCGAAACAATTCAGCGGCGCTCATGAATCGGCCCGTTGGGTTGGTGGAGCAATCGAAATGCAAAAGGCAAAATGAAGAATGAAAAATGCGGGCCGTGAGCTCGCGGCGACGTAATTGTCATTCCTCATTTTGCCTTTTGCATTTTTCATTTCATTCCATTTCTAGCACATTCCCACCCGCCCGTCAGGTCACGGCCGCGGCGGGAAACTCAGTGACGAGCTTCACGCTCGCCGTAAGTTCGTCGAGTTGGAAATGCGGCCAAAGATGAACGTCCGTCAAAAAGTGACCCGGCTTGCCCGGATGGTCGCGGACCGTCACCTTGGCCGACCGCAACGGGAACTTGGCCTTCACCTCGGCCGAAATGCCCGTGCCCCCGGCCACGTACTGCTGCAGCCAGTTGTGCAAGAACGTTTGCAGCGACTTCGAATCCGAAAACAAGCCGATCTTGTCCCGGGCGATCACCTTGATGTAGTGCGCGAACCGCGACGAGCAGAGCATATATTGCAGCATCGCCGACATCCGGGCGTTCACCGTCGCCAGCACCGTATCGTACTTCTCCGGCTTTTGGATCGACTGGTTGGCGTAAAAGACCTCGTATTCCGTATCCTGGCAGTGGCAGAGCGGAATGAAGCCCAACTCCGATAGCTCCTTCTCCTGATCGTCGGTGAGCATGACTTCCACGGAGCACTTCGGCGCAACGCCCGGCCGGTCGGTGCGGAAGTAATGGACCGGCAAGCCGGCGACGATGCCGCCCTCGTCCATCCCCCGCTGCACGCCGCGGATATCTGCGAACCACTTGCAGTTGGCAAAGGCCCGAATCAGCACGCCGCCGAACGCAAACGCCGCGTTGCCCCAGAGGTAGTTCGACCGCTTGGAGACGTCCTCGCGAAAAATGAACCCGTCGCGGCGCGGCTGATCTTCGTATGGCAACCGCATCAGCACCCGCGGCATGGCGAGTCCAACGAACCGGGCGTCGTCGTCGTGCCGCAGCGTCCGCCACGGCAGGTATTCGAGGTTCTGCGAATCGAAGATGCGGGTGAGGTTCGGTGCCCGCTCGAATGGCTCGAACGATTCCATGCCGAATATCGTCGGATGCACGCCGGCAATGAAGGGAGCGAACGCACTCGCCGCCACTTGGGCCACCGCCCTTAGCGTCGCGATGTCGTCGACCGGGTGGTCCTTCGCCAGGCGATGCCGGATTTCGTAGTCGCCGATGAGCACCGTGTAGGGCGTGCCGCCGGCCGTGCCGAACTCCGCTTCGTACACCTTGCGGAATAGCGCGCTCTGGTCGAACTCGATCGCCAGGTCGGCGTCGCGGGCGATCTCCCGCCACGTCACGTGCAGCACCCGAATCTGCATGTTTTCGACGCCGTCGGCCTGGTCGACCAGATACCGCAGTCCCCGCCACGTCGCCTCGAACTTCTGAAACCGCGGATGGTGCAGAATCGCGTTGATTTGACGCGAGAGCACCTCGTCGATGTACGCCCGATCGCGATTGAGCGCCATCGCCAACTCGCGCCGCGACCGCGGCGGCTTCCGCGAAGGGCGCTGAGCCAGCCAAAGCGAGATCGCCTCCAGCGGCGACTTCGCGGAGAGAAAGTCGTCCAGCCAATCGGCGGCAACGGACTCCGGCGCGCTCTGCGCCGCGGCATCCGAACTCGCCGCAGCCATTCCGCCCGACGGCGGCGCGGCGGTCGCCGTTTCCGAAGTTTCGACAAGCACGGCATCCAAAAGCGCGCTAATCGATCCTCGCCCGGTCGGAGATTTCCCATTCCCCGCCGCGGTTTCGCCGACCGCATCGGCAATATCGACCGGAACCTCGCTCATTCAATGCGTCACGCCAAAACGATACAGGCGGCCGAGTGCCGCGTTGCATTTCCCCAGCCCCCAGCCCCCAGCCCCCAGTCTCCAGCCCCCGCACCCCGTTCACGCAACCGGCCCACGGACAACAACTGACCGTGGGCCGGCGAAAACTCGATCGTCCTGTCGACGAAACATTACTTTTGCAGCGTCGGAATCTTGGCCACCATTCGTAGCGACGTGGTCAACTCTTCCAACTGGAGCCACGGACGCAGCCAGGCCACCGCGTTGTACGAGCCGGGCGCGCCCGGAATCTCCTCGACGCTTACCTTAGCTTCCGCCAGCGGGAACTTGGCCTTCATCTCCTGATCGGCCTTCGCGTCGCCGAGCACGTACTGCATGATCCAGCGATTGAGCTCCCGTTCGCATTCCTTCGCTTCCATGAACTTGCCGATCCAGTCGCGGGCCATCACCTTCAGGTAATGCGCGATCCGCGACGTGGCCATCATGTACGGCAGTCGGGCGGAAATCGCCGCGTTCGCCGTCGCGTCGGCCGTGTCGTACTTCTTCGGCTTTTGCGTCGTCTGGCCGCCGAAGAACACCGCGTAGTCCGTGTTCTTGTAGTGAACCAGCGGCAGAAAGCCCAAGTCGGACAATTCCTTTTCGCGGCGGTCGGTAATCGCGACTTCCGTCGGGCACTTCATGTCGACGTCGCCATCGTCGGCGTAGAACACGTGAACCGGCAGGTCTTCGACCTTGCCGCCGCCTTCCGCGCCGCGGATTGCCGTGCACCAGCCGTACTTGGCAAAGGCGTCCGTGAGCTTCGTGCCCATGACGTAGGCCGCATTCATCCACGTGTAGTTGTGGTGATCGGTCGGCTTGCCGCGGCCCCGTTCGTCGAGTTCGAGCTCTTCGTACATGAACTCGTCGATCGGCTTCGTCATTTCGCCGTACGGCAACCGCGACAGCACCCGCGGCATGCACAGCGTCACGAACCGCGAGTCTTCCGAGTCGCGGAAGCTCTTCCACTTGGCGTGTTCGACCGTGTCGAAAATCTTGGCCATGTCGCGCGGACGGGCCAGATCGGAGTAACTGTTCATACCCATCAAATTCGGCGACGCCGCCGAAATGAACGGGCAGAACGCGCTCGCCGCCACGCCGGCGATCTTTCCGAGCAGGTTAATGTCGTCCGGATGGTTCGTGAACTCGTAATCGCCGATCAGCGCGCCGTAAGGCTCGCCGCCGGCCGTGCCGAATTCGTTTTCGTACAGCTTCTTGAACAGCTCGCTCTGGTCGAACTCGACGGCCTTCTCCATGTGCGAGGCCAGTTCGCGCTTCTTGGTGTTGAACACCTTGATCTTGAGTTGCGTCCCCGTCTCGCTGTTCATGACGAGGTAGTTGAGCCCCCGCCACGTTCCTTCCAACTGCTGGAAGTCCGGGTGGTGCATGACCGCGGCGAGTTGCTTGCTCATCGCCGCGTCGATCGCCGCGATGCCCTTTTGGATCGTGCGGGTAACGTTCTTATCGAACGTCACCGTGCCGCGCATCGCTTCGTCGACGAGGGCCTTGATCAACTCCGTGCCCCGCTCGCGCGAAACGCCGGGCGTCGCATCGATCACCTGGTTCAACAGGCTGTCCTGGATTTCGCCGGCCTCGACGGTGCGGGCGGCGGAGGTAGCGGTCTGGGTTTGTTCGCCGGTGCTCATTGATCACCTCCTTCGCTCGGCTGGGGTTCGGACGCTTCGGCAGCAGGCGCGGCTTTCGCCGGGTTGAATGCCCCGCTGGCTTGCTTGATCTTGGAAGGATCCTTGAGCAAGTCTTCGAGTTGTTTTTCGAAATCGTCGGCCAGGTCCACCTTGCCGAGCAGTTCGGTAAGCTTCTGCCGGGTTTCGGCCAGCTTGCGGAGCGGCTCGACCTGCTCGAGCACGCGGCCCGGCTCGAAGTCTTCCATCGAGTTGAACTTGAGCTGCACGCCCATTTCGCTGCCGTCGCCCTTGAGCGTGTTCTCCACGCGAAGGTTGAGTCCCGGCGTCATGCGGGCCATGACGTCGTTGAAGTTGTCGCGGTCGATCTGCACGAACTTCCGGTCCTTGAAGCTCTTGAGTGGCTGCGTCGGATTGCCGGAGAAATCTCCGATCACGCCGACCACGAACGGCAGTTCCTTCTTCACGCGGGCGTCGCCGATTTCCACATCGTAAGTGATGTGAACCCGCGGCTTCCGCACGCGGCTCAGCTTTTTCTGTTGCGATTCAGATGCCATGACGGCGTCTCCTGATGTTTCACGAAAACGTCCACGGACGACGGTCGGCCGCGACGAACGGGGTCAGTTCTCAATGCTCAAGTCCCAATGCTCACAATTCCCAAGGTCTAAAGCTCCAGGTTGCCTTGCATTGAGAATTGAGAATTGGGCATTGGGAATGCGCATTGAGGTCATTTCTTTTTCTTTTCCTCCACATCGACAATGCCGATCCGCGTATACACGGCTTGGCGCATCTTATCGTCCGTAATCAGCTCCGACAACAAGGTTGCCAGATCCATCCGGCCCCAGCGGACGGCCTCTTCCACGTGATGGGCCACCGGACTGTGAGGCTCGACGCGGCGGAAAAACTCCGCAATGTGCGATAGGGCCGATAGCGCATCCTCGCGGGTGACGATGGCTCGCCCGTTCGCGCCGGCCTTTGCCTGCGGCGATCCCGGCTGATCCGTCGTCGCGACGTCGGTCCCGGGCGCCGGCTCGTTGGCGAACAGGCCCTTGGGCTTGCCGAGATCGACGATCGTCTCCAAACATTCCTTCAGCATCTTCTCCGTATCGCTCACCGGAGGCGCGACCGGAAACCCCTTTTCGTCCTTGCCGCACTTCTCGTCGAGCGCCTTGCTGAACTGGTCCAGTTCCGCGATCGTCTGGGTCAGGTCTTCGTGCAGGTTCTTGTAAAAATCCGGTGTCGTCGACGCATGGGCGGCCGTAAATTCAGACAGTTGTGGCACACCGGCATCGAGTTTGGCTTGCCGGACCTTGGGATCCGTTTCCTTGTCGAGCGCCTTGGCCGCCCGGTAGTCCGCAAAGCTGAACTTCTCGGTTTCCGTAATGGCGATATGGTTCGCCGGATAGGTCAACGCCCCCGCAAACAGCCCCTCGAACGGCTTGACGCGGGTAATGATCTTTTCGAGGTCGGACGGCGGTTCGACGCCCTCTTCCACCTCCGGCCGCGGGTAGAGATCGTCCCAATACTTTTCGAGCAGCATCCGTCCCGCCCGAATCCCGTCCCGCAGCCCGGCAAAGCCCTTGAGCCGCACCAACGCCTCGCACAGCCAAGCCGCAATCCCAAAATCCTTCGAGTGCTCGTTCAGCGCCCGGGACGCCAACTCGTGGACCTTGTTCCAGACAAGCTGATCCGTGTTGTAGTCCGGATTGCCCTTCTGGATCTCCCGCTCGACGTTCCGCGATTGTTCGCGGGCATCGCGAATCTGCTGGTAGAGCGAACCGGGACTGAAATCCAAGCGCAGGTCCGGCCCAACCGCCACGTCGCCCGGGATCGGGGCGAGCAGTTTGTCGAAATTGATGACCCGAGGAGACGCCATGAACGGGACTCGCGAGCGTTAGTCACTCGGCGCCGCGAAACGGTACGCCGTAGCGTGCGGAGGCAAAACCGAACCGCGCGCAGGGACTTTTCGGGGGATTTACGGTCGTTCCGGTCCGCCAGTATATACGTTTCCCGCGGCCGAGGAACCACGCCACCGCGGAAAATAACGGCAAACAGCGTCCGCCGGGTTCCAAGTAAGCAAGCGTAGCACCCCGCTCGCATGTTACAAACGAACTCTCCATTCGCGTCCGACATCTAGCCTCCGGTGACCACACCGGGGGCAATGCGCTCCGTCGCCGCCAAAACCGAACCGGCAAATCCGCTACAATCGTCAAACTCCACCCAAACCAATCGAGACGAGGTTCGCCATGGATCCCACCACCCCCGCGGATCGCGTTGCCACGGTCGCGGTCGTCGAAGAAGCCGCCGCCACTGGGCGCGTCCGCGAGATCTACGACGACATCAAGGCCACCAAGAAGATCGACTTCGTCCCCAACTTCTGGAAAACGCTCGCGACCTATCCGCCCCTGCTCGACGAAACCTGGCAGCGGCTCAAATCGGTGATGACTCCCGGGCGGCTCGATCTGGTCACCAAGGAAATGATCGCCGTGGCCGTTTCCGCGACCAACGGCTGCTCCTACTGCATTCATTCTCACACTGCGGCCTTGAAGAAGTTGGGCGTCGACGACGCGACCTTGGGCGAATTGTTCGCCGTCGTCGCTCTGTTCAATGCGACAAACACGCTGGCCGACGGGTATCAAGTCCGCCCGGACGTCCTGCCTCCGGCCGCGACCTGACCGCCGTCCCAAGCCCGCGTTGAGTCGGCCCCGGGTCGCGGCCGGTCTCCCGACCGAGCCATCCACCTAGGGAGCCGGCGACCGGGTCCATCGCCGGCACAGTCGCCCCCTCCGGGAGCTTTTTTTCTTGCCCCGTGGCTGTCGGCGGCGGGGAAAATCTTTGCCGGATTGCGTTGCAATTCCCCCCTCGGCAATCAAAAATCAGAGCTAGGCGGCAATCCCCGCAAACCGGGGAACTATTGTCGCCCAAACCGCGTCGAACAGAGTCGGCGTTCGTCGGACGGAATCGCGCCAGGCGCCACGGAAGCCTTCGTGCGAACGTCGCCACGTCGCCGCGCTCAAATCTCGTTTCCCATCGTGGTGTGACAAATCCGTGGCAATTCTGCCCTAACACCTCATCCATCCGCCGAGGAGTTCGAGTCATGCGGTATCAAGCCAACATCGTTCGCGGGGCAATTCGGCTCATCGCCGTTTCAGTGGCTGTTTTCGGCGCGGCAACGGCATCGCTCGCCCAACCGGCAGGAAGCAATAACAACAATATCTCCATCTCCGCCGGTCCCGCCGGCGGCATCAAGATCGATGCCCAGGGCGTCGTTGATTTGCTGGCCATGCCGGCCGATGCGACGGACGTGCTGCGTCAGAAGGCTGCCGCGATGAAGGCTGCGCCGAAGGACGCTCAAGCCGCCGTGGTGAAGCCCAGCGCGATGCGGATGATTTCGCTCACGCGGTTGGAAAAGGCGATCGCCGCGAAGTTGGCCAAGGGCGAGCGGCTCGACGACGAGATGCAGTCGTTCGCGTGCAGTACGTGTTTCTGTTTCCGGACACGAAAGACATCGTCATTGCCGGCCCGGCCGAAGGTTATTTGAGCGACCCGACCGGCCGCACGATCGGCATCGAGACGGGCCGCGCCGTCGTGCAGCTCGAAGACCTCGTCGTCGCCCTCCGCGCGTTCGGTCCGAGCGCGAAAGGCCCGGCGGTGATCGGCTGCTCGATCGACCCGACGAAAGAAGGCCTCGTCAACTTGCAAAAGGCGCTCGTCGAAGTCGGCCGCAAGATGCGCACGAAGCCCACGCCGCAACAAGCGAACGACGTCGCCAATCATCTTCGCGACGCGCTTGGCTTGCAGAACGTGACGGTCAACGGCGTGTCGCCGAAGACGCATTTTGCGAAGGTGCTCGTCGAGGCCGACTACAAGATGAAGCTGATCGGCATCGGCATGGACACGAAGCCGGTGAAGAACATGGTGAGCTACGTCGACGTGGCAAATCCGGCGGCCGTGTCGCGCAACGCGCTGAAGCGATGGTTCTTCGTGCCGAACTACGAGTGCGTCCGCGTGGCCGACGATCACGAAGCGATGGAACTGGTCGGCGACGGCGTGAAGCTCGTCGGCGAGGATGAAGTCGTCGGCGGCGACGGCAATCGCACGCAAACCGGCACGGCCGACGCGGGCAGCAAGAAGTTCACCGACAGCTTTACGAAGGCGTATCCGGAAATCGCCCGCCGCGCGACGGTCTACGGCGAGCTGCGGAACCTCATCGACCTGTCGGTGGC
>QEVJ01000220.1 GCA_003576845.1 Planctomycetota bacterium
GAGCTTGCGGCCGCGCTCCGTTTCGGGAGCGGGTGCCGCGGTCGTCGCGGGAAGTCGCAGTCCTGCGTAATAGGCGGCGAGAGATGTGGTCTCGTTGGAGGTGAGATCGTTCGCGATCGGCTGCATGATGCCGCTTTCACGCGTGCCGTGCGCATACGCGCGCAGTGCGCTCTCCAGAAATGCGACCGGTTGCCCATGCAGGACCGGCACCAGATTGCTCGCTGGCCGGATGTCCGCTGCGCCATGGCAACCGGCGCAGCGCCACTGCGCCAGCCATTCCACATTCGACCTGCGGGGCGCATCCTGGTCGGTGCCGCGTGTGAAGAGAGCGTATTCCCGCTCGTCAAGCCGCGGAAGCGCCTTAAGGAAGGCGACAACCGCCCAGACTTCGTCGTCCCGGTTCTGCGAGACCCAGGCCGGCATGCCGGTATACTTGATGCCGTGCTTGACGATCCAGAAAAGCTCCCGGTCCTTCCAGCGCCTGGATGAGCCACTGAGATCCGGTGCGGCCGGAAGCGCACTTTGCGCAATGGGATTGGGCGATTTTCCGGGCGCGCCGTGGCACGGTGCGCATCCGTGGTCGAAATGCGCCGCCCCCAGACGCACCATATTCTCGTTGTCGAGCGGTGGCGCATTTATGGGCAGCGCACGCGTCTCTACCGAATTCCGCATTCCAAAGCTGAGCGCCCATTCCACGATCGCCCAATGGCCGCGGCTCGCCGCGACGAGCTAATCTTGGGTGAATGACCAATTCCCAAGCCTCAATGCTCAACGCCATGAACACCGGCATCGCGGCGTTGCAGCATGCGGCATTGCTCATTGATTGAGCATTGAGCCTTGGACCTTGGTCATTCCGCCTTAAGCCTTATATGAACCTTCGATACTCAAGCCTTGAGCCTTTTCCCTCGAGCCTTCTTGATGCGAGCTTTAGTCGCCTGCTATGCCCTGGCTATTTTCGCCGGCGCGTTCCTCGTCTTTCAGGTCCAACCGGTCATCGGCCGCGCGATTCTGCCGTGGTTTGGCGGTAGCCCGGCGGTCTGGACGACCTGCATGTTGTTCTTTCAGGTCGTGCTGCTTGCAGGCTATGCCTACGCCCACGTGCTGTCGCGATTCTTGACGGCGAAGCTGCAAGCGGTCGTGCATTTGGCGCTGATCGTTGCGGCGCTCGTCGCCCTGCCGATTCTGCCCGACCCGAGTTGGAAACCGGCCGGCGGCGGCGATCCGACGCTGCGGATTCTCGCCTTGCTGGCCGCCCATGTCGGATTGCCGTACTTCCTGCTCTCCGCCACGGGGCCGTTGATGCAAGCCTGGTTCAGCCGGGCGTTCGCCGGACGTTCGCCGTATCGCTTATACGCCTTGTCGAACATCGGCTCGCTGTTGGCGTTGCTCACGTATCCCATCGTCGTCGAACCGGCGCTCACCGTTCGCGAACAGACGGTCGCCTGGTCGCTCGGGTTCTGCTTTTTCGCGCTCGTCGGCGGCTATCTGGCCGCGAGGCTGTGGCGGCCGGAAATGGCCGCGCCCCCCGCCGAATCGAACGATGCGGAGCAGGCGACCGCGGCAACGTCTGCGCTCGCGCCGCCGATGTTTGCTCGTCGCCTGTCGTGGTTGGTTCTGCCGGCGCTCGCATCCGTGATGCTGCTGGCGACGACGAACCACGTCTGCCAGGACGTCGCGGTGATTCCGTTCCTTTGGGTCGCACCGCTGGCGCTGTACTTGCTGTCGTTCATTCTCTGCTTCGACAGCGACCGCTGGTACGAGCGCCGCTGGTGGGGTTCGCTGGCCGTTGCGTCGGTGCTCGGTATCAGTCTGATGCGGCAGTTCAACGTGACGAACCACTTGCTGCTCGAAATCGGCGTGTACTTCGCCGCACTGTTCGCGTTCTCGATGATCTGCCACGGCGAAATGGTCCGCCGCAGGCCGGCCGCGCGGTATCTGACCGAGTTCTACCTGTTGTGCTCGGCCGGCGGAGCGCTCGGTGGCGTCCTCGTGGCGATCGTCTGCCCGCTCGTATTTTCCAGCTTCGTCGAGTTGCACGTCGGGCTGATTCTGGCCTATGCCATTGCCCTGGTCGTACTGTGGAGCGACGAAAAGCTTCGGTCTCGCGTCGGGCAAACGCGAATTGCAGTCGTCGGCGGATTGGTTCTCGCCGTTGGCCTGGTGGCCGTCGCTCGCGTGCAAATCGCGACGATCCAGCCGAACAGGCTGGCGGCAATGCGCAGCTTTTACGGAGTCGTTTATGTCGACGAAGTGGATAGAGAGGACCCGCTGCGGCACAGCCTCGCGATGTTTCACGGCCGCGTCGCCCACGGGTTCCAGTTTTTGCATCCCGAGCGGCGGCATTGGCCCGCAATGTATTACGGCGAGCAGAGCGGCGTGGGCGTGGCGATCGGCCGGTTTCCCGGCAACGCATCGGACGCGATGAGCGGCGGCCAAAGTCGCAATCCCATGCGCGTCGGCATCATCGGTCTCGGCGTCGGTTCGATTGCCGCTTATGCCAAGCCCGGCGATGAGTACCGCTTCTATGAAATCAATCCCGACGTCGAAACGCTCGCCCGGCGATACTTCACGTACCTGAGCGATTGCCGGGGCAAGGTGGAGGTCGCGATCGGCGACGCTCGGCGTTCGATGGAAGACGAGCCGCCGCAGGACTACGACGTGCTCGTGCTCGATGCGTTCAGCGGCGACGCGATTCCGACGCATCTGCTCACCCGCGAAGCGTTCGCGCTCTACGAGCGGCATCTCGCTCCCGGCGGCGTGATTGCGGCCCACATCAGCAACCGCCACGTCGACCTCGTGCCGGTGCTCGCGAACGCGGCCCGCGAGTTTGCCTGGCAAGCGGTGGACGTGAACGCCGAAACGGACAGGTCCAAAGGCGTCACCGCGTCGCAATGGGTGCTGCTCACGAGCAATGCTCGCTTCCTCGCCGACCCGATCGTGCAAGCCTCGACCAGCCGCGGCGGCCAATACGCCAGCGTCCGCCCGTGGACCGACGAATACAGCAACCTCGTGCCCCTGCTTAAGTGATTGCGCCGTTGGCCGGTAAATTAGCAGGCCGGGCCAGTCGCCGCATATCTTCGGGCGCAAGCCGAGTTGCTCCGGAAGATGCGGCGACGACTAGCCCGTTCCCGGGCCGGACTGCGCGGACGCCTTTGCCTCGGGCCTTTCGAGCCGCGCGGCTGGGTCTTGGCGATAGATGCGCCTGAGCAAATCGTAGAGTTCGGGATACTCGCGCCGCGTATCGCGCGGCGCGTCGAAGAAGCATTCCGTCGCCACGGCGAAGAATTCCGTTTCGCATTCGGCGCCGTAGTCGTCCAGTAGCGTGCGTTGGCGGTGCCGGATCGCGCTGTGCAGCCGGGCGAGCTCGCGCTCCATCACCCGCCGCCATTCGTCGGCCATCTTCCGATCGGCGAGCGGCGGCACGCCGTCGGCCGAGTCGCCGCCGAGCATGTCGAGAACGTGGGCGAACTCGTGGAACACGAGGTTGTGGCCGTCGCCGGCATACGTGCCGCCGGCGCGGGCGTCTTCCCACGACATGACGACCGGTCCGCGATGCCACGCCTCGCCGAGCCGCTCGGCTTCGCCGTGCAGCGTCATGTGATCGCCGATCGCCTGCTCCTCGGCGGCGCGATACCCCGCGGGATAGACGAGCACCGTCGGCGCGCGGCGAAACAGTTCCGGACCCTCGTCGAATCCGAGCGTGAGCATACACGCCTGCCCGGCGATGGCGACCTGAATCTCCGGCGTAAGCTTTAGCGAGCCGCAACCCTCCCAGTGCCGCTCGGCAATGAAGATGCGGACGTCGTCGTAGAGACGGCGGCGTTCGCGCTCGTCGAGCGCGGTAAAATGCGGAACGTGCGTTTGCAGATAGCCGACCCACTCGGCGGGAAACGGCGCGGCGAGCAGCTTGCGGCGACGGCGGTTACGGAGCCAGGAGAACACGGGGGCTGGGGATTGGGGGCTGGGGAGGATTCGGCGGTCGGAAATCGCGGAAATGCAATTGTCGTGCGATTGCGACATTGTTCCAAGGGGACCGGAAAGTGATGAGTGATGATTGATGAACGATGAGTGATGAGCGGAAAGGGCCGCCTGGGTTCTCGCTAAAGCCTCGGTCGTGTTGGGGTGGCGGGCGGTTTTCGACGGTTAAGAGCGGGACTACAATCGAGCGGGATCGACATCCTTCTTTTCGCGTTCTGCCAGTTTCCCGTACTCGACCCCGAGTCCCGAACCATGCAGCCAAAGCCGCTACGAACCACCGTGATCGGCAGCCTGCCTTTTCCTGGCTGGCTTGAGTTTGCTTCGGGCCATTTGGACTGCTTCGGAGCGGACGACTTGGCCGAGTTGCAGGACGACGCGGTCATCGCGGCGATTCACGATCAAACCGCCGCCGGTCTGGACGTCATCACCGATGGCGAGCAGACGCGGCTCGACTTCAATCTCTCATTCTACGGATATCTCGAAGGGATCGAGCTCGAAGGCGCGTCGCCCCGCCGCTTTGGCCCGCCGGCCCACGACCAGCGTGGCAAACATGCGATCCGCGGCGAGTTGCACGCCCCCCGCGGGCTTGGCGCGGTCGAGGAGTTTGCCCGACTCAAACGGCTCGCTCCCGCCGGACCGACGCTCAAGGCGAGCGTGCCCGGCCCGTACACGCTCAGCGGCCGGCTCCTGCCGAACACGCGCTACGAGGACCGATACGTAATCACGGAGGCCCTCTTGCCCATCGTCCGCGACGAACTCGTGCGGCTCGTCGAGGCCGGCTGCCGCGAACTCACGGTCGACGAGCCGTCGATGAGTTGTTACGCCGGGCGCGCCGACCGCCAGCGGCTGGTCGACATCTTCAACCGCACCGTCGCCCCCGTCGTGGGCAAGTGCCGGTTGTCGACGCATTTGTGCTTCGGTAACTACAAAGCTCGTGCTGTAGGGCGCCGGGCGTATGCGCCGATGTTCCCGGATTTCCTCGAGTTCACCGTCGACGAGATCCACGTCGAAATGGCCAGCCGCGAGTTTGCCGAAATCGAAGTCATCGCTCAAATCGCCGAACGCCGCGACGTCGCCGTGGGCATCATCGACGTAAAGAGCTATTACATCGAAACGCCGGAGGATGTCGCGGCGCGGGTGCGATTGTGCCTCGAACATGCCCCCGCCGAGCGGTTGGCGTTCGCGCCCGACTGCGGTCTGAGCCAAACGGCACGCTGGGCCGCGAAGAAGAAACTGGCCAACATGGTCGCAGGCGTAGCCGCCGTGCGGCGCGAGTTCAGAGTCTCCTCGACGGACGACACATGACGTGCAAGAAACGTAATCATGGCGTGTCGCCTAGCGGCGGCAATGGTATTCGCGCACCATCGCTTTACCGTAGGAGGTTGACGGCCGTCGAGCCGTGCATGACCTTCACGGTGGGTCCCAAACGCGAAGCGAAACGGCTCGAACTCCGTTCGCTCCAGGGTAAGGGTATGCACCAGTACTTTTACTTGATCGACCCGCAGCCGCGATAACTGTTTCGTCGACTTGGCGGGCATTCCTCGATCCTAGCGGATCATGAACCTCCAACTGCGCAGCAACTGGCCGCGGCTGTTGAACGGGCTGTTGCGGCAAGTTCTTCCCGCGCACCGCGCGTTGTTCGGCAAAGAACGGCTCAACTATTACAGGTCGGCGGACGAAACGGAGTTGGCGACCGACGTGACGTACCGTTCCCCGGAGAGTCTTGCGGCGTTGTATCCGCGGCTCAGGCACTACGCGATGACCGGTTTCGGCAGCAGCGACGTGCTGTGCTTTCTCGGCAAGCGTCCGCGCGTTGCAGCTTTCTACGAAGCGGAAATCCACTCGCATCTCGGCAAACGGCGCGAGGGTATTCGCGAGAAGCCCACGCTGGACGGCAACTCCGTCAAGATGTACGACAAGGCGACGTCGGTCCTGCGAGTCGGAGACGACCATCAACAATCCCCGTTCCATACTACAAGCGCCAAGAATCTTGCCTATTTGCGAAGATTTGGGCTCGTTTGTCAAACGCAGAGGACGCTGAGGTGCCGGTGGCCACAACCAAATAACTATCCGCAGATGGCGCAGATGTTCGCCGATGAAGAGGAATCGCGTCGAATACCAATCATCGGCGGCCATCTGCGCAATCTGTGGATGAGTCTCTCTCCGGTTTTCCGATGGCTGTCTTGCTGCCGCATGTGCGCGACGAAGAATCTCATCCGGATGAGAAGATCTGGACTGTTAGCAGTGCAGAGGACGCGGAGGAAACGCAGAGAGGACATCGTCGATTCTATCGCGAGCCGTGCATCGTGCAGCTTCATGTCGCGCGAAATGTGGATACGTTCTTATGGAACCTGCTCTGCGACACATCTGCGTCTAAGAACCCTCAAGTTTTTGGTCGCGGCCTCGGGCCGCGCCGGGTTCCCTGTGGTAAGATGAACCCGCTTGATTTTTGAACCGTCCCGCCACTTGCCTCCGGGCGCGCCGCCCTATGGACCGCTATATTCTCTCGGCGTCGGATTCGCTCGATTCATACTACGACCCACGGCTGGCGGCGTCGCTCGACAGCATGGAGGGCGTGCCCGACTGGCCCTCGGTCGCCGAAACGGAAGAGGAGCGTCGCCGCCGCGCGACGCTTCAACATCGCGCCCACCAGATCTTTCAGTGGGTCGGCACGTTGCTGCCCGGCGTAACGCTCGCCGCGCTCTTGGCGATCGCGGGCCGCGAGATCGCCCGCTGGCTCGGCGTCGACGTGCTCGGCTTCGCCCAAACGCCGATCAGCGAAATCACCGTCGCCACGCTCTTGGGTCTGGCGATTCGCAACGCGATCGGCCTGCCGCAAGTTTACGAGAGTGGGCTGCGCGTTTGTCTGCGATGGGTGTTGCGCGGCGGGATCGTGCTGTTGGGCTTACGGTTGAGTTTGGTTGAGATCGGCAACATCTCGCTCGTCGGCGTGCCGCTCGTCGTACTCTGCATTGCGGCGTCGCTCGCGCTGGTCGCCGTCATCAACCGCATGCTCGGCGTGCCGCGGCGTCTGGGCAGCCTGATCGCGGTCGGCACGAGCATCTGCGGCGTGAGCGCGATCGTCGCAACCGGACCCGTTATCGAAGCCGAGGAAGATGAAGTCAGCTACGCCGTCGCCTGCGTGACCATCTTCGGCATGATCGCCCTGTTTTGCTATCCGCTCCTGGCCCAGTTTGCCTTTGCCGGCGACGCGCGCCAGGCCGGCTTATTCCTCGGCACCGCGATTCACGACACGGCCCAAGTCGCCGGCGCCGGCCGCATGTACGAACAGCAATATGCCGCGCCCGAGGCGCTCAATACGGCGACCGTCACCAAGCTTTTCCGCAACGTCAGCATGGCGGCGGTCATTCCGCTCATCGGGTACACGTATCACCGCAAGTCGCGCCGCGACGGGGCAAAGAAGCGAAAACTATTCGACCTCGTGCCGCTGTTCGTCATCGGCTTCCTGCTGATGGCGATCGTCCGTTCGGTCGGCGATCTCGGGGAGCGGCCGTTCGGCTTGCTCGAACCGTCGCAGTGGAAAGAGATGCTGGCCGCGGCGAACGTCGCTTCCGGATGGTGCCTGGCGATGGCGATGACCGCCGTCGGCCTGGGCACCGCGTTCAAGAAGCTCGCCCACGTGGGTTTCCAACCGTTCGTCGTCGGCCTCTCGGCGGCCGTTTCCGTCGGGGCAATCAGCTTCGTGCTCATTAAAACGCTTACGCCGCTCGTCGGTGGATGAAGCGTCGATGTAGTAGCGTCGACCTAATAGACTTGATTCGCGCTGTCCTGCCTCTGTTGAAATTGGAATGTCGGGCTGGTTAGGTTAGTTACAACCTAACCGGAGGATCATTCCGATGTCGAGAACTCGTAGACGCTTT
>QEVJ01000039.1 GCA_003576845.1 Planctomycetota bacterium
GCAAGAGGCCTGAGGTAATGAAAAACCAGGCAACCCGCAAGTTCTCCCAGAAAGATCAAATACCATTGCAACTGCACATGATGCATCTGGCAACCGGCCGACGCGCGTGCCGTTCGATCGCCGCCACGTGTTCACGATGGAAACGGTCGATCTCCAACCGCTCGTGACCAGCGGTACGGTCAAGCGCGTCGGGCAAGACTATCTGTGGGTGCGGTTGTGAATCGAAGGGGCCCACTTCGTGGCCGGACCGTGGTTCACGGTTCAACCCTCGGGCACATGGCGGGAAATCGACCGCATCTGGATAAGTAACGGGAATCAGAGCCTATCCGCGCGGGTGGAAATCCGCGCCGAACTCGAGGAGCCAAACCATGACGCGTCCTTGCTCATCACCACGCGACCCTAACGCGAACTGGCCTGTCGCTGGACAAACGATTCTGAAACACGGAGAGTTGGAGCAGCCTCCGTGTTTCAGTGCGTTCCTTCCCGTCGTCGCGGCGGTCGCGATTTGGTTGGCCATCGCCGTGCCGGTTGCTGCCGATCCTTGCGGGATGGTGCCGCCGATCTATCTGGCGGGCGGGTCGCCGATTACGCGCGTTGGCCTGCAAAAAACGTACGTCTTTTACAAGAACGGCGTGGAGACGTTCATCATTCGCCCCGGTTTTTCGGGCAAGGTCGACGAGTTCGGCATGTTGATTCCGTTTCCGACACCGCCGGCGATTCGCAAAGTGCCCGACGACGTGTTCGCCCACGTCGCGGCGGCGATCGACCCGCCGGAAGTGATCGTCGATTTGCATCCAAAGCCGGCAGACGATACGCCAACCGCCGCGTCGGCGGTGCGCGACAAAGACAGGGCCGGTGAGAGCCCGCTCCGCTTCGACGACGTTCGCGTCCTGCGCCAAGAAGCCGTCGGCATGTACGAAGTCGCGGTGCTCGAAGCGGGCAGCGCCGCGGCGCTCAACCGCTGGATGACCGACCACGGTTACAAGTATCCCAATGGCATGGACCGCGTGTGCAACGAGTACATCGCCCAGCGTTGGTGCTTCGTCGCGGTCAAAACCAAGGTCGGCAACAAATCGGGCGTCGATCCGCGGCCCGGCCAGCGTTCGATCGACTCTAAATTGCCCGACGGAGCGACGTTCGACGGCTTCGTCCAGGCGATGGGCTTTCGCTTCAAGAGCGAAAAACTGGAAGTACCGATGCGGCTCTCGTCGTTCAACGAGGGCGAGCTGCACAACGTCGTGTATTTGCTCGCCGACGGGCCGCAGCGGATCGCCACCATGCCCGAGGCGCTCGTCGTCCGGCAACTGCCGGGTAGCGAACTGCTGCGAAACGTGACCGAGCCGCTGCCGGTGCGCATCTTGGGCGGCACAGACGCCGATCTGACCGACTGGCACAAGCAGCGGCTCAAGACGCAGCGCGATCCCAAGCCGCACAACGGCATTGCCCGCGACGTGTTTGCCTCCGATCTTCTCGCGGTGCGTTCGGGCGAGCTTTCCTTGCCGCACGAAGAGCGCGAAAAGACGCTGCTGCGGATCAGCGAGCGTCTGGGCCTTCGCGGCGGCGAAATCGACGTGCTGCATCAGCAGGTTTTGGCCGAGGAACACGAAAAAACGGTCAACGCGGCGCTGGCGGACCTCAAAGGTATGACGATGACTGTGATCGACGGCGATTTCGATCGTAAGGTGTTGTCTCGGGAAAACATCCTGTTTCGCGGTTTCGAAATGCCGGCCGATCGGAATCACCCGGCGGCGTACGACGCCAAGCAATTTGGTCCCGGCGGCCAGCGCGAGGGCACGCTGTATCGCACGAGCCGCACCGTGAACAACGTCGAGCGGCTCGTGGCCGTCGCCGATCCACAGCGCAGGACCGAGTCGAATGCGGCCGTGCTGCGTAGCGCGGCGATCGTCGTGGCGGTCATCGTCGCCGTAGGGCTGTTTTTGCGTTGCCGCGGCGGGACCAAGGATGTCGCGGCGCGGTTGTGGGCGTTGCTGTTGATCGCCATCGGTATTGCGGCCCTGGTCACGACTTCGGTCGCACAAGAGCGCGGCGGCAACCGCGACACCGGTGGAGACGGACGCAAGGAAACGGCGCCTGTCGCGAATCGTCACCTCCGCGAGCTCGTTCGTCAGCTTGCCGACGCGGACGTCGCCGAAGACGTCGTACGGTCGCTCGTGGCGCACGGCGACGACGCGGTCCCGCTGCTGTACGGCGAAGCCGTCGAAGGGCCGGACATGGCGACCCGGGGTTGGGCGATCGTCGCGCTCGGCGAAATCGGCACGAAGTCGGCGGACGAGCACTTGGAACGCCTGCACCAAGATGGAAATCAACCGCCGCTGGTGCGCACGTGGGCTGCGGCCGCTCGCATCGAACTTTGCCGCGAGATGGAAACGCTACTCCAACGCACGAATCTCGCCACCGCGTTTCCCGCCACCGGTCGGCCGCTGGCGATGCGCCTCGTCGCCATGACGTCGACCGACGGCAAGCCACTCGAAGTCGCACAACTGCTCCGCGCCGCCCAACAAGTTCCGCAACTTCAATCGGCCCTCGCGCCGGCGATTCTGGCCACCGAACCCAAGGAACTCGGCGCCACGATGCTCCGCGACGAAGACGCAAACGCCCGCTACACCGCTACCCAATGGCTGGCTACGCTGACGGCCCAACACGCGGACGAGAGGAAGACCGCGGAAGTAGCCGAGACGATCGCCGGTCTGCTGACCTTCGACGCGGAGGCGAAACAGACGCCGTGGCATGGCGGACCGTTGTACGTGCCCTCACTTAGCCCGCAGTGGCCGCAAGCCGAAGCCCGCCGGCTCGTCGGTTCGCTGATCGCGTGGCACGTATGGTGCGACCGCCGCGAGGACCGCGAGGAGCAGCGCAAAATCGACAACGCGCTGGCCAGCGTCAATCTGGCCGGGATCGTGGGCTATCAGTTTCAAGGCGTCGGCGTCGACTCGGCTAACTGGCTGGCCGCATGGTCCAAGGTCGTTGGCCGCGACGCGGTGATCGAAATGCTCCGTGCCCAGGGCATCGATAAGGAATCCCGGTATGTGAACTCGCTGCCCGAGCGTTGACTCGCGCGCGGCGATTAGTACCGCAAGCCAATGAAGAACGAGAAGTTGCGAATCTTATCGCCGTCTTCGTGGGCGATCGGGAAGGCGAGGTCGAGGGCGATCGGCGCGGGGCCGAGGGCGGCGTTGCTGATTCGCAGGCCGAAGCCGGGGGCGACACGGAAGTCTTCCCATTCGATCCTGTGGTCTTCCTCGACCGTGCCCGCGTCCACGAACACGACGCCGCGGAGCATGTCGTCGGCGGTGATCGGGAACATGTACTCGGCGGTGGTAAGGAGCTGGAACTCGCCGCCGACGATCACGTCGCCGCTCTTGGGCGAAGCGCCGCGGAAGCCGAACCCGCGGATCGTCGAGTAGCCGCCGGCGTAGAAGTGGTCGTAGGCCGGCGTGTCGCTGCCGGCCCAACCGGCCTGGCCGCCGAGGTGCAGCACGTGCCGCCCGGAGCCGTCGATGCGTTCGGTGAGCGTGAAGAACTGGCGGGCTTCGAGCGTGGTGATCGGGTATTCGAACGAACCGAAGACCTGCTCGTGGCCGATCTCGACGATGTGACCTTGCGTGGGCAGGAAGGCGTCGTCGCGCGTGTCGTGGCCGAGCGACAGTTTCACGCCCAACAGCGTGTTCGAGCCGAGCATGTCGGCGACCTCGGGCACGGGTGGGATGATCCGCGGATTCGAGATGTCGACGTCTTCGCCGCGAAACGCGGCCGTGACGGTCCAGTCCTTCGGCAATTGATAGCCGAGAGCGACGCGCCCGCCCAAGCGGCCTTCGTCCCAATCGTAGAAGCGGCGATCGTAGTAAAAGCCCGACAAGCCGAGCGTGAACATCGAGTCGAACAGATACGGCTCTTGCCACGAGACCATGTAACGGTGGACCGACGTGCCCGGCATGGCTTCGAGGCGGAAGCGTTGCCCGCCGCCGCGCCACGCATAGCCGTTGCGGACGTCGTCCCAACTGCGCGGAAATCGCTTCCAGTCGAAGTTCTGTTCGTCGATGACGAACTGGCCGATGAGGCCGGCGTCGGAGTTGATGCCCGCGCCGATCATCATCCGGCCGGTGCGGGTTTCGTGGACGACGGCGTCGAGGTCGACCGTCAAATGTGGCGGCACGATGGCATTGAGCGGATCGCCCATCACCGACGCTCCCGACCCGGAATTGAGGCCGGGACCGGGGCGAATTCCGCCGGGAAACGGAGCGCCGGGAACGCTAACGGTCGTGCCGGGAACGTAACCTGGCGGCGGCGACGTCGTCGCTGAGCCGTTAGCGCCGGCTGCACCGTTCGAGCCGTAGCCCGTGCTATTGAACGACGGCGAGGCGTAGTTGGCCGGGGGACTGGTCGTCGCGCCGGCCGGCGGCAAATAGGGCGACGAGTATGCCGGCGGCGCGCTGTAGTTGGGATACGTGTTGGCGGCCGGAGCGGCAGGCGTTGCTGTGCCGCGATAGGGATTGCCCCAGGCCGCCGCGCCGGGCGTGTTGGGGTACGGATTGACCGGCTGCGTGAACTGAGCCGGCTCTACGCGGCTCGATTCGCCCGGCGCGACGGAACCGACCGTGCGGCCGCCGTAATACGTGCCGCTTGCATCGCCGTAGTCGGCATTTTGTGCTCGAACCGTGGGACGCTGCGCATCGTGCAGTTTCGGAGCGTTTGCTTCGTCGTTCGCGGGAACATCGACGCTCGGCGGGGCGAGCGACGCAAGCTCGCGATCCGACATCGGCGCGCGGTCGCCGTTCGGCGCGAGCAAGCCGCAACCGGCAAGCGGGACCAGCGCCGCGACGAGCAGCGTCCATCGGTGCAATTGCCGCAGTTGGGTCACGGGTATCTCCTGGCGGCAGCGGCGGGAGGCGTTCGGTCGTAGTAGCTCTTCGGCGCATAACCGCTTGTCTGCGGCGTTGCGCGCGGTCCGCGCCATTGCGGCGACGGAGCATCTAGTGGGACACCGCGCGGGCCATCGCGCGGGTCGATCGCCGCGGCCCGTTCGACCGGCTCACGCGGCAAACCGCGGACGATCGCGTACAGCACCGGCGGGCCGTCGGGCGTTTCGTAGACGTACACCAGATCGAGCGTGCGCGAATCGTCGTCGGGACTTTGACCGCGGACCTTGCGGACGCCGCCGCGGCCCACGACGCTCGTTTCGCCGTCTTCGGGCCGCGAAAACTTGATCTGCGGCATCTTGGTCGGGTCCTGCCGCTCGAAGACGCCGGCCCGCATCAGCCGCCGCTGGGCTTCGCGGATCTCGCGGATGTCGGCGATGTCGCCGGGCCGCAGGCGGATATTGTTCTTCACCACGTTGAGCCGCGTGTGGGGGCTTTCGCCTTCGATGAGCACGTTGATCTCGCCGATGCGATAGCGATCGCCTTCGACGACTTTGTAGACGAGGTCGAGCTGGCCCGGCTCTTCGAGGAATCGCGGGTCGGCCTTGACGTCGGCAAAGACGTATCCCTCGCCGCCGTACTCGTTCAGCATGGCAGCGACGTCTTTGTTCATTTTGCCCTGGTCGAAGAACTGGCCCGCGGTGAGCTGCAAATCCTTGTCGAGGCGGTTCGTGGCGATCTTCTCGTTGCCTTCGATCGCGACGCTGCGGATTTTGTAGCGTTCGCCCTCGCTGATGACGAACGTGAGCGTGAGCCACTCGCGGTCTTCGTCGTATTGGAGCATCCGGCGGACTTGAGCGCGGAAGTAGCCGAGGCTGCGGTAATAAGCCGTGAGCCGCTCTTCATCTTCTTCGATCTTCTTGTGGTCGACGTAGCCGCCGAAAACCCAAAGCACGCCGGGCTTGGACTGAATCTGCGTCTTGAGGCGGGCGTCGGTGACGATCGTATTCCCGACGAAGTTCGTCCAGGCGATCTTTTGCGACTGACCTTCGTTGAGCAGGTAGACCACACCCTTGTCGGTCGGCTTCGTGCCTTCGATGATCGAAACGGTCATGCGGTTGTAGCCGCGCTCGCGGTAGAACTCTTCGATCTTGCGGCGGCCTTCTTCGATTTCGTAGGGCGAGAGCGGCCCGCCGACCTTGAGGCCGACTTTTTCCAACAGCTTCTTGTCGCGAATCTGATCGTTGCCGACGATCTTGACGTATTCGATCGTGGGCCGTTCGACGACTTCGAACGTGATCTCGACGCCGTCGCCGACGAACTTGCTTTTCGGCCGGACATCGACGAACATGCCCGAGCGGTTGAGCTCCCGAACGTCGCGTTCGATCTGCTCTTCGTCGAAGGTGTGGCCCTCACGGACTTTGATTTTTTCGAGCACCTTCTTGCGCTCGATTCGCCGATTGCCGACGATTTCGAGCCTCGTGACGCGGCGGCCCGGGTTTCGGGCGTCGGCCGGAATGAGTTGCTTCCCGCCGTCGACCGGAAGCGCACGCCGGGCTTCGTCGAGCAGATTCGGGTCGCGGGCGGCGTCCAAATTCGGCGGAATCAGTTCGGGATCGAGCTTGCCCGGATTGTGCGGAGGCGTTTCGTAGTCCTGCGGGCCGAAACTCGCCGGGCGCTCGGCCGCGGCGCTCGGCTTCGGCGACGGGGCCGTCGCCTGAGCCTGGGCGGATTTGACGGGCGCAAGCATCAGAGCGACGACCGCCAGCACGAAGGCGACGGCGCGCGAATGCGGCGTGAGCGGTGCGGTGTGGCCGCGATCGGTCATCGGCAAAAGCCCATCGAGCACGCCCGGTGCAGGCGCAGGACGAGATGTGCGAAGTTGAAAGGCCGCGTAGAAATACAAAAACGGCCAACCCGCGGCAAGGGGAGTTCCGCGGCAATTCACGCGGCCATTTGGCGGGACCACGTCAGCTTATGCGCACGAAGCGATTCTCGCCCAATGTCAAGATCGGAACCTCAGAAATTAGCTAGTCCAGTGCGTTGCCGAGACAGCCACAGTCCCGCAGACTCTCAATCCGCGCCACGTGCCATCATCGCTTGCGGCCAAATGCCGCGCCGCAAAGTCGCGGCGTCTCGTCACTTGCCGCGCTCGAGGCGGAAGAGCGGCGCGCCCATTTGCGCCACGTACAGAACATCGTCCTTAGCATCGTAGGCGAGCCACGTCAGCGGGCTGTTGGCCTGGATGCCTTTCGGGAAGACGATCGGCTCGGACCACGTGCTGCCCACATCGCGCGATTCGACGAGGCCGCGCGACGTGAGCGCGAGCATGTGCTTTTCTTCCTGGCCGAAGACGGGGCCGAAGCGGCCGTCTTTGATCGCGCAGACGTGCTTCCACGTTGCGCCTCGGTCGGCGGTCGTGAGAATGGCGCCGTCGACGAGCCAGTAGACTTTGCCGTTATGCCATTGCGGCAGGGCGCGGGTATTCCAATCGCCACATTCGGTGAAGGTCTTGCCCGCGTCGGCGGTGCGGTGCGGTTTGCGTTTGCCTTGCGAGCCGCGCAGGACGACCGCGGTCTTATCGTCGAACACGCATGCGGGACCGAAGTCCTTGCCGAGGTCGTCGTCGAACGACTTTCCACCGTCGGTCGAGCGCAACAGCACGTCGCCGGACTCGTGCTTGAGGGCGAGGACAAGTTTGGCATTCGGATCGTAGGGCGCCGTGGCAACCCAATCGACGTGATTCGAATCGCGGTGCATCGCCGACCACGTGGCGCCGCCGTCGTTGCTCGCGACGATCGGACCGCCGTAGACCGTGGCGATGACGAACCGGTCGACGCCCGAGCTCTTCAGGGCGGGAGCGAGCACGATCGAGCCGGGCCATTCAGTGCGGCCCTTGATTGCGTCGCCGTGGCGTTTCCACGTCGCACCGCGATCGGTTGAGCGATAAAGGCCCTTCTCGCTCAAGAAGGCGTAGACGTCGCCGGTCGTGGGATGCGTCGCAACGCCGGTGAGTCCCCCGTAGCCGGGCTTTTCCTTGGCGTTCAGATCGGCGGAGATCTCTCGCCACTCGGCGGCCACGGTTCGCTCCGCGGAGAGAATTGCGATTGCGAGCAGGATTGTTCGGAGCGGTCGATGGGTTGCCATGCGAGGCAGATCGGAAAAAGAAGTGAATGGTTGAGTCGGTGCGTGCGCTGCGTCATGCGGAGCATGACGCCCAGAATTGCACGATGGCTACATTTTCTTGCCGATGCAGTATAAACGACGAGAGCCCTTGATGTAGATGCGGCCATTCGACACGGCCGGCGACGCGGCGCTGGGATCATCGAGATCGCTCTCGGCGACGATGTCGAGCTTTTCGCCGGGGCGAACGACGACGCTGCGGCCGCCGGAGGCAAAGAACACGAGGCCGTCGGCCGTAGCGATCGGACTGGCCTGCATCGAAACGCCGGCGAGCCGCGCGGAGTACATCATTTTCCCGTCGGACCAGCGGGTGACTTCGAGCACGCCCGGGTTGTGCGTGCGAAACAGCAGGCCATCGGCGACGACGGGAGACGCGAGGCCCTCGGGAATGTTGCCAATGCGCCAATTTAGTCGTGGCTCGGCGACGTCGCCCTTGGCCGTCGCGTCGACGCAAACGCCGGGGCCGCCGCGGCCGCTGTCGGAGTAGACTCGGCCATCGCGATAGATCGGAGAGGTCACGTCGCCGGGCGTGTCGAACGACCAGATCGGCTCGCCGTTCTTCGGGTCGATCGCTTGCAGCACGTTCGACGCGGCGACGAACATCCGGGGCTGTCCGTCGACGGTTGCGAACGTCGGCGTCGAGTGATTGAAGGCGACATTGGGGCGCGCCTGCTTCCAGACGACTTCGCCCGTGCGGCCGTCGTAGGCGGTAAGCGTCGCGTGTTTGTTGTTCTTGTCGGCGAGCAGGATAACGCGGTTCTCGAACGCGACGGGACTCGACGCAAACGCCACGTCGATCGAGGCGTGGTGCTCGATCGGCTTTTGCCAGAGGAGCTTGCCGTGCAGGTCGAGCGCGGCGAGCGTCGCGGAGCCGAACGCGGCGTAAACGCGCTCGCCGTCGGTCGCGGGCGTGGGCGCGGCATAACCGCCGCGGAGATCCGAGAGCGTCCACGGGCCGGCGGGCACAACGGTATCCCACAGCTCGCGGCCGTCCGCGGCGGCATAACACGTGACGTGTTGCTCGGGCACTTGCTTTTGCGAACCGTCGTTGGACCAATGGGCGGTCGTGACGATCACGCGGTCGCCCCAGACGATCGGACTGGATTGGTTGAAGTCGGGCTTGCCTTCGGCCACCGTAGGGCGCAGCGGGATGTGCCAAGCGATGTTCTCGCCCGTCGCGATGTTCCAAGTCGTGGGCAAATCGCGCTCCGCGGACTGGCCCATACCTCCGGGACCGCGGAAGCGGGGCCAGTTCTCGGCCAGGGCCGCGGACGGAATGAACTCGGCGGCGAGGACGAACGCGAAGAACGTCCACGAAGAACCGCAAAGGGGAACGTATATACGACGTGGTCTCATGGCGTAGCTGCGGAACGTCTTGGCGTGGGCATCGTGTCTACCTATCGCGCGATCGGGGGCCGTCGTACTCGCGAAGCGAACATTTTTTCACATTCGCCCTTATATACTTCGGCGGACGTGTCTGATGGCAGCCACACGACGCGGCCGCCGCTACTTCGCGCATTGTCGAGAAATATCGGCGATTTTTGCGGGCTTCGGCGACCGACCGTCGCGGCTTCTCATCCGAGCATGGCTTCGATTCGTGAGCTAGAGTTGCGATAGGCCGCGCGAGGTCCGCTGGGACCTGCTTCGGAACGGCCGATTCCACGTCGGGCGCCGGCTCATGGGCTTGTTCGCCGTTTTTCAGACGTCGCTTTCGGGAATCTCGCTGGCCGAAACCGCGCTCGACGTGGGCGCGAACAACCTCGCGAACCTGAGCACGCCGGGGTTCAAGGCTTCGCGGGTCGTGGCGGCGACGCAAACGCCGCAGACGCAATCGCGCGGGTCGGGACCGACGGGGCCCGAGGGCGGGACGAATCCCGTGCAGGTCGGCCTCGGGGCGTACGTCGCGGCGATCGAAGTCGATGCGAGCCAAGGCGCGATCGAACTGACCGGCGATCCGGCACAGCTCGCGTTGCAAGGACAGGGACTGTTTATCCTCCAAGGCCGCGACGGCGGGCGGACGTATACCCGCGACGGCCGGTTCGCACTCAATGCGGACGACGAACTGGTCGCCGGCGATGGATCGAGCGTATTGGGCTTCGGAGTGGGCGCGGATGGCGAGATCGACACGACGCAACTTCGGCCGCTAAAGATCAAGCTCGGTTCGTTCATCGCCACGCCGGCCGGTTCGGCGTCGCTGTTGGGATACAGCGTCACCCCGACGGGCCGCATCAAGGGACGGTATTCCGACGGACAGTGGCGCAATCTGGGGCAGTTGAGGCTGGTGCGGTTCCCGAATCCTGCCGGACTCGAACAGCGCGGCGGCAACCGCTACGTCGAAGGTCCGGCGTCGGGCGCGGCGCTCGAGACCGATCCCGGCGGCGTGGCCGCGGCCACGATTCTGCCCGGAGCCATCGAACGTTCAAATACGGACGTCGGTCGAGAGTTGGTGAACTCGCTGCTATGGGACATGCACTTTCGGGCGAACGTGGCCGTGTCGACGACCGCGGGTTCGCTCTTGGGCGAGTTGCTTTCGCTGCGGCGGGCGTAACAAAGCCGGCCCGATTGCGCCGATTACGGAGGCAAATCGATCACCCATCGTCGTTTTCGTTCCCCGGCCGGTTCTGGCTTCATCGGTCACGGGTTGGACTGCGCGCGAATCTTCGGCGGAATTGTCGCAACTTCGTTCCTCGGGCCCGCGATAACCGGTTATCGGAAGCGGCGAAGGGACACTCTCTTGGCGAGCCTTCCGGCTCGGCCCCTCTTCGCGCAAGGAACACGGCGATGGCCCTCGCGCTACGATCCCCCCGTTTTACGACCGCGCCGACCGCGGCCCGGTTTCAACAGGCGGCGAACAACACGCCCACAATCAAGAAGGGCGAAAAAGACAAGCAGGCAGTGCGAATCCTTCAGCAGGCCCTGATCGACCTGCACTTTCCGTTGCCGATCTCGACCAAAAAGTACGACAGTCCCGACGGCGACTTCGGCAACGAAACGCACGATGCTGTGAGGGCGTTTCAGCGCAAATACTTCCCCGGCGAGACGCCGGACGGCAAAGTCGGCAAGAATACGCTGTCGAAGCTGGACGATCTGCTGCCGCTTCCCGGAGCGCCGCTCCCGCCGCTGCCGACGAGCGACAACGAAGACATGGACGAGTTGGCCAAGCAGGCCGTCCTCCGCGTGCTGACCGGCCAGTTCATGACCCGCATCGACTTCGTTTACTGCGGGCAAGAGGTGAACTGGGGCTGGTTCTGGACGGTCAAGCGGAACGTCGAGAACGACATCATTGGCGTGCGCTACGATCCGATCGTGGCGGACTTCGGCCTGGCGGTGTACGTGCCGGAGGACACGGCGGCCAGCGCGCCGAACCACATCGTCATGCCGCATACGAAGCTGATCACATGGAAGCAGCGGTCCGTGCTGGTTCACGAATCGGTGCATGCCAGTCAAGACTTGCGCGGAATTCCGCTGACGCCGGCGCTGTCCGAAGGGGCCGCCCACGTCGCGCAGAACTTGTATCACCGCCTGGCGACCGGCAACCGCGTGACCGACACGAATGCCCTGGCCGACGCCGTGCATCGCGAGGCCGACAGGTTCGCGCTGCGGATTCTTTCCGGAGAATCGTCGTTTACGGCGGCGGAGACGACGGACCTCGACCGCGCGATCGCCGCCGTGCCGATGTATCAGCGGACGAGCGTGGGTTACGACGGCGTGCCGGATGCGATTCTGTAGGTTCCCGCAGATCGCAACGCACATCGCGGCAGTTGACGCAACGCTGCACTACAGCACCCGGCAGACGAAGCACTTGAGATACTCCGTCTCCGGGCACGTCGCGCTCACGGGGTGGTCGGTCGACGCACCGCGTTGTTCGAGAAACTGGATATCGCGGCGGGTGCGCTGGGCGACACCGGCTAGCATCGCCTGGAAATCTTCCCGGACGACGTGAGCCGAGCAACTGCACGTGACGAGGTAGCCCGCGGGGGCAAGGATCTCGACGGCCAGCCGGTTGAGGCGATGGTACGCGGCGAGCGCCCGTTCGACCGCCCCGCGGCTGCCGGCGAACCGGGGCGGGTCGAGCACGATCACGTCGAACTTCTGGTCCTCGGCGGCGAGGCGTTCTAGGACATCGAAACAATCGCCGACTTCGAAGCGGACGTTGTCGACCTCGTTGAGCGCCGCGTTCGCGCGGGCTAGCTCGACCACCTTCGCGCTCGTGTCGACGGCGAGGACCTCGCGCGCGCCGCCGATCTTGGCGGCCGTGATGCCGAATCCGCCCGTGTAGCAGCACATGTCGAGGACGCGGCGGCCGGACATGAGGGCGGCGGCAACGCGGCGGTTTTCGCGCTGGTCGAGATAGAACCCGGTCTTCTGGCCTTCGCGAAAGTCGACGCGGAAGTCGACCCCGTGTTGGCGGATGGTGACGACTTCCGGCGGCCGGCCGTGCGCGACGCGGTCTTGCGGCTCCACCCCTTCGGTCTTAGCCAGGTTGCCGTCGGTACGGACCGTTATGCTGTTCGGCGCGGCCAGCTCGACGAGCACGGGCACGATTTCGTCGATGCGGGCAGCGATGGCTTTGGCCGTGATTTGCACGACCAGATCGCGGCCGTAGCGGTCGACGATCAGACCGGAAAGGCCGTCAGCTTCGCTGAAGACGAGTCGGGCGGCGTCGGCGGGATCGGTGTAGCCGAGTTGCTCGCGGAGCGACAGCGCCGCGGCGAGACGGCGACGCCAGAAATCGGCATCGAGCGGCTCGTCGGCGTTCCACGTGTAAAGGCGTACCTGGATGCGGCTGGCTGCGTTGTAGACGCCGCGGGCGACAAACTCGCCTTTGTGCGTGACGAGATCGACGACCTCCCCGTCGGCAACCGCACCGTCGACGCGGCCGATCGACGCATCGAGCACCCAAGGATGGCGAGCAAAAAACGGCCCGCTTTTCTTCGGCTTCAAAACGACTTGGGCGGCGGTGGGCATGGGTTTCAGGGGGACGGGATTCTGGATTATGGATTCGGGGAATCCTGTGTGGTTCGACTTGAGGACTTTCGATACTACCTGTGAGTTAAGCGCGTCGATAGGGGCCGGTCGCGCGCCGCTGGCCGTGGACTATACTCGCGAGAACGCTTCGGAGCGTTTCCCCGGATCCAGAATCCCGACCCCCGAATCCTATGCCTTGGTCCGACAAAGTTGCCCTCGTCACCGGCGGTTCCAGCGGCCTGGGGTTGGCCATTGCCGGGGCATTTGCCGACGCGGGTTGTCGCGTGGCGATTGCGGCTCGGGATGCGGCGAAGCTGGCCGCGACCGAGGCGGAACTGCGTGAACGATTTGGCGACCGGGTGATGGCTGTGGCCGCCGACGCGACGCGGGATGAGGACGCCGCGCGGATGGTCGCGGGCGTCATCGAGCGTTTCGGGCGGCTCGACGTGCTCGTCAACAACGTCGGCCGGTCGACTCGCGCTGAGGTACTGGAAGTCACACCTGAGCAGATGCGCGAGATGCTGGAGATCAACCTAATCTCGGCGGTCCGCTGCACGCGGGCGGCGGCGAGCGCGTTGATCGCTCGGCGTGGGCACGTCGTGAACATCGGGTCGCTGGCGTCGAAGGCGGCCGGGCGTCTTCTGGGGGCGTATCCGGCGAGCAAGTTCGCGCTGGCGGGGTACACGCAGCAGCTTCGGCTGGAGCTCGAGCCGCAGGGGTTGCACGTGCTGCTCGTTTGCCCAGGGCCTATTGCACGCGACGACGCGGGCGAGCGGTACGACGCGGCGGCGGCGGGTTTGCCGGAAGCGGCGCGGCGACCGGGCGGCGGGGTGAAGCTGCGGGGGATCGACCCGGCGGACCTGGCGCGGCGGATCGTCGTGGCGTGCGAGCGGCGGAAGAAGGAGCTGGTCGTGCCTGCAAAAGCGCGGCTGCTGTTTGCCTTGGCACAGCTTTCGCCGGGGCTGGGCGATTGGCTGGTGCGGCGCATGACGTAACGCCGGGCCGGCACGGGGCCATAAGAATGGTGCATGGAAAATGGTGAATTGCGAATGGTGAGTGGCTGGTAGGCGCGCGGGGCGGCCGCTGGTTAGACTCATAAGTACCCACCGCTGGGTTGCTACTTGGTTGCCCGGCAGATTTCCCACCGATTTGCGGTCCTTCGGGGCCGTTGGCAGGCGTTTCGCCACACCGAGCGCGTTGCCGTGCGCTCGCAAAACAGTTCGCTGTCGCAACGGAAGTCGCCGGACTTCCGAGAGTCGGCAGCTACCCATGAGCACCGTCGGAAGTCTGGCGGCTTCCGCTACGGTTTCGCACTTGCGAGGAATTGATCTATGAACCGGAATCTATTGTTGCTCTTGGGCGCTTTGTACGGCGGGCTTATTGGCGCTCGTGGGAATGCCGCCCAGGTGACGCGGATCGACGTCTACCCGCCGGACGTGCAGCTTGAGACGGTTCGCGATCGACAAGCGGTGGTCGTCGTCGCGACGCGTGACGACGGCGTGACGCTCGACGTGACGGGCGCAGCGAAGCTGTCGCTGGCAGACGCGAAGCTCGCGCGGATCGAGAAGAGCACGCTTTATCCGGCGGCCGACGGGCAGACGACGCTCCACGTCGAGTACGAATCGTTCAAGGCTGAGGTGCCCGTGACGGTGAAACAGGCCGCCGCGGATCGGGCGATCAGCTTCAAGCTCGACGTGATGCCGGTGTTCATGCGGGCCGGGTGCAATACGGGCAGTTGCCACGGGCAGAAGGTCGGCAAGGACGGCTTCATGCTGTCGCTGTTCGGCTACGATCCCGATGGCGACCACTATCGCCTGACGCACGAGATCGGCACGCGGCGGATCAACCTGGCCCTGCCGCGCGAGAGCCTGCTGCTGGAAAAGGCCGACGGGACGGTCCAGCACACGGGCGGCAAGCGATTCGAGCGCGACGACGAGCTATATGCGAGCATTCTCCGCTGGCTCGAAGCGAACGCGCCGCTAGATGCCGCGGATGTGGCAAAGTCGGTCGCTTTGGAAATCTACCCGCCGAAAGCCGTGCTCGAAGGCGCGGGAGCCAAACAGCAGTTTATCGCCCGGGCAAAGTATTCGGACGGCACGGACCGCGACGTTTCGCAGCTGGTCGTGTTTTTGACGAACAACGACAACTCCGCTCCGATGGACCCGAACGGACTGGTCACCGCGGCGGCCCGCGGCGAGGCGTTCGTCATGGCCCGCTTCGACACGTTCACCGTGGGAAGCCAGGTTCTCGTGTTGCCCAAGGACCTCAAGTACACGCCGCCGACCGAGAAGCCGGTCAATTACGTCGACGAACTGGTGGGCGCAAAGCTTTTGAAGCTGCGGCTCGAACCGAGCGGGTTGTGCACCGATGAAGTCTTCTTGCGGCGCGTGACGCTCGACATTACCGGGCGGCTGCCGACGCCGGCCGAATACGCGGCGTTCATGGCCGACACCGCGGCCGACAAGCGGACGAATCTCGTCGACGAACTGCTCAAGCGGAAGGAGTTTTCCGAACTGTGGGCGATGAAGTGGGCGGAACTGCTCATGATCAAGTCGTCGAACGAGGTCAGCTACAAGTCGGCGTACTTGTACAACACCTGGCTTACCAACCAGATTTCCAAGGACGTGCCGCTCGACCAGATCGTGCGCGAGATGCTCAGCGCGACCGGCGGCACGTTCACCACGCCAGCCACGAACTTCTACCAGGTCGAGCGCGATACGCTGAAAACGGCCGAAAACGTCGCGCAGGTGTTCATGGGCATTCGCACGCAATGCGCGCAGTGCCACAACCATCCGTTCGACCGCTGGACGATGGACGACTATTACGGTTTCGCGGCGTTCTTCGCGCAGATTGGCCGCAAGCAGGGCGAGGACTATCGCGAGACGATCGTGTTCAACTCGGGCGGCGGCGACGTGCGGCATCCGGTCGGCGGGCGCGTGATGCCGCCGAAGTTTTTGGGCGGGGCGACGCCGGACGTTGCCGGCAGGGATCGCCGGGCGCTGTTGGCCGGTTGGCTGGTGAGCACCGACAATCCGTTCTTCGCGCCGAACGTGGCGAACCGCATTTGGGAGCACTTCTTCGGGATCGGGATCATCGAGCCGGTCGACGACGTGCGGGTGAGCAACCCGGCGAGCAATCCGGAACTGCTCGACGCGCTCGGCAAGAAGCTGGTCGAGAATAAGTACGACTTCAAGAAACTGGTCCGCGACATCTGCTTGTCGAATGCGTATCAGCGAACCACCGCCCGCAACGAAAGCAACAAGGACGACGAGCGGAACTTCGCCCATTCGCGCGTGCGGCGGCTGCGGGCGGAGGTGATTCTCGATTGCCTCGCCCAGGCGACGGCAACGAAGGACAAGTTCCGCGGGTTGCCGCTCGGAGCACGGGCCGTGCAGATCGCGGACGGCAACACGTCGACGTATTTTCTCACGACGTTCGGCCGCTCGCCGCGGGTGACCGTGTGCGCGTGCGAAGCGACGAGCTCGCCGACGCTCTCGCAAGCGCTGCACATGCTCAACGGCCCGACGGTCGAGGGCAAGATTCAGCAGGGCCAGCAAATTCCGGCGATGCTCAAGGAAGGCAAGACGCCGCAGCAGGTGATCGAGGCGATCTATGTCCAGAGCCTATGCCGCAAGCCGAGCGACGAGGAGCTCAAGGCCCATTTGTCGATCGTCGCGGCCGACAAAAACCCGGAAACCGGCCTGCACGACGTGTACTGGGCGGTGCTGAACTCGCGGGAGTTCATCTTTAATCACTGATGAAAATGAAAAATGCAAAATGAAGAATGAAAAATGGCCGAAGTCGAATTGCCGCGATTCGGTCCTTTCGTTTTTCATTCTTCATTTTGACTTTTGCATTCTGCCATGCGTGCTAGCGGTTCCACGGCCTTCGACGCAATCGTCATCGGCGGCGGGCATAATGGCCTGGTGACCGCGGCGTATCTTGCGCGGGCCGGGAAGCGGGTGGCCGTGTTCGAGCGGCGGCAGGTTCTGGGCGGGGCCTGCGTGACCGAGGAGCTTTGGCCGGGCTACAAGGTCTCGACCGCGGCGTATGTGGTCAGCTTGTTCTTGCCGGAAATCACGCGCGAGTTGCGACTGGCGCATTATGGATTCAAGGTGCTGCCGCGAAGTCCCAGTTCATTCACGCCGCTGCCCGATGGCCGCAGTTTGTTGATGGGTCCGGAGCCGGGCTTGAACCAGCGCGAGGTCGCGAAGTTCAGCCAGCGCGACGCGGAGGCGCTGCCGAATTACGAGGCGCTCTTGGAGCGGGTGGCGAAGACACTCGAACCGCTGCTCATGCAGGCGGCGCCCGATCCGCTGCCGCTGCCCGGCGAATGGCGAAAGATCGGCGTGGCGAAGCGGCTCCGCGACGCGGGCAAGATGTGGGCGCTGTATCGCGCGATGGCCGACTTGGGCGCGGACTTGCCGGCCGCGATCGAGTTGCTCACCGCCGCCGCGCGGCCGATTTTGGAACGAACTTTCGAGAGCGAAGCATTGCGGGCGACGCTCGCGACGGATGCCGTCATCGGTTCGAGCACGTCGATCTCCGCCCCCGGCAGCGCTTATGTCTTGCTGCATCACGTGATGGGCGAGGCCGGCGGAGCTCGCGGCGTGTGGGGATATGTCGCCGGCGGGATGGGCGCGCTCTCGACGGCCATCGAAAGGGCGTGTCTCGATCTGGGCGTCGAAATCTTCCGCGAAGCGCCGGTGTCGCGCATCACGTCGCGCAGCGGCCGCGCGACGGGCATCGTGCTCGCCGATGGGCGGACGTTCGACGCGCCCGTCGTCGCTTCGAGCGTCGATTGCCGCTGGACATTCGAGCGGTTTTTGCAGCCGGGCGACTTGCCGGGGGAGTTTCTCGATGCCGTGCGGAAGATCGACTATGCGTCGGCGTCGATGAAGATCAACGTGGCGCTCGCCGAGCCGCCGAATTTTACGTGCTTGCCCAGTTCGGGCGTCGCGCCGCACCATCGCGGCACGATGCATATCGGCCCGACGCTCGACTACATCGAACGGGCCGGTGACGACGCCAAGTATGGCCGCCCGAGCGCGGAGCCACTCCTTGAAATCACGCTGCCCACCAGCGTCGACGATTCGATCGCTCCGCTGGGCAAGCACATCCTGTCGATGTTCGTGCAGTATGCACCGTACAAGCTGGCCGAAGGGACCTGGGACACGGTGAAGGAATCGTTCGCCGATCGGTGCATCGCGAAGCTGGCGGAGTATGCGCCGAACGTGCCGGGGGCCGTGTTGCATCGGCAGGTACTCAGCCCGCTTGACCTGGAACGGGTGTATGGCCTCACTGGCGGGAACATCTTTCAGGGAGCGATGAACGCGAATCAACTTTTCTGTTTTCGGCCGGTGGCGGGCTGGGCGGATCATCGCACGCCGATCGCGGGGCTGTATTTGTGCGGCGCGGCGAGTCATCCCGGCGGCGGCGTGATCGGAGCGTGCGGCAAGAACGCGGCGGCGGAGATCTTGCGAGATGGCTAGCTTGGTTTCTTAAGCACAGAGGGCACGGAGGAAGAGGTTGGAGATTAGAGGTTAGAGGTTGGGGAATTCGGATCTGAGATCTGAGATTTCAGATCGGGGAGCACGTGGACTTGGCGATTGCGTTGGGAGTTTCGTATATGAGCTTGCGATTTTCGTGGTTTCGGTGGTTCGTTTGTCTGGTGGTGCTTTTGCTTCCGGTGGCGTTTGCTGCGGCACAGGAGAAGTCGGCAGCGAAGGTGACTTTTGACGAGCATGTGTTGCCGATTCTGCGCGAGCATTGCGCTAGCTGCCACAATCCCGACAAGGCGAAGAGCGACTTGAGCGTGACGACGTACGCGCGGATTATGGCCGGCGGGTCGAGCGGTTCGGTCGTCGAGCCGGGCGATGCCGATTCCTCGCGTTTGTGGGCACTGGTGAGCCATCAGGAATCGCCGGAGATGCCGCCGATGCAGCCGAAGCTGGCCGACGCGAAACTCGACGTGATTCGCAAATGGATCGAGGGCGGGGCGCTGGAAAACGCGGGCGCAAAGGCGGTCGTGAAGAAGAAGGCCGACTTGGCGCTCGCGGCCGCCAGCGGTTCGGCCAAACCGGAAGGTCCGCCGCCGATGCCCGAAGGCTTGTTCCGCGAGCCGGTGTTGCGGAGCGCTCACTCGGGAGCGACGACGGCGATTGCCGCCAGTTCTTGGGCGCCGCTCGTCGCCGTGGCGGGGCAAAAACAGATTCTGCTCTATCACAGCGAGACGGGCGAGTTGCTCGGCGTGCTGCCGTTCTTGGAAGGCGTGCCGCACGTGCTCAAGTTCAGCCGCAACGGGGCGCTGCTCCTGGCCGGCGGCGGTCACGGGGCGCAGAGCGGCCGCGTGGCGGTGTTCGACGTGAAGACGGGCCGACGCGTGGTGACGGTCGGCGAGGAACTCGACAGCGTGCTCGCCGCCGACATCAACGATACGAACACGCTCATCGCGCTCGGCGGGCCGCAGCGCGTCGTGCGGATCTACAACACGGCCGACGGCTCGCTCGCCCACGAGATTCGCAAGCACACCGATTGGGTGTACGCCATCGAGTTCAGTCCGGACGGCGTGCTCTTGGCGACCGCGGACCGCGGCGGCGGGCTGTTCGTATGGGAAGCCGAAACGGCCCGCGAGTTCCTGGCATTGCAGGGCCACACGGCGGCGGTGACGGACGTGAGCTGGCGAAGCGACTCGAACATTCTGGCCAGCGCGAGCGAGGACACGACCGTGCGGCTATGGGAAATGAACGACGGCAAGCAGGTGAAGAGTTGGGGCGCGCACGGCGGCGGCACGGGCACGGTTGATTTTGCTCGCGGTGGACGGCTCGTCACCGGCGGCCGCGACAAAACGGCCAAGACCTGGGACGGCGACGGCAAGCAACTCGGCACGCTCGGAGGCTTTGGCGAAATCGTGCTCGAAGCTGCGTTTACACACGACGGGGCGCGGGTCGTCGCAGGCGATCTTTCGGGAAGCATCCGCGTGTTTACCGTTGCAGACAGCAAACAGGTCGCCGAGCTTTCGCCGAACCCGCCCACGCTCGATGAGCGGATTGCGGCAGCGAAGGCGGCCCTGCCCGCGACGGAGCAGGCGCTCTCGGCGGCGCAGGCGGAGTTGGCGGCGGTGCAAAAACTCGTCGACGAGCGAGCGGCGATGGTCGTGGAAGGGACCAACGCCCACGCGGCGGCGCAGAAGGCGCTCGAAGCAGCGCAGGCAGCGAGCAACGCAGCGGAGTCGGCGCTCGTGGCGGCGCTGCAGGCGGCGAAGGCGGCTTCGGAAAAGGCGCTCGCCGCCAAAGACGCTGCGGCGAAAGCGCCGAAGGATACGCCGGAACAGCAAACGGCAGCAAAACAACTTGCCGACGCGGCCGCGGCGGCGGAGGCGGAGGCCGTGAAGGCGGCGGAGGCACTTGCTGGGGCGAAGACGGCGCGCGATGCGAAGGCGGCCGAATTGCAGGCGGCAACGAACTCGCTCGCTGCGGCGAAGGCAAAGGTGGACGCTGCGACCGCAGCCAAGACGGAAGCGGACAAGCAGCGCGAGCCGAAGGCCGCAGCGGTCGCGGCAGCCGAGCAAGCGCAGAGCGCGGCCGTGACGGCGCTGCAGGCGCTTTTGGCCGAGAAGAAGCGATACGAGGAAACGCTCGCGCAATTGCCGGTTGCGGCGAAAGCGGCGGCCGATCAAGCGACCGCGGCGATGGCGGTGGTCGAGCAAGCGAAAGCGGCTCAGGCAGCGGCCGACGAGGCGATGAAGGCCAAAGCCGCCGCAGCGACTGCGGCGGCCGAACGCCTCGCCGCGCTCCAGGCCGAGGTGGACAAGCTCAAAGCCGAAGTCGCCGCCGCACAAGCCGCCGCGGCGGAAAAGGCCAAAGCGGTTGACGCGGCGACTGAAGCTGCGGCGACGGCGATGGCGTCAGCCGAGGCAGCGGCGGCTAAAGCGAAGGAAGCCGAGACGATTTCGGCACTGCAAAGGCAGTCGGCCAAGAACTGATTGTGCTGCACGCAAACGACGGCAGAATTGCGGTCGGTATTGGTATGGCATTCTTGTTTCGACTCATCGGATTCCTCAACCACGAAAAACTCTGGTGGCCGCTGGGCGGCATCATCGTTTTCACCGTGGTGTTGTGGCGACACCGCGATCCGCAGTCGGCGTCGATCCTCTTGGGAGGGTCTGCCCTGGCGTTCGTTGGACCGTACTTCTTCCGGCAGGCAGTAATTCGTAGATACGGCAAGACGAAGGCGGCGCTTGTCTTCGGGGCAGCCGTACTGGCGGTACTTGTCCTAGCCACCCGTCTGTTCGGCGATGGGCCCTCCGGCGAGTTGAGCTTTGGTGTGTATTCGGCGTTTTGCGTTGGCGTATTGTTTTGGTCTGCATCGGACCCGATGTTCGAGATGATGCGCTGGCTTGCGTTTCCCACGGAATGGGGGCGATTGCCGGACGAAATTCATTTGTTTGACCGCCGGCGTCTTGCGTGGCCAAGTCGAAGGAATGCGGTCGATTGCTGCCTGTTTCGCTTCCGATTCGACGACAAATGGAGCTATGGCATTGTGGGTCCGCTGACGTTTGCGCTATTCGATCAAGATTTCGACGGCAAATCGCCGGAAGAGATCTACGCCGCCTACGCCGAATGGTACGACCGAGCTGGAGTCGGCAAACTAATCGAAAAGACCATCGACCGAGAGGTCGAACGGCAAATCGAAAAGTTTGGCTAATGCACTGGCCGTTGGTTACGTTTGAGTGTCGCCAAAGCTGTCCCACTAAGGCCAAGGAAGCCGAGACGATTTCGGCTCTCCGGGCGCGGGCGGCCAGCCGGTAAACGCTCGTATACCGGCGCGAAGTGCCACGGCCAAAAAAAATCGCAAGTTGTTTGCGTATAAAGACTTGCGGCGCGATCCGTTTCGTGGCGCAGACTTGCTTGGGGCTTGATGATAGAATCAAGCCTTCGCCGACGAGCAGAGCGGCCGGTCAGGAGGGCCGGCATTACGCGAAAAACGGACTTATCTGTCGTCGTGGGCGACGTTTCGAGCGACCGTCGCGATTCGTGAACCGCGACGCTCGACCGCCCTCAACGAGACCCCGATACCTCCTCGTCCGGCCGCAGAACTCTCTGGCGTCTTTCCTATCGGCATTGCTTCGGTGATCGGTTACTCGGTCGAATCCATGTCTGCGCCCACGTCGCTGGCGTCGCTCAAAGCGGCCGCGCCCGTTGTGTTGCCGTCGCTGCTGTTGTGCAATTTCGGTCACTTGGCCGATGAGGTCGCGCGGCTCGAAGCGGCCGGCGTGCGGGCGTTGCACCTGGACGTGATGGACGGCCAGTTCGTGCCCAATCTGACCTACGGCCTGCCGATCGTCGAAGCCGTTCGCCGGGCGAGCGATTTGCCGATCGACTGCCACCTGATGATCCACCGCCCGGAACGGTACGTGCGAGCCTTCCGGGATGCGGGCGCCGACGTAATTACGATTCATGCCGAAGCAACCGATGATCTGCCGGGCACACTTGAGGCGATCCATGCTAGCGGGGCAGCAGCCGGCGTCGCCATCAATCCCGGCACAAGCGTTGCAGCAATCGAGCCGGTGCTCTCTGCCTGCCAGTTGGTGCTCGTAATGAGCGTGGAGGCGGGCTTCGGCGGCCAGGCATTTAATCCGGTCGCCCTGGAAAAACTTACACGGTTACGAACCCTGGTCTCGCCCGAGACCGTATTGGAAGTCGACGGGGGCGTGAACGCCCAGACCATTTCCCGCTGTGCCCAGGCCGGCGCCGAATGGTTCGTCGTCGGCTCCGCCATATTTCGCTCGAACGACTACGCTCGCAGCGTTGCCGAGCTTGAACAATTAGCGAGTACGAGTAGCTGAGGATATCCAACCGATCCCGTATGGTCCAAGTGGTGTTGATCCGTCCCGGTAGGACGGAGTTCGACGAACAACGCAGAATTCAAGGCACGCTCGACATTCCGCTGTGCGAAGCGGGCGTCGAGGACGTGCGGCGGACGATCGACGAGCTGCGCGGCATGGAGTTCGACGTGATCTACACGTCGCCCTGCCAGGCGGCCCGCGAAACGGCCGAGATGCTCGCCGACGCGCTCGACGTGAAGCTGAAGGAACTCGATCAGCTTGCCAACCTCGACCAGGGGCTATGGCAAGGCCGGTCGATCGACGAAGTCCGGCAGACGCAGCCGACCGTATATCGGCAGTGGCAGGAGAATCCGGAGAGCGTTTGTCCGCCCGGCGGCGAAGCCGTGGCCGACGCCCGAAAGCGCGTGCGGGCGGCGATCGCCAAGCTCCGCCGCAAGCACGACGGCCGCACGATCGCGATCGTGGCGCCGGAGCCGATTTACTGCTTCACGCGGTGCGAGCTCGCCGGCGGAGCGCCGCGCGATTTGTGGAAGTGCTGCACAGAGGCGAAGCGGTGGGAAGTCGTCGGGGCAGGCACGCCGCAGCTCGCGCCGACGGCGTGAATGACGACCAGTCGATTGCACGGAGCGTTATTATGGCTTCGCCGCGCTTGGTTATCGACGGTGAAGTCGAACGCGCCCGAGAGTTCTCGATCGGGGATCTCGCATCGCTCGCTGCGGGCCAGCAGATTTCGGACGTGTCGGCGATCGAGCCGAACCGCCGGGGGCGCGGAATCTGGCTTTCGGGCTTGTTGCAGGCGGTGGGCGCGAAGCCGTCGGCCACGCACGTCGCGCTGCACGCCTCGGCCGACGACTTTCACGCCAGCGTGCCGCTGGCTGCCGTGGCGGATCGGGCGTTTGTGATATACGCGCTCGGCGATGGGCCGCTGCCCGCGTCGGCCGGCGGCCCGTTCCGGTTCTTCATCCGCGACCACGCCGCCTGCCAGACGGCTGAGGTCGACGAGTGCGCAAACGTGAAGTTCGTGGACCGGATCGAGCTGACCGTCGGCCCGGGCCGCGACAATCGGCCGCGGGACGAAGCGGAACACGCGAAGCTGCACGGGAAGTAGTCCGTGACATGGGCGCGGCGTAAGCGGCGCGTTCTCGTTGTGTGAGCGCGGTCCGAATGACTCTGGACCCCCGGCCGCGCGCGGATAAAATACCGCAACGCGCTCGACCCGCCTGGAATTCGCCGTGGCGTCGGTAGCTGGGATTCCTTCTTGCCCGCGGAGTTTTTGCCATGTCGTCGCCCACCAAGAAAGAGCTTCTCGCGCAGACCGTCGAGCACTACGACATCGCGCGGACGAACGTCGTGCCGGTCGTCGAGCAGATGCGGGAGATGGCGTTCTCCGCCCGCGACCTCGCCCGAGCGGCGGACATCTACGACCGGATGCTGCGCGACCGCGATTGCGGCGTGATTCTGACGCTCGCCGGGTCGCTGATCAGCGCGGGGCTGAAAAAAGTGTTCGTCGACATGATCCGCAACCGGATGGTCGACGCGATCGTCAGCACCGGCGCGAACATCGTCGATCAGGACTTCTTCGAGGCGCTCGGCTTTCGCCATTACGTCGCCGAAGAGCGGCTCAAGGCGGGCATGGACGACGGAATGCTTCGCGATCTGCACATCGACCGGATTTACGACACGCTGATCGACGAGGACGAACTCCGCGTTTGCGACGAAACGATCAAGCAGATCGCCGATTCGCTCGCCCCGGGGGCGTATTCCTCGCGCGAGTTCATTCAGGAGATGGGCAAGCACCTGGTCGAGAACGGCAAGAACCGCGACTCGATCGTGCTGGCGGCTTACGAGCACGGCGTGCCGATCTTTTGCCCCGCATTTTCCGACTGCTCCGCGGGCCTGGGCATCGTCGTCCACTATCACGAACGCGGACCGGGCCAGCGGGCCGTGTTCGACAGCATGAAGGACTTTTACGAACTGACGCAGATCAAGATTCAGAGCGGCGAGTCCGGCCTGTTCATGATCGGCGGCGGCGTGCCGAAGAACTTTACGCAGGACGTGGTCGTGGCGGCCGATATCCTGGGCCACGACGCACCCATGCACAAATATGCGATTCAGGTCACGGTGGCCGACGTACGCGACGGGGCGCTGTCGAGCAGCACGCTCAAGGAAGCGTCGAGCTGGGGCAAGGTCGACACCCTGTTCGAGCAAATGGTGTTCAGCGAGGCGACGCTCGCCGTGCCGCTCATCGCGGGCTATGCGTATCACAAAGGCGCGTGGCGCGACCGCAAGGAGCGGCGGTTTAATGAGATCTTCGCCGAAGCGGCGCAGGTGGCAGATTAGACGGGATCGCTTGGCGCGGTCGAGTCCGTTGCTCGAACACAGAGGTCACGGAGGAGGAGCACAGAGGCACAGGGAGGGAATCTGGTCGGATTGCAACGCGGCACGGTCTTGCGACCGTGCCGTTTTTGTTTTGGAGCGGCCGATGCACGCTTGCCGCGTCGATCAGTAAGAATGGCCGCGCGTTATCGTGCCGCCCGATCGATCAGCGAGTCGACGGCGCGGACGACGAGCCGCGTTCGTCCGGCAACGCTTCGCCGGGTTGCCGTTAGCCGGAAGCCTGCGTCGTCGTGCGATAAGGCGCACCGCGAGTCGAGAGCTCCGAGTACGACATCGCGGCGCGTCGCAGCGGCATCCTCGCGCTCGATGCGCCGGGAACGAACCACGACCGCGCCCGCGGCGCTCGACGATGCCGGCGAAGGCGCGGCGGTTCCGAGCGACGTCTGGAGCGCTGCCAGGTCGGCCAGATTCGTGGCGCCGTCGCCGTTGATGTCGCCGCGGCCGCGGTGCGCGCCGGTCGCGCTGCCGAAGTTTTGGGCGAGTAGGGCGGCATCGAGTCGGTCGACCAGACCGTCGCCGTTGAAATCGCCCACGAGGGGAGCGGGATCGTCCGCGCCCGGCGAACCGCCGATGCGGGCGCTCGATCGCCAGTTGGCCGGATTGCCGTAGCTCGCGCTCGGGTCGATGACGACGAGCGAGAAACCGTCGCCGTCGGTTTCCTTGTACCAGTCGTCGTCGTATGCAAATTCGTGGATCAACCCGCCAGCCTTGTCGCGGAGCGTTATCGTTTCGCCGGCATTGTCGAGCGCGCCGGTAAAGCCGCGTTCGGCGATCGCGGCGGCGGGCACGAGCGGATAGGCGGCCGCGAAGGCCGCCGGATTCTTGGCGACCACGATGCGACCCAGCGGCGCGAGCATCCGATTTGCGTCGGTTTCGGCGAACGCGAATTCGCCCACGCCCTCGATCCACACGTCGGCCATATCGACGGCGACCGTGCCGCTCGTGTTGACGAGTTCGAGGAACTCGGTGTCTTCGATCGCACCCGGCGGGTTGTAGTAGATTTCGCTCACCCGCAGGGGCGACTCGACGGCGAAGAACGCTTCGGTAAGCGCGCTCCACGTGCCGCCGGAGAGGACTCGCGACCGGATCGTGCCGGATTCGGCGAGGGTGACATCGCCCGTCACGGCGATTGCGCTGGGGCTAACGGCTCCGCCCGGCAGTCGCGGATCGCTGCCGTCGGTCGTGTAGTAGCGCGTTCCGGCAGGGGCAGTAATCGCCAGATCGAAGCCGGCCTGAACCGTGCCGCCGTGCTGACTGAACGTCGGGGCGGCGACCGCGGGATACAAGCCTTCGTTGCGATAGATCGTCAGGAGGTTGTTCGTGCGGAACGGGAAGTACGTGTTCAGCAAGCGATTCTGCTCCGCGATCCATTCGACGTCGCGGGTGAGCGGGTTGGCTTGCTTGAGATCGCCCCAGCGGGCCGACTCGGCGACGATCGCATTGTCGAGCGTCGCGGCGTGTTGCATCCACCGCGCGGCCGTATTCGCGGGCGTGAGCGCCCCGGCGTTGAACAGGTGTTTGTGAATGCGGTCGCCGAAGCGGACACGGAACTCTTCGATTTGCAGCAAGCTGGCGAGCATTCCGGTCGGATCGCTGCTCGGGCCAATCGCGTTCTGGCTGACGTTTTCCAGGATTCGCTCGACATCCCAAGCGTAGAGCCGCCAGGGCGCGTCGTTGGGTCCGCCGCCAACCGCCCGCCAGTTGCCGTCGTTCTTGAGGTCCTGGTTGCCGCCGTAGCGGTGCATGATGAACCAGTCGATGTAGTTGTCGACGTCGAGCCGCTGTTGGATCGCGTCCCAATTGCGGGCGGCAACGGCGGCGGCGAGCTCGTTCCAGCTCGTGGCGTTGCCGTCGGTGAAGACGAGGCCGTTGCGGGCGTCGTAGTCGTCTTCGGTTCCGCCAAAGTAGGCGGCGTAGTGCGAGGCTTCGGCCCGTTCGTGCATTTCGTAGACGCCCCAATAGAGGCCGTTGAGATAGAGGTGCACGTAGCGGCCGTAGCCCGCGGAAGGATCGCCCATCGCCCGCATCGTGTCGCGGGCCCACATTTCGCGGATCATGTCGCCGCGGTTGCGCTGGCCTTGGTCCCAATGAATCCACGAGTTGTTGTAGCGGGCGCGGAGGTGGACCGAGTCGAACCGCTCAACGGGCGAACCGTCGAACAGCGGGTATTCGAGGTCGCCTTCGAGCGGGACGTTGTTCGCGCCGACGAGCAGCTCGTTGCGGAACCGCAAGCTCATCGAGTGTTTGCCGTGTTCCGGGTTGCGGCTGGCGCCGCCTTGCATTCGCGCGCCGGCGTCGATCTGGAAGCCAACCGTGCCGTCGGGAAAGATCAACTCGGCGGACGTGGGTTTTTCCTGAGCGCTCAAGGGATTCGTGTACAAGCCGCCGGCGCCGACGATGTCGGCCGGGTCGAATACGAGCGACAGGGCGGGCAATTCATCGAACCCGTCGCGAATGCGTTGTAGGTTGGCTGCATTGGCGGTCACCTGCGGATCGAATTCGTAATCGGCCGGCGTACCGTTCCACGACGTCGGGAAACCCGCCGGAGCGATCGGCTGGTTAATCACATCGTCGACGAACAAGTACGTCTGCGTGTCGACGTTCGTCGGCGCAAGGCCCGGCTTGAAGGCCATCGCGCGGAGCGTGGTCGTGCGATTGACGGCGACGGTTGCCGAGGGGGGCGTATTGGCGTCGGGCGAAGGAACCTGCGTGCCGTTCGTCGGTGTGGGGAGCGAGCCGTTGGTCGTGTAGACGAGCGTCGCGCCGGGGGTATTGGACGTAATCGTCACGCTGAAGGGCGCGTCGTAATACCCGCGATCGGCGCTGAACCGCGTATCGGCGACGAAGCCGGTGAACGTGGACGATTCGTTATTGGCCGCGCCGGGCGTGGGGATGTTGTAATACTTCGCCGCGCCGAGATCGTCGAGACCGTAGGATACGTCGTTCACCTGGCGCGGGAACTCGGGCACGAACTCGTGAATCGCAACGCCCGTGCCACCGACAAGGGCCAGGTATTCGCCGTTGTTCTGAAGGCTGAAGTTGGCGTGCAGATAGCCGCGTTCGTCGAGCGCCGGGTCCGTAATACCGAGGCCCGAGGCAAACACGACCAGATAGCCCGACGCAGGAATCGTCGTGCCGCCGGGGATCTGCCATTTGGCGGGCGTGTCGGGATCGTCGGTGAGGTAGAGTCCGCCGACGTTGATGGGCGACGGCGTGAAGTTGCGAATTTCGATCCAATCCGGCGAGAGCGTGCCGCCGGTGAAGGCGTCGCCGGCGGTCGCGCGCGTGCGCGTCGTGAGCGTGTCGCCGTTGTCGGCCATGAATTCGCTGATCCGCAGCGTCGGGGCCGTTGCCGTGGTGAACGATTCGCTCGTCGTGGCCCAGGCGCTGCCGGCGAGATTCGTGCCGAGCGCGCGGAAGTAGTAGGTCGCTTCGGGTGTAAGCCCCGTCACGCTGGCGGCGAAGGCGCCGCTTTGCAAGCCGACATCGACGGAGGATTGCCACGCCGCCGCGTTTTCGCCGCCGTCGGCCGGTCCGTAGAAGATCGTGACGGTCGGCGTGTCGTTGCCCGTGTTCGCGACGCGGCCGGCGAGTTGCGCAGAGAATGGACCGACGTTGGTCGCCGGGGCGTTCTCGACGGTCGGCGGACTTACGGCGAGTGTCGTGAACGCCTGCGTGGACGGCGACCAGGCGAGGCCGGCAACATTGATGGCCCGAGTGCGGTAGTAGTAGTCCGTCGCCGGCAAGAGGCCGGTGAGCAACTCGGTATATTCGCCGGACGGCACGTCGATGAGGACGATCGTGTTGTCCCACTGCGACGGGACAGTGCCGCCGTCGTTGTCGCCCCAATAGATCGTCACGTTCGCCGGGTCGCCGCCGTCGACGAGGTACGCGCCGATCCGCGCCGACGTGCCGGAGATGTCCGTCGGCGCAGCGTTCGTAACGGTCGCGGGTGCGACGATCGTGAATTGCGACGTGAACTCGGCGTTGGGGCGATTGTCGGTGCTTTCGAGCGCTCCGGGGGAGATTCGCAACGTATACACGCCCGCTGCGAGTCCGGCGGGAAGCGTAAACGCGAGCGTATCGGCATCGACGACGTTCACGGCCGTCGCGGGAACGCCGTTCACCGTCAAATCGCTCGCCGCGACGGACGAGGCGAGCACAGGCAAGTTGAAATTCACCGTCGCCGTCGTGGGCGGCGTGGCGGTTCTCGCACCCGGTGCGGGTGTGATGCTCGTGACGCCTAGAAGCGTGAACTTCTCTCGCAATCGCACGCCGGTGAGGGCATAGCCTTTCGAGTCGTTCGCCGCGCCGATGGGATCGACCGCCGTGGGAATCGTTCCGGTGTACTGCGTCGAGACGATGTCGAAGCGGCCATCCGCGCCGGCGTCGATGTCGAGCCACTGGGCGACGAAGCCTTGCCCGGCGAGGTGATTCGAGCCGGTCCAGACGGCGACCTGGTTTGCGGCGAGACCCGCCGTCACGATGCCGACGCCCGCCGAATGCGCCGGGGTGAACGAATCGGCGCCGACGAGCGTGACGAGCGTCCAGCGGCGGGTGTAAGGCGTGTTCCCGCGGACGGCCGTGCCGGCAAAGTCGTAGGTCTTGTTCGGGTCGAGTCCGGTGAAGGCGTGCGTGTAGGTATCGGCGCCGTCGAGTTCGAGGCTCGTGCCCGTGCCGGTTGAGAAATCGACGAACCCTGCGAAAATGTTGGCGGCGTCGGTCCCCGCGGCGGGCACTCCGGATGCACCGGCATAGTTGATGCCGACGGCCGACGTGCTGAGCGTGATGCCGGTGGCCGCGCCGGTGGCGATGTTCTTGAGTAAGCCCGAGGCGACGCCATTGGCGGCGAATGTTGTGGCGCTCGGATGCGTTGCCGGTCCGGCGACGTGATCGTTGAACGCGACGACGTCGTCGACGGACTGGCTGAGCGTCGCGAAGGAGCCGGTCGCGGTCCAGGCGTCGCCGGCGGCGTTCGTGGCGCGGAAGCGGAAGTAATGCGTCGTTTGCGCGGCGAGTCCGGCAAGCACCGTGCCGAACGCGGCCGGTTGCGTGCCGAGCGATACGGCGTTGTCCCAGTTGGCGGCGACCGCGCCGGCGTCGTTGTCGCCGTAGTAGAGCGTGACCGTGTTTGGCGCGTTTCCGGTGCTGGTGATCTGGCCCGAGAGTTCGGCCGACGTGGACGTGACGTTCGCAGCGTCGTTGGCGGTGATCGCCGGGAGCGACAAGGCGGCGGTCGTGAAGGACAGCGACGGTTCGGCGAAGTGCTCGCCGGCGGAATTCACGCCGCGGATCGTTACGTAATACGTCGTGCTCGGCTGCAAGTTGGAAAGCGGCAAGCTGAACGTGCCGAACTGTAAGCCGGCGTCGACGGAGTTCTGCCACGCGGCGGCGTTCGTGCCGCCGTCGGTCGTGCCGTAGTAGACCGTCACCGTCGGGCCTTCGCCGCCGGTGTCGGCCACTTCTCCGCCGTAAACGGCCGAGACCGCGTCGATGCTCGATACCGAGCCGTTGAGCATGACCGGCGGCGTGGCGGCCGTGTCCATGTTCGCGAGCCAGTTGATAGCGTTCGTGAATAGCGTGCGGCCGTCGGAGGTGAGCGAGTTGAAGGTGTTGTCGGTCATCGGGAACATGACACGGCGACCGGCGGCGGGCGAAACGCCGCTGGCCGGATCGAGCGGTTGGCCCGCGTCAGCAATGAAGATGGCCGCGTTTCCGGCGACGGACGCGCCGCCGGTCGACGCGACGCCGTTGGCCGCGGTGGCGACCGTCGTCAGGCCCGGATAGACCGACGGCGTGCTGAGCGTTTCGGGACCGGACGCTGTGAGGAACTGAATCGTGCCGGAAAGTCCGGCGGTGATGGGATGGTTCTGCGCGATGGTTAGCTGGGTCGTCGAGACCGATTTGGTCATGACGGCGGTTGCCAGGCCGAATTCGCCGGCGGCGTTGTCCATGACGGCTTCTTCCCAGTTGAGAATGCCGACGGGGGATGTGTGGTACTTGTTTCGCAGGGTGCCGGAAGCGGGCGTGCTCGACAGCACGAGCACGTCGATGCCGACTAAATCGGTCGTGTTGTTGGCGGCGCTAGCTTGTTTGTACGCGACGTTCTGCGCGCCGAACGTCGACGTGAGATGGCTCATCACGGCGGGATCGGCGCCGAACGTCGCCCCGGCGTCGTTACCAAGGAAGAGAATCTTCGGCGTGCCGGCGAGGAGCATCCGCGGTTCGAGTGCTTCGCCTAGGAGCCGCGAACGCTTGGATAGACGGGTGCTTCGACGACCGCGCGCGCAAGCGGCGGCTTGTCGTGTGCGCGAGTGAACCTGGGGCGAGAACGCACCGGCAAGCCGCCACGGGAAACCCAGCATCGTTCCTCCCGACGTGTGTCTGAACGAGGGATCATAGAAAGGACCGCGCCGGCGAAAATGCCAGCAGCACTCGCCTCACCCCGCTCCCACCCAGCGAGAACCCTACGCGGTGGTTTCAAGATAATCGAGAAGTTAGCGGCTCACAAACTTTTTTCAAAAAAAGATTGCAGCAACGGTCCGCCGCCCGGCCGGCGAAACTTCCTTCGGTGGCAGAAATCCGCGGACGGGCGCAAAAGAAAAGCCCGCCGATTGGCGAGCCGTGCGTCGTTCAGATTGTCCCCGGCACTTCCCCCGAGCCTCGTGAGCGTGCGGGTCGCTCATTCCCCGATGACAGGATGCGTTCCCGGGAACCGGTCCCGCGAATGCCGCGTATTGCGAAGCCCGCCCTCGGTCACGAGGCTCCCTTCCAACCGGATCACCGACATTTTAGGCAATTCGCCTCCATTGTCAAGAAAAATCCGCCTCGCTGCCCTTTCGTCCGTGCCTCCTCCCGCGGCTCCTTCCATTATCATATACGCACGCGGCCGCCAATCGGTTCGCGCCATTTAGCTCCCGGTATACTTAGCGCCCCGCCCAGTGAACACACCGGGGGCGATGCGCCCAAGGCAACAGCAAACCGCGTCGTAAAGGCGCGCGTCGCAGCCGCAACGCTCCAAACTCATTGGCTCGGGTTCTTCGCGTCCCGCTTGGCCTGTTGCCGGCGGCCACGTGCCGAAATATGCCCGACGATCTTGCTTGCCAAACCGCTCTTGGCGATGCGTCCCTGGTTCGCCTTGGCCTTGACCTTTCGCTGGCGGCTGGCGTTCTTGTCGAGTTTCGGTTGCGCACGGGAAGCGCCCGCGGCGGCCGCCGATTTCTTCGACTTCTTCATGGCCGCCTTCTTCGCTGTGCGCGGCTTGGCTGCCTTTGCCGCTTTCTTGGTTTTCTTCGCCGGCTTCGCAACCTTCTTCTTCGCAGCAGGCTTCTTGCGCATTGCCGATATCTTGGCGGACTTCTTCTTTGCGGGCTTGGAGGCGCGGACCGCTTTGCGAAGCTTCGCCGGAGCGACCGCCGGTCGATCGCTCGAAACCGGCGCCGGCACCGACATCGGCGCGGTTTCGGGCATCGGGCCGGTCGCGGGCGTGGCCGATTCCGGTAGCGAGGGATTCGTGGCGATGTCCAATTCACTACCCGGCGATGCCGGCGACCCGTTGCCGTTAGCCATACCGACTCCAGTGCATTGAGGGTGCCCGACGGACCGGCCGACGGCCGGTTATCCCAACGACGCTATTTTCTCGCCGCCGCATAGCGCTCGCCGACGGCCTTCCAGTTAATCACGTTGTAAAACGCGGCGATGTAATCGGGGCGGCGATTCTGATAGTTGAGATAATATGCGTGCTCCCAAACGTCCATTCCCAAAATGGGCGTGCGGCCTTCCATCAGTGGCGAGTCTTGATTTGGCGTGCTCTCGACGACCAGCTTGCCGTTTTTGTCGACGGAGAGCCAGGCCCAACCGCTGCCGAACCGCGTCGTGCCGGCCTTGGTGAATTCTTCCTTGAACTTGGCGAAGCCGCCGAACTCCGCGTTGATCGCCGCGGCAAGATCGCCGGTCGGCTCGCCGCCGCAGTTCGGGCCCATGATGTTCCAGAACAGCGTGTGGTTGGCATGTCCGCCGCCGTTGTTGCGGACGGCTGTACGGATGTTTTCCGGAACCGCGCTCAAGTTGGCGATCAGCTTTTCGACCGGCTGATTGCCCAGGTCGGTCCCTTCGATCGCCTTGTTCAGGTTCGTGACGTAGGCGTTATGGTGCTTGCCGTGATGGATTTCCATCGTCCGGGCGTCGATGTGCGGCTCCAGGGCGTTGAACGGATAGGGCAGAGGGTCGACGGTGTAGGCCATAATCGAAAACTCCCGCGCGCAAGACGCGACTAGAGGGAAAATGGTTGGCGGCAGTCGGCAAACGTCGAAGTTGCCGTGCAAGATACCGCGCGCAAGCACACGCGGCAACGGGCCGAATGCCGCCGCAAGCGCAAACGCAATTGGCTGAGCCCTGGCCGACCAGCGGGGCGGCCGCGACGCCAGCAATGGCCGCCGCGTCGCCTCGGAAGAGACCGCCGGGCTACGATATGGCCGACGGAGCAAAGCGGGTGCCGCCGTGCTGTTAGGGCCGGTCTCGCGACCGTGCCACGCGCCGCTACTTCTTCTTCTCGGTGTGTACCGTGTGCTTCCGCAGCCGGGGCGAATATTTCGAGAGCTTGAGCTTCTCGCCGCCCGGCTTCCGGCGGATCGTGTAGTTGTAATCCCCGGTCTCCTCGCAGACGAGGAACACGGTTTCGACCTTTTTCTTGCTCTTGGCCATGGCTGCGACAAACCTGTTCTAGATAGATCGCCGGGCGAACCCCAGCGTGCAATTGCGCGATACGGAGCCACGTATTCTAGCCGGCAGACGGACCGCGTGAAAAGAGGGGTATGCGACGGTCGCGCGGCCTCACCCGGCTCGACACGTCCGACCTATTCCCGCTTTACCGCCCAGGCCACGCCACGCAAAAAGATCTCCCGGCAGGTTTCGTTCGTGGCCATCTCTTTGGCGTCGTAGCGAGTGTAGAACGCGCGGCCTTTGGTTTTGGCGTTCTCGCGGGTCCAGGTATGGGGCATCATGTCGCCCTCCAAGCCGCTCCGCAGCAGCAGCTTCACGTCGTCCGCCACTTCCGTATAGACGTAGGAACCGCTGGCCGGGCGGGGCGGCTTGAGGCCCTTGAGGATTTCGTGCTCGCCCGCGCCTTCGACCAGGCCAATCACCAGCACCGGGTCCTTTTCCAGCAAGTGATGCCCGCCGTACTTCGCGCCCCACACCGCCTTGTCGGCTTCGAGGTAGTTCTGAAACACGTGGCTCGCCGCCCGATAGCCGGCGAGCGCGCCGCGGCGGGCGTGGAATTTCTTGAAGTGCCCAAGCTGTTCGTCGCTCGGCTCCGTGCGTTTGTCGATCGAGCCGATCCACAGGTCGCACTTTTCGAGCTGCTCCAAGCCTTCGACGGCCTTGCTCCCTTTCACCATCCCGCCGGTGTAGGCCGTCAGGTCGTAACGTTTCTCCAATTCGGTCCGCACCTCGTTCAACTCGCCGCCGAAGAACAAGACGGATAGCTTCGACTTCGGCTTCGGCTCGTCGGCGCGAAGTGTGCCCGACAACGAGTCGCCACTCATCGCGGCAGCCAACACTCCCACGCCAGTCGAACGAAGAAACGCGCGGCGGTCGTGCATCAACGCTTCGTATTGCATGACATGACTCCCGTTTAGTCTAGTAATTCTCAGCAAACCGGAAAGAAGCAAAGTCGCAAAGATCGGTGCCGACCGACGCGACCGTTGGAATCCTTTGCGTCTTTGCTGCTTTGCGGTTCATCGCCGATTGCCGATGAATTCGGGCAAACTCACGCCTGTCGGCGGCCGGTCGACGGGCTCGCGTAGCTTGGCGTGTTCGTTTTTCGTCTCGCCGCCCGTGGCGAGGAAGAACCGTTCGCCGTCCGCGCCGGCGTCGATGTTCGTGGCGGGATTGCCGTCGGCCGTGAAGCGGGCGCGGGTCAAGGCAATCCATTGCCCTTCGGCCGTCTTCACCCAGCCGTTGCCATAGTGCGCACGCCGGGCGAACGTGGTCGACTTGCGGTCGCGCTGGAAATCTTCGACGAACGAGTAATATCCCCGCAGCGTCTTGCCCTCGGCGAGCGTTGAGAACGTCACGAGATGCTTCCAGGCTTTTTTCTCGGGCAGATACAAATGCCCGGCGTATTCGGTCCGCTTGCCGTTGCTTGCCGGATCGATTCTGGCGGTGACTAGGAAGCGATACGTCTCGCCGATCTTCCAATCGAAGTCGTAGAACGACTGCCCGCCGGTGCCTTCGTTGCCGAAGCGGCCGACGCGGACGCCTTCGTCCTTGTGAAGCAGCTTGACGCGCTGCTCCTCGGCGACGCTCTTGGGATCGTTCTGGTCGCCGGGATCCCAGACGGAGAAGATCGCCAGCTTCTTGCCATTGCCGAGTTGCTGGATGCCGAAATAGCCCATGTCGAAGCCGCAGGCCATGAAATACGTTCCGTCGGCCGACGCGTCGACGGTCATCTCGTTGTAGAACGCCACGCCGTCGGGCGCGGGATAGCCAAGATGAACCGAGCGGCACGCAATACCCGCGAGGCGCTCATCGCCGCGAGCGCAATCGGCACCCAGCCACGCCGCAATGCCAAGCAGAACGAACACGAGCGTAAGCGGACTGCGGCGATGGTGATTCATCGTTACTCTCATGGTGGAATGGTGTGCGTGTGCGCAATCGGCGGCACTATGAATGCGACTTGCCGCGAGCGCCCCAGTTGGCTCGGTTGTACTCGTCGGAGCCGCCGCGGGGAATCGTGAGCGTTTCCCATTGGTCGCCGGCATGCACGCGGGCGAGTTGCACGATCTGGCCTACATGATAACACGTATGGCCGAGCGAGCGCTCGATCGCCAGCGGTACGGAGTGCGGTTCGCCGCGGATGAACACCGTCTTCGCCAGGTCTTCCGCCTGCAAGCCGGCAAGCGTCTCGAACAGCCGCGCCCAGCCCTGTTCCCAATAGGCGAGCATTTCCGCCCGCGAGGCGAACGTGTCGACGAACTCGTCATCGCGGTTGCGGTCGGGCTTTTCGCCGTCGGTCGTGAGAAAATCGGTCCACCGCGACAGCAGATTGCCGGCCACGTGCTTCGCGATGACGGCGATCGAGTTCGTGTGCTCGTCGAGCGCGATGCGCAGCTTTTCGTCGCTCACCTGGGCGATGGCCCGATCGGCCAGGCGTTTGTTTGCCTGGTGGGCGTTGATCGCGGCGGATAGGAATTCGAGAGCAATGTCCATTGCATGTATCTCCGTGCAGCGCCCGTGGTAGGGTGGGTCGAACGAAATGTCGAACGAAGTGAGCCCCATCATGGAGCGCAACGAGTAAAAGCGGTGGGCCTCACTTCGTTCGACCCACCCTACGGTTTACCAATAACTCTCGACGTGAATCGACCCGCGAACGCCCGGCCGATCGAGCGTGAAGCCGCGTCGTTCGAGCACTTGGATCATGCCGGACGCGGTGGACGAGACTGTATCTCCCGCCGGACGATGGCGCCGCGGGTCGCCGATCATCTGAGGATTGCCGCATAGATAGACGTGCGTGTTGTCGGTATGCAGGGCGATGCCGGATTGCCGCTCGAAGCATCCTTCGGCGAAAAACTGTTGCAAATAGCGCTTGCCGACGAAGCCCGAAGCTGTTGGGTCGATGTTCTCTGGCTCGCGCGTGGTCAGCCAGAGATAGCGGTAGTTGGGAAACGCGGCGGCAAGCGTCCGATGGGCGGCCAAATAGGCGAGGTCGCGCCGGCGGCGGACGCAGGTGACGGCTGCGATTGGTCCGCGATGACCCGCGGCGAGCCGGTCGGCGATCATGGCGTTGTGCGGCGCTTCGCCGGTGCCCGTGGCGACGAAAATCAGTGTATCGTCGGGTGCGACGCCGGCGGTGGTGTATTGACCTTTAGCCTTCGGACCGACGTAAAGCCGCGAACCTTCGGCCAGGTCGAAGAGCCGCGGCGTAAGCAATGGCCGATCGTGCGTCTCGGGATGTACGAGGGTGACGTAGAATTCGTTAGCCGTGTCGGCTTGCGGCGGCAGCAGCGCTCCGGCGGCGTCGACCATCGCGGCGCCGAACGAGTACGCCCGGCGAATCAATGCTGGCGCCGCATGCGCGGAATCGCCCACGTGGAGTGCGCCGTCGACGCACGGTTCCCATTCGCCGAGGCCAAGCGTCGTATATTGTCCGGGCGTGAATGGAACGGGTCCGCCGTCCGGCAGCACGCGGACGATGAGCAAATCCTCGTGAACGCGGCGCAGACCGACGACCGTGGCGTCATAGTGAGTTCGGCGAAGCGCTTCGAGATCGGTCATTTGGACGAGGAAAATGGCCGCGGCAGGGGATTTGCACCGTCGGGCACTACTGTGGACGCCGGTATCTGAGCGGGTGCATTATAACGACGACGCGACGAGGCGCGGCGGATGGAAACGACTCACGACCGACCGGACGTTCGTTCGTTTTACGCGCTCGGCGACGCCGACCTAAGCCGTGCGCGCTGCCTCGGAACGGCGTGTTTCGTTGCCCGACACCTGGCGCCGGCGCAGCGGAGCGAGGCCGAGAGCCAATCGCCGCCGGTCTATTGTCTCGGCAAGTGCTACGCGGCTCCCGCGTCGGGCGAAGATGCCGCGCGGCCGCGGATCGAGGTGCGATCTCGCACGGCGGTCGTGCTCGAAAGAATTGTCGAGCGCCCTGCGCGCGAGCTGGATGATTACGCGCGGCGCGGCGGTTTGGTCGGGTTGCGCAAGGCGCTCGAAATCGGTCCGGAGCAGACGCTCGGCGAGGTCGACACGTCGGAACTTCGCGGACGGGGCGGCGCGGCGTTTCCCACGGGCCAGAAGTGGCGAACGGCGGCGGCACAGGTTGCGCCCGCGAAGTATGTCGTTGCGAACTTCGACGAAGGCGATCCCGGGGCTTACGTCGACCGGTTTCTGGTCGAAGACGATCCGTTCTGCCTCGTCGAAGGGATGGCGATTGCGGCGCTGGCGGTGGGCGCGTCGCAGGGGTGGATTTACGCCCGGTGCGAGTATCCCGACGCCGTTGCGCGGTTGCGGCGGGCGCTCGACGACGCCCGCGGGAGCGGCTTATTGGGCCCGCGCGTGCTGGGCAGCGATTTCGCGTTCGACGTCGAATTGGTCGTCGGCCGCGGCAGCTATGCCTGCGGCGAAGAGACGTCGCTCGTCGCGTCGATCGAAGGCCGGCGACCGGTGGTCCACCCGCGGCCGCCCTTTACCGCCGAACACGGGCTGTGGAACGCGCCAACCGTCGTGAACAACGTCGAGACCTTGGCTAACGTGCCGTGGATTCTGCGGCACGGCGGAGCGCGATACGCGGCCCTGGGGATTCCCGGCAGCCGCGGGACGAAAGTCTTGTCGCTCAATTCGCTGTTCCGCCGGCCGGGATTGTATGAAGTCGATTTTGGCACGCCGCTCTCGACGATCGTCGACGACGTGGGCGGCGGATTGGAGCGAGGCACGCTCAAGGGACTGTGGATCGGCGGGCCGCTTTCGGGCGTGATTCCGCCCACGCTGCTCGATACGCCGCTGGGATTTGCCGAGCTGCGGGCGATCGGCGCGAGCGTGGGCCACGGCGGGGTCATCGCGCTCGACGAGCACACGGCGATTCGCGATCTGGTGTGGTACGTGTTCGAGTTCGGCGCGTTCGAGTCGTGCGGGATGTGTACGCCGTGCCGCTTGGGAACGACGCGGATCGCCGAACTGTTCGCAGCGAACGCGCGGCGAGCGCACGACGGCCGCGACGCGCGGCGGGAGTTCGACGAGATCGTGTCGGCACTCAAGTATGCCAGCTTGTGCGGCTTAGGCACGGGATTGGCCGAGTTTGCCGAGAGCATCGTGAGATACTACGGCGAGGAGCTGCGGCCATGCTTCGCCTGAGAGTCAACGGCACGCCACAGACGTGCGCGCAAGGAACGACGCTGCTTGCCCACCTGCGGGCGACGGGAACGCCTGTCCCGACGTTGTGCGACGATTCGCGGCTCGTGCCGGTCGGCGGGTGTCGGATGTGCCTGGTCGAGATCGACGGCTGCGAGCGACCGGTCGCGGCTTGCACGATGCATGCGATCGACGGGATGACGATCCGCACGCACACGGAGCAGCTCGAACAGCTTCGCCGCACGCAACTGCGGCTTCTCGCGCGGCAGCACCCGGCCTTGCCGCGCGACGGCGAGCCGACGAGCGTGTTTCATCGGCTCGTGCGGCTTTACGGCATCGAAGACGCGCTCGGCGCGGCCCCGCGCGAGGCGCGGATCGACGATTCGCACCCGTGCATCCACGTCGATATGGCGCGGTGCATCGACTGTTTTCGCTGCGTGCGGATTTGCGAGGAAGTGGCGGGGCGATTCGTGTGGCGGGCGTGGAATCGCGGCGACCGCACCGAGATCGCGCCGGCCTTCGGCGTTCCGCTTGCCGAGAGCGACTGCGTAAGTTGCGGGGCGTGTGTCGATACGTGCCCGAGCGGGGCCATACTCGACAAGTCGGCCCTTGCGACGCCCGCGGCGACCGACGAAGTGCGCACGACTTGTCCGTATTGCGGCACGGGCTGCGAGATGTACGTCGGCCGGCGGGACGAGCGGCTCGTGTCCGTGCGGCCCGCGCTCGACGCGCCGGTCAATCGCGGGCATTTGTGCGTCAAAGGGCGTTATGGCTGGGATTTCGTCCATGCCGACGACCGCGTGACGGAACCAATGATTCGCCGCGGAGCATCTTGGACGGCCGTGTCGTGGCCCGAGGCGATCGCGTTCGTCGCCCAGCGATTCGCGGAGATCGCCGAGAAGCATGGACCGGATGCGATCGGCGTGTTGGGTTCCGCGCGGGCGACGAACGAGGAGAACTATGTCGCCCAGAAGTTTGCCCGCGTCGTGCTCGGCACGAACAACGTCGATTGCTGCGCGCGGGTGTGCCATGCTCCGACAGCGGCGGGCATGAAGATGATGCTCGGCACGGGCGCGGCGACCAATTCGTTCGACGACATCGAGGATGCGCGGCTGATTATGATCTGCGGCGCGAATCCGACGGAGAATCACCCGATCGTCGGCGATCGCGTGCGGCAGGCCGCGATTCGCGGCGCGGAGCTGATCGTGATCGACCCGCGGCGGATCGAGCTGACTTCCCACGCACGCCGGCATTTGCAACTGCGGCCGGGCACGAACGTGCCGCTCCTCAACGCGCTCGCGTATGTCATCGTCGAGGAAGCGTTGTTCGATCCGGCGGCAATCGCGCACGTCGACAACTGGGACGAGTTTCGCGCGTTCATCGTCGCCTATTCGCCGGAGCGTGTCGCGGACGTGTGCGGCGTTGCGGCGGACGCGATTCGCGACGTCGCCCGGCGGTATGCGACAGTAAAGCCGGCGATGTGCATTCTCGGTCTCGGCATCACCGAGCACGTCCAGGGCACCGAAGGCGTGATGTGCCTCGTGAATCTCGGGATCCTCACGGGCAACCTCGGCGTTCGCGGGTCGGGCGTTAATCCGCTGCGAGGGCAAAACAACGTGCAAGGCTCGGCCCACATGGGCTGCGAACCGGCGTCGCTCACGGGCGGCGTCGCGCTCGCGGAGCATCGGCCACGGTTCGAGGCGGCGTGGAAAACGCCGATTCCCGAGCGGAAGGGCCGCAACCTGATGGAGATGATCGACGCCGCCGCGGCCGGCGAGCTACGCGCGCTGTGGGCGATGGGTTACGACGTGGCGATGACGAATCCGCAGGCGCGGGCGACGATTGCGGCGCTTGCCAAGCTCGATCTGGTCGTCGTGCAAGACTTGTTCATGACGGAAACGGCGCGGCTGGTCGGTTCGGTGTTTCTGCCGGCGTGCTCGTCGTTCGAGAAGGACGGCACGTTCATGAACTCCGAGCGGCGGATTCAGCGGGTTCGCAAGGTCATCGAGCCGCGGGGCACTTCGCGGTCGGATTGGGAGATTGTCTGCGACGTGGCCAGGGCAATGGGGCGCGGCGAACAGTTTGCCTTTCGTTCGGCCGAGGACATCTGGAATGAAATTCGCGGCGTCTGGCCGGCGGGGGCGGGGATTACTTATCGGCGGCTGGAGTCGGGCGGATTACAGTGGCCCTGTCCCACGGAAGATCATCCCGGCACGCGCGTGCTGCACGAGGGCATTTTCGCGGGCGAGCGGCGGTTGTCCCTGCGGACGATCGACTATCGCCCCACGGCGGAGACGACCTCGGCCGAGTTCCCGCTGCTGCTCGTTACCGGCCGGGCGCTGTATCAGTTCAACGCGGGCACGATGACGGGCCGGTCGAAGACGGCGGCGTTTCAACCGCAGGACGCGCTGCGCATATCGCCGGCCGATGCCGAGCGCTTGAACATTGCCGATGGGCAGACGGTGCGCGTCCGTAGTCGCTATGGCGAGGTCGCGCTGTCCGCGCGGGTCGTCCACACGGTTTGCGAGGGCGAAGTCTTCGCGACGTTCCAATCGCCCGAGAGGCAAGTCAACAATGTCACCGGGCCGCATCGCGATTCCGTGACTTCGACGCCGGAATACAAGGTGACGGCCGTTTGCGTCGAGCCGGCTTGAGTGACGTTGCCAACGCAATCGCTTCCGGACGGTGCGCATTTCGTCAAGCGGAGCGTGACGTCTACGTTGGCGGAAGTTGATGGCCGCTCGTTTCGAAAAAGCCGATGAGCCACGCGATGGCCAGGCCTGCGAGCAGCGCGAGCGAAAGCTGGATCCGGTCGTGGTGGTGGAATTGCAGCTCGGGCAGCAGGTCGCTCATGGCGATGCAGAGGAACGTGCCCGCGGCGAACGCGAGCGAGCAGGCGAGAAAGGCGTCGTGCTGACCGGGCGTTCCGGCGAGTCCGGCTTGAAACAGCAAGACGCCGCCCACCACGGCCAGCGAGAACAAGGCGTTGATGAAGTGCGACGCCGGGGAGCGGCGCGGGCCGCGGGCCAGCAGCGTGCCGAGCGTGAGCGAATCGAACGGCTTGTGGCAGAAGACGACGAGAAACGTGCCGAAGCCGGCGAGGGCGGCGTGGCGGTGTCCGTCGGCTTCGGCCGCGACGCTCGCGGCGAGGGCGACGCCGTCGAGCACGCTGTGCAGCGTCATTCCGATCGCGGCGCCGGTCCAGGTCATTGCATGATCGCCGTGGATCGGAGCGTCCTCGTCGGCGCGACGATGGCCGTGCGCGTGATCGTGATGGTGATGATCGTGCCCGCACCGAGTCCCCGCGGCAACATCGCTCGCCGTTCCCTGAACCCCGATCCCCGACCCCTGCTCCCCGTCCTCGTCCGGCGCGTCGTGGTGGTGATAGCAGAAGAACCGCTCGACGAAGAACATGGCGAGAAACCCACCCATCAGGCTCCACATGATGTAGTCGAGCTTGCCGGTTGCGCCGAGTTCGACGATGGCGTGGGGCAACAGGTGGAGCGCGCCGACGCCGAGCATCAGGCCTGCGACGAAGCTGACGGCCATCTCCATCCGTTTGTGCGTGAGGCGCACGACGAGCGGAATCATCCCGCCCAGGAGCGAGGCGACGAAGATCAGGGCGCAGTAGAGGGCAAGGAGCGGGGCGACGGTCACAAGGAAAGGCTTAAGGCTAAAGGCAAAAGGCTGAACCAAGGCTTAAGGTCTAAGGTCAGTGCTTTGTACTAGCATCGGCGTGCTAGCAGGCGATTTGATTTGCGGTTGTTTTCTTTGGTAAGTTGTCATCTCGTAACGATTTATGAACTCGAAT
>QEVJ01000221.1 GCA_003576845.1 Planctomycetota bacterium
GAAAGGATTCGCCTCCTACAGTTCTGGGATAGGCACTTAGAGCGATTCGCGTAAATGCCTTCCTCGCAATGCGTTGCGGAGCACCGTCTGGGTCGGCCAACGAATCGCGGTTTGCTTGAGTTGGGCGAGTTTGGGCCTCATTCAGGGCCAAGCTCTGCGCCGACTCGGAATCCGTCGTTGCCGTCCGCATTGCGAGCCGAAGTATACCGCCTATTATGACAATCCACCAGCGGATTTGGCTCGCGGGTTAGCCGTGTTCGCTTCTGCCGGCCGTCCGCGCGGCTTGATTCCGAGCCTGGGTGAGGCAAGATATACGGGCGGCTCGAAAGGTCAACGCGGTTCCTGCTGCGCCAAGAACGGGAGCTGGACGAATCCATGATCCGTCTCAAACGTGCCTATGACGAACCTGCAAGTCGAGATGGACTTCGCATTCTCGTCGAACGGCTGTGGCCGCGGGGCGTCAGCAAGGACCGGGCGGCGATCGGCCTGTGGCTTAAAGACCTTGCTCCCAGCACCGAGCTGCGAAAGTGGTACGGCCACGACCCGGAAAGATGGGACGAGTTTCGCCGGCGGTACTGGTCCGAGCTCGAGCAGCGGGGCGACCTGCTCGTTCTTCTGAAACACCGGACGACCGAAGGCCCGGTGACGTTCGTCTACGCGGCCCACGACGAGAAGCGCAATAGTGCCGCGGTTCTCAAGGAGTTTTTGGAGCAGCGGATGTGATGCGAAGGGCGGGCGATTCGCGGGGCGCGGCGCGAGGGCAGGCGCATTGCCCCCGGTGTGTTCACCGGGGGCTAAATGCTGCGGGGGTTAAATGGCGCGAGGCGGGATTACGCCCACTTCCACTTGCCGGGGACGGCGATCTTGTAGTTGCCGTTTTCGTCGGGGAGAACCGGCGGCTCGGCGTCGAACGAGTATTCCTTGGGCGAGAGGTCGTAATTCGCATTCAGAGCTTCGTCCCACTTCACCTCGCGGCCGGAATAGGTCGCCATGCGGCCTAAGATGCTGGTCATCGAGCTGGTCGCGCCGTACTCGGCTTCGTTGTACGGGTTGCCTTCGCGGATGCTGTTGACGAGGTCGAAGTGCTCGACCTGGTACGGATTTCCGCCGCCGCCGCGGAACCGCCACTTGTTCTCGCCTTCGATCCGGCCGCTGCCGGGGTTGCAGTAACCCTTCGTCCCGTGGGCGTGCTCGCTCACGCTGTCCCAGCAGCCCGGAATATGCCGGCAGCAGGAAAACATCTTGGCGCCGTTCTTGTAGGTGAACTCAACGTAATGGTGATCGTAGATTTCGCCGTAGTCCTTGCCGTCGCGGACCTCGCGCCCGCCCATGCCTTGGGCCGACACGGGCAGATCGTTCATCACCCAGTTGCCGACGTCGAGGTTGTGGATGTGCTGCTCGCAGATGTGATCGCCGCAGAGCCAGTTGAAGTAATACCAGTTACGCATCTGGTACTCCATTTCGGTCTGGCCGGGTCGGCGCGGATTCACCCACACGCCGGCGCCGTTCCAATAGACGCGAGTAAACAGGATGTCGCCGATCGCGCCTTCGTGAAGCTGCTTGATCGTATCGACGTACACGGCCTGATGGCGGCGCTGCAAACCGACGCCGACACCGAGCTTCTTTTCCTTGGCAACTTTGGCCGCTTCCAGCACCTTGCGAACGCCGGCGGGGTCGACCGCAACCGGCTTTTCCATGAACACGTGCTTGCCGGCTTTGACCGCCGCCTCGAAATGGATCGGGCGGAATCCGGGCGGCGTGGCGAAGATGACGAGGTCGATCGTCGTTTCGAGCAGCTTCTGATAGGCATCGAAGCCGACGAACTTGCGTTCCGGCGGGACGGCCACGCGGTCGCCGTACTTCTTCTTGAGTTGATCGTGCGCGCCGTTGAGGCGGTCGCCGAAGGCGTCGGCCATCGCCACGAGCTTGACGCCCTTGTTGATGCTCAGTGTGTCATCGGCGGCGCCGGTGCCGCGGCCGCCGCAACCGACGAGGCCGATTTCCAGTTCGTCGCTGCCGGCCGCATGGGCGCTGCGGGCGACGGAAAGACCGCCGGCCAATGCTCCGCTAACGGCGACCGACGTCTTGATGAAATCGCGGCGGGAAGCGTGCGAACCGGTGGGCTGCGAGGGCTGAGTCATGGATACAACTCCTGGATTGGACGGGTGGGGACAAACCGCGGCAGGTCCACGTTTTTTTTAGGCGGCCAGAGCCGAGCGGCTTGAAACGGGCGGGCAGGCAACCGGGCGACTAGAATAGAACTGGTCGCCGGAATGCCCTCTAGCATAGTGCGGACCGGGTGAAATTACAAACTCCGGCAATTCACCCGCCGGGTACACCCCCGCTGGTGGTTAACTCTTTGCCGTAATGTGGAAGGGCAGGGAAATGGGATTCGGGATTCGGGATTCGCGATTCGGGGAACGACGGGCACACGTCGCGACCATCCGGCGGTGTATCGCGCTGGCGGTGGGAATTGGCCTCGCGGCGTGGTTCGCAAGGCCGGCATCGGCGGTCGAAAACGACGAACAACTCGCCCGGCACGAGTTCACCGCCAATGAAATGGGGACGCTGTTTCGGATTGTGCTGTATGCCGAGGACGCGGACGCTGCCCGGCGGGCGAGCGATGCCGCATTTGCACGGGTAAAGGAACTGAATGGGTTGCTCAGCGACTACGAGGCGACAAGTGAAATCAACCGGCTAACGGCTATGGGACCGAACGAGGACGGCATGGCCGTCAGCCGCGAGTTGTGGACGCTGCTATCGCGCGGGCAGCGGCTGGCGGAGGAAACGGACGGGGCATTTGACATAACGGTTGGGCCGTATTCGCGGCTTTGGCGGCGAGCGCGGCGGCAGAAGGAATTGCCGTCGAGCGAACGGATGGCGGAAGCACGGGAGTTGGTCGGATACCGGCACTTGGAGTTGATTCCCAACGGAGCCGACGCGCAGGGCGGGAAAGTCCGCGTCAAGCGCGCGCACATGCGGCTCGATTTGGGCGGAATTGCCAAGGGCTTTGCCGCCGACGAAGCGCTCGCCGTGTTGCGGAAGGCAGGCATCGAGCGGGCGATGGTCGCGGCGAGCGGCGATATGGCGTTCGGCGCACCGCCGCCCGGCGAGGAAGGCTGGCGAATCGGCATCGCTCCGTTGTCGGCCGAGTCGGACAAACCCAGCACCTATCTGCGGCTTGCCCGGTGCGGCGTGTCGACGTCGGGCGATGCGTTTCAGTACGTCGAGATCGGCGGGAAGCGGTATTCGCACATCATCGACCCGCGGACCGGGTTGGGACTGACGGAATCGTCGAGCGTGACCGTCGTGGCCGGCGACGCGACGACGGCCGACAGCCTGGCGACGGCAATTTCCGTGGCTGGCAGGAAGGCCGGAGAGCAGTTGTTAGAGAAATATCCCGGAGCGGAGATGTTTTTTGTGCGTCGTGAGGCCGAAAAGGTGGTCCCGACTGCTTCCAAGGGGTTCGAGCGGCACGTCGAAGGCAAGAAGCTCTCACCGCCGGCGAAATAATGCCCAGACGATCTCGAAACTACGACGTGCGGGCGGCGTTCCATGTTTGAGGCGATCTTCTGAACATCGGTGTCACCGGGGCGCACCAAATTTGACACCATTTTTCGATCCTGAATACAATCGAAGTTAGCGAAATCTCAGGCGATTTTGGGCCAATTTGGGCCGGATTGGCCATCGGCCGCGAAGGCGCGGCTTGCGAGGCATAACCGCCGGGCAGTGTTGGGCTCTGCCGGGCGGATCGGAACATGTGGAAAGAGCGATGACTCATCGGTCGCGAGAACCGTCGCGGTACGGTCCCGCGCGGGAGCCAAGGTGGGTGCGCGCGACGAGGCCCGGTCGTGTTCTGCGCCGCTGGCGCCCTGCGTTCGAGCCGCTCGAAGGCCGGGCGATGCTGGCATACGCGCCGTACGACGGACCGATAAACGATCCGCCGCCACCGCCCGCCAACACGCCGATTGGATCGTTCGGCGCCAACTGCGCGGCGAGTTTCTTTGAGCCGCCGCCCGATTCGCCGACTTCATTTGGCGTTGGGGCGCCGGCGGCCGCGCCACCGGCGCCTGCGGGAGCGCCGCCACTGGAAATCTTTGTCACCGTAACCGTCGACGAGGACGACGGCGACCGTAGCGCCGGCGACATCTCGCTCCGCGAGGCGATCTTGATGGCCAACGCCGGCAACGCCGACGCCACAATCCATCTGCCCGCGGGAACGTACACGCTCGTGCGGCCCGGACGCGGCGAGGACACCGGCGGAATCGGCGACCTGGACATCGCAAATCCGGGCCACACGACGCGGATCCTCGGCGCCGGTCTCGAAACGACGCTCGTGCGCAACGGCGTCGACGACCGGCTGTTTCACATCCACGCCGGGTCGACCGTCGAGCTTCGCGGCATGTCGATCGAACAGGGCATCGAGCCGACGGGCGGAGGCATACTGAACGCCGGCGACTTAACGATCGTCGAGTCGCGGGTGCGGTTCAATTTCGGCCAAACCACCGGCGGCGGAATCGCCAATGCCGCCGGAGCGACGCTCGCCGTGAACCAATCGACCATCGCCAACAACTCGTCGCAGTACGGCGGCGGTATCGCCAACCAGATCACGGGATTTGTCTCGATTACCGGTTCGATGATCGAGAGCAACTTCGCGTTTTCAGGCGGCGGAATGCTGAACCACGGTGGCACAGTGCAAGTCAGCGCGAGCACGATCCGGCTCAACAACGCGAGCGAGTCCGGCGGGGGACTCGTAAACCTCTCGATTACCGCTCCGGCAACCGCGACACTGACGAGCAATTCGATTACCGGCAATCAGGTGACCACCAGTGGGATAAGTTCGGCGCTCGCGCAAGGCGGCGGAATCTGCAATGCGGCGGTAGGCGGCACGGCCCGCGCCACGGTCGCGATGGTCGGAGGTTCCTTGACCAATAACCGGGCCACGGCGGGAGACTTGGAGCAGGCGATCGACTCCGCGGCGCAGGGCGGAGGAATCTTCAACCGGGCCGCCGGCGGAAACGCAACCGCCCTCGTAACCGCGGATGGCGTCAACGTTACGACAAACGTCGCGGCGGCAACCGCGACGCTCTCGGCGGAAGCCTCGGGTGGCGGCGTTTACAACCGCGCCGAGAGCGGTCAGGCCACCGCGACCTTCACGACGAACAACGGCAGCGTGAGCGGAAACTCGGCCACTACACTGGTCTTCGGCGGCGAAGGCGCGATCGATCCGAAATCCATCGCCCGCGGCGGCGCGATCTTCAATCGCGCGCGCATGGACAATACCGTGGCGACGGCGATGGCCGGGGCCACGAATATCAACAGCAACAGCGTCGTGGCGAACGCCGTGGACTCGGCAGATGTCGCGGCAGAAGGCGGGGCAATCTACAACGAGGCCGGCATCTCGCCGGCCTCGGCGCCTACCGCGATCGCTACGGTTTCGCTCTCGGGCGGCGGACTGCGGTTCAACACGACCGACGCCAACGACGGCGTCGAAACGAAGTCGCGCGGCGGCGCGATCGCGACGATCGGCGACTATGGGCATTCGGTCGTCGACCTCTCGGGCACCGTCGTCGAGGGGAATCGAGCAACCGCGGAAAGCTCCAGTGTGCCGAGCGTCGAAGGCGGCGGAATCTACAACCGAGTGAGTCCGCTAAGCGGATTGTCCCGGCTGGCGATTGACCGGACCACGATTCGCGACAATCGGTTGGACCTCGTCGGCGCCGGTAATCCGCTGCCGCGCGGCGGCGGACTGTTCACCGATGGCGCGAACGTCTCCGTCCGAGATTCGACGCTCAGCGGCAACAAGACCGGGCCTCGCGGCGAGGGCGGCGCGATTTTTGCCCGCAAATCGCTCAACGTCGTCAACAGCACGGTTTCCGGTAACGAGGCGCACTCGGGCGGAGGCATCTATGGGCAGTCGGGAGCGACGTTGCTGGCGAACTCCACGGTGGCGATGAACTCGGTGACGCTTAACGGCGGCGGCGTCTATGCGGCCGCGACGGCGGCGGTGACCCTCCGCAACACGATCGTTGCCAAGAACCTATTGACGTTCGAGGATGTTTCGCCCTCGCCGAACGATTTGGCGGGCGCCTACGTCGCGACGAGTGTCTACAACTGGATCGGCTCCGGAACGGGATCGACGGGAATCGTCGACGGCGTGGAAGGGAACCGCGTGGGATCGGTCGGCACGCCGCTCGAACCGTTCTTGGGACCGCTCGCGAGCAACGGCGGGACAACGCAGACGCACTTGCCGTTTCCGATCAGCCCGCTGATCGACGCGGGCGAGCCGGGCTTCAATCCCAACAACGTTTCGCCAGCGTTGCTCTGGGATCAACGGCTCGAAACGCGGGTAATGGACGGCAATCGCGACTCGATCGGACGAATCGACATCGGGGCGGTCGAGGCGCGATCGACGCTGTTCGCCGATCTCGACGGCGACGGGCGCGTCGGCCTTCGCGATCTCATGGTGATCCAAAGGCATTGGAACGCGGCCGGGGCGACCTACGCGGATGGCGACTTGAACGGCGATTCCGTCGTCGATCGCTTCGACGCGGCGCTGTTGATCGAAAACTACGCCAGCGTGTTTGCGCCGGCGAGCCCCGCGGCGCCGCAAGCCGTTGTCGCTCGAGCGCACGGCGATGCCCTGCCGATCGAGTCGCCGACGACGCGGACGCGTGCGATTCGTCGCCGGGAAATGGGAGCGCACGTGGTCCGCGCCGCGACGGCAGCGGATTTGTCGCCGGTTGCGGTCGACCGCGTGTGGGAATCTCATGGCGGCGCGTCGCAAACGCTGCGAGCGCTGCGCCGTCGCCGGTAGTTTGAGCTACCGTGGCTCGATCAGGAGACCGGCCGCACCTACGACGGTAGCTTTGCGGCGTATCTTCGCATGCGGCGCTTGCTGCGGGCCGGGTGGGAAACGATAATCGCACCGGCCCGGCAATGCGCTTTTTCTGCGTTGCCGCGGCCGTAAAGTTTCCTGCCACTTGCTCGCCAGAAAGTATTCAAGATGCCTCGGATCGTTTCGTCTCGCCTTGTGTCGCCGTGTGCGGTGCTCGCGGTTGCCGCGCTGTGTTCGTTGGGCAATTTCAAATCCACGCCGGTCGCCGCGGCTCAAGAAAAACCGCAAAAAGAAGTGATTCCGCACGCCCAGGACAAGCCGCCGGGGCCGGCCCTGTCGCCGGAAGAGGCGATCGCGAAGATGAAAGTGCCCGAGGGCTTTACGGTCGAACTCGTGGCCGCCGAACCGGACGTCGTCAATCCTGTGGCGATGACGATCGACGAGCGGGGGCGGTTCTGGATCACCGAAAGCTTCGAGTATCCGCGGCACAGCGCCGGGAAGGGGCGCGATCGCGTGAAAATCCTTGAGGACACCGACGCCGACGGCAAGGCCGACAAGGTCACGATCTTTGCCGACGACCTCAACATTCCCTCGGGCATCGCCGTGGGGCACGGCGGCGTGTGGGTGGCCAACGCGCCCGATATCTTGTTTATGCAAGACACTGACGGCGACGGCAAGGCCGACAAGCGCGAGGTCGTGGTCACGGGCTTCGGACGCGACGATACGCACGAACTGCCGAATTCGCTTACCTGGGGACCGGACGGATGGCTCTACGGACTCAACGGCGTGTTCAATCAGTCGCACGTAAAGCAAAACGGCAAGGAATGGAAGTTCACGTGCGCGATGTTCCGCATTCATCCGCGGACGCGGGAGTTCCAGATCTTTTGCGAAGGGACGAGCAATCCCTGGGGCATCGCGTTCGACGAGGAAGGGAGCGCGTTCGTGAGCGCCTGTGTGATCGATCACTTGTGGCATCTGA
>QEVJ01000040.1 GCA_003576845.1 Planctomycetota bacterium
GTTGATGTTGGCGAGGTTGTTGGAGATGACGTTGAGCTTCGTCTCCATCGCCTCCATGCCGGTGGCAGCCGTGTATAGCGTTTGAATGCTCATGGGAATTAAGGATTCGGGATTCGGGATTCAGGATTCGGGGGAACGCAGGTCGCTTCGATCTAACCTCTAACCTCCAACCTCTAACCTCCAACCTCTAACCTCCAACCTCCAACCTCCAACCTCCAACCTCCAACCTCCAACCTCCAACCTCCAACCTCCAACCTCTAACTCTGCCGCAACATCCGGTTCGTTATCCCAGAAAGCATCTGATCGTGGTTGCGGATCATATTGACGTTCATTTCCATCGCTCGCGTAGCTTCGATGAGCTGCATCATTTCACTCGTCGCTTGCACGCCGGAATATTCGAGGTAGCCGCTTCGCAGCCGGCGTTCGTCGGGCGGCACGACGGCCACCGGGCCGAGCGGATAGAACCGATTCTCGCCGCGCTTCACCAGATCGCCGAGCGACGCGGGCCGGACCACGCCCACTTCGCTCACCGCCACGCGCTGTCCATCCGGCGCGATCTGATACACGGCCCCATCCTCGCCGATGCCGGCCGGACCGAGCTCGCGGTCGACGACCACGGGCGTGCCGCCGCCGGTCAGCACGCGCTCGCCTTCTTGCGTGAGCATGTTTCCCTGGGCATCGATGCTGAAGTTGCCCGCCCGCGTCAAATACTTCTCGCCGTCCTTCTCGACCTGAAAGAATCCGTCGCCCAAGATCGCGACGTCGGTGTTCATGCCCGTGTGCTTGAGCGGGCCGGTCGAAAAGTCAGTCACGGTTTCGAAGAACCGCACGCCGCCGGAAAGATCGTTGACGCCCTGCCGGCCCGGCTGGTCGAGTCCCTGCTCGATGGCTTCCGCCGCGCGGGCTTGGAACATTGCCAGCTCGCGCTTGAAGCCGACCGTGTCGACGTTGGCCAGGTTGTTGGCCAGCATCTCGAGCCGTTTGCTCTGCACGTTCGCGCCGTCGGCGGCGAGGTAAAGCCCGTAAGGCATGGCCGAACCAGAACTACAACGTCGGCCCCCCCGGACCAATGTGTGCCGTCGGGCTATAGCAACGAGCGTGCCGGTCGCAGCGCTCCGTCCGCGAATCGCGACCGCGTGAATCGCAACCCGAATGAAGCAAAGCAATTGCGCATCGGGACGTCGCCGATGCTAGCATGCGCCCACAACTCGGCGAAATCGGCCCATTCGGCGAGCTTCGCCGATGCTAGCGGCGAGAAGTGCCGAACGGTAATCCGGCGGTCATGCTCGAACAATCGCAACGGCCGACGACGAACGGCCCACTGCCCACTGCCCACTCCAGATCTATCGCCCCCGCCGCGTCTCCGCCCGCGCGTTGAGATAGTCGACCAGCACCTCGCCCATGTGCCGGGTCGTGTCGACGAGCAGATACTCGACGCGGTTGCGATGGGCGATCTCTTCCAGCTCGGCGTTGAACCGTTCCATTGCCGCCAGGTACGCCTCGCGCAAATCGTCCGGCCGGGCGAGCATTTCTTCGGGGATCTCTAGGCCCACGAACTTGACCATGCCGTCGAACTCGAACGCCAACTCGTCATGGTGCATGACCTGCATCAGCACGACCTCGTGCCGCTGGTAGCGGAGCCGCTGGAGGGCCGATTCGAGCGACGCGAGGTCCGTGAAGAAGTCGGAGAGCACGATCACGATCTCGCGGCGCTTCATGCGGCCGGCGAGTTCGGTGAGGCAATCGCTGATTTGCGTTTTTTCGCGCGGCTCGATCTCGTCGAGGTGCTCCGTCATGCGGACGATCTGGCCCATCGCGTTGCTCGGCGGGACGAAGCCGCGAATGCGATCGTCGAACGTGGCGAGCGAGACTTTGTCGCTCTGGCGGACGATCGAGTGCCCGAGCGTCGTCGCCAGCCGCGACGCATAGAGCAGCTTTTGCTCGTCGCCGTCGCCGTAGCGCATCGACGCCGACACGTCGAGCACGAGGTGGCAGACGAAATTCGTCTCCATCTCGTACTGCTTGATGAAATACTTGTCGCGCGTGAAGTAGACCCGCCAGTCGATGTGCTTGGGATCGTCGCCGGGCGCGTACTCGCGATGGCCCGCGAACTCGACGGCAAAACCCGAAAGCGGCGAACGATGGTGCCCCGCGAGATTGCCGATCACGAGTCCGCGCGGCTCCAACGAGCGATCGGCGACGCGGTTGAGCACGTCGGGGTCGAGGTAGCGGGAGAGGACGGATTGGGGCACGGGAATCGGGGGTCAGTGGTCAGGGGTCGGGGAGGATTCGGGATTCGGGGTTAGTCGCTCGCGATTGCGTTGGACGGCGAATTGTGAGTGGTAAATGGTGAGTTGTGAATGTCAAATGGCGGAGTCGTGTCGCCTCGTCGCCGATCTGCGGACGTATGTGGATTGTCGTTCACAAATCACCATTCACGATTTTCCATTCACCATTCGCCTTCCCCAGCCCCCAGTCCCCAGCCCCCAGCCCCAAGTCCCTGTTCACGCGGCCGGTTTGGAATACGCCTTATTCGCCGGCACTTCGCGCATCAACTGTTCGATCAACTGCTCACTGTTGACTCCGGCTGCTTGGGCGGCGTAGTTGCCCGCGATGCGGTGCCGCAGGGCTGGCTTGGCGACCGCCTGCACGTCTTCGACCGTCGCATGGTGCCGGCCGTAGAGAATCGCCCGCGCCTTGGCCGCCGTAATGAGCGCGAGCACGCCGCGGGGACCCGCGCCCCAACTGATCCACTTATTGACGAACTCCGGCGCTTCCTTCGTTTGCGGCCGCGACGCCCGCACGAGCGCCCACGCGTACCCCAGAACCTGATCGCTCACCGGCACGCGGTTGACGAGTTGCTGCACGGCCAAAATCTCGTCGGCGCCCAGCACCGGCTCGATCTTACCTTGCTGCCCCGTCGTCACGCGGCGGGCGATCTCCCATTCTTCCGCGCCGCTCGGATAGTCGACCTTGATGTGCAGCAGGAACCGATCGAGCTGCGCCTCCGGGAGCGGATAGGTTCCTTCTTGTTCGAGCGGGTTTTGCGTAGCCAGCACGAAAAACGGCGCGGGGAGCTTGTGCATCGTGCCGCCGGCCGACACTTGCCGCTCCTGCATCGCTTCGAGCATGGCGGCCTGCGTCTTCGGCGGCGTGCGGTTGATTTCGTCGGCGAGAATCATGTTCGCAAACAGCGGTCCGGCGAGGAACTTGTATTCGCGCTGGCCCGTTTGCAGGTTCTCTTGAATGATCTCCGTCCCCGTGATGTCGCTGGGCATCAAGTCCGGCGTGAACTGAATCCGCTTGAAAGACAGATGCAGCGACTCGGCGAGCGAGCTGATCATGAGCGTCTTGGCGAGCCCCGGCACGCCTTCCAAGAGCGCATGCCCGCGGCTGAACATGGCCACGAGAATCTGCTCGATCACCTCATTCTGTCCGACGATCGCCTTCGACAGCTCGTCGCAAATCCGGTTGTAAGCATCCTCGCAAGCAGCCACGGCGGCCACATCGTCGGAATCATTTTGCAAAGACATCGAAATCAATCTCCAAGTTGCCAAGTGAAGGCATTCGCCACGTCGAGACAAGAAATCCTGCGTCCTGACTCCCTCGATCCTCAATCCTCAATCCTCGATCCTCCCCCATCAATCCACCGCCTGAAAATACCGCTTGAGCCGCTCCTCGTATCCGCGCGGCGCACGCCGCAACGCATCGGCGCGGATCGCGTCTTGCTGCCGCTTGGGCAATTTGGCGAACCACGGCGGAAGCTCGACTTTCGCCGGATCGCCGGAGGCCGCGTTGCCGTTCGCGTCCCCCGTGCGGCTGTCGGCGGTCTGCGATGCGGCCGTTTGGTCGAGCGGCTTTTCGCCCGCCGCTTGATTCTGCGCCGCAGCGCCTGCGGTTGCTGCGCCGCCCTTGCCGCGCGGCGACGAAGCGTTCTCCGCGGTCTGCCCTTGGCCGAGGTTCTCCGTTTCGCCTTGCCCCTGGCCCATGCCTTGTGCTTGTCCGAGCGCGGCCGAGGCTTGGGCATTGGCTGCGGCGCCGGCGATCATCTCGGCCGTCACCTCCGGCGAGTTCGGCACGAATCCGGTGCCGAGCTGCCCGGCCTGCGATTGTGCCTGGCCGCGGCCCGGCTGCATTCCTTGCCCCTGGCCCATCCCTTCGCCCGTGCCCTCCGACTTTCCCATACCGGGTTCAGAACCTTGTCCCGTGCCTTCGCCGGGCTGTTCGCCCATGCCCTGCTGTTCGCCGTCGCCGGGCTGCATACCTTCGCCCGTCGCTTGTTGGCCGGTCGAAGCGAATTCGCTGCCGGGTAACGCCTGCGCAAGTTGCGACGCCGTTTCGAGCGCCTCGCGCAGCGGCGGATTGGCGACCTGCTCCTGGCCCGACACATCGACCGCTCCTTCTCCGAGCGTGCGCTGCGCCTCAGCAAATTGCTGCTGCGCCTGAGCGAGTCCTTGGGCCGCCTCGACTTGGGCAGCGGTCGGCGGCGCGGGCGAAGGACTCGTGCCCGCCTCGTTTGGCGAAGGCTTGCCCTGCGGCGCTTCACCCGCGTCGCTCGGCGGCGCCTGCGCGGCTTGGCCTGCTTCCGTCGCTTTGGCCAATGCTTCGCCAAGTTCGCCGATCGCGTCGCGAGCCGCTTGTTGGCGGAGCGCCGCGTCGGCGATGGCCTCCGCAATTTGCCGATCGCGGCGAACTTGTTGGGCCCGGGCGACGATGTCGGCGGCGGCCCGCTGGAGGTCCGCTTGAACTTCGCCGGCGGCTTCGACCGCGTCGCGCGGCGCTTCGCCGGCTCGGGCGCCTCGTTTCGCCACGGCTTGCGCGTCGCGCAGCGCCGCCGTCGCGCCCGGATCGACGTTCGAGGCTTTCTCGGCAAGTTCGCCCGCTTGCGACTGCCGCCCCGCAAGTTGTTGCGCCTCCTTCGCGGCGAGCGCCGCTTTTGCCTCCGCGATCTTGCCGGCAGCATCGGCGAGTCGATCCGCGGTCGATTGCTGCGACTCTTGGGCGGCGTCGGCTTCGCCCTTGCCGAGCGCTCCGCTTGCCGCCTCGGACGACTGGCCCGCGGCAGCGAGCGGTTCGGCGGCTTGCGGCGCGACGTCGGAAGCTTGCTCCTTGGCGGCGGCGGCGAGTTCGCCGACGCGCTCCTGTGCAGCCGCGTCGGATTGGCCGTCGTTTTTTGCCTTCGACGCTTCCGCCGCGGCGGCGTCGGCGAGTTGCTCGGCTTCGGCGAGCGCGGCTTGCGCCTTCTCGCGCGCGGCGTCGGCGGCCGGACGATTGCCTTCGGCCATGTGCTGTGCCGCTTCGCGGGCGGCTTTTTCCGCTTCGGCCAGCGCGCGCTCGACGCCGCCTTCCGCGCCTTGAGCGGCTTCCGCGGCGGCATCGGCGACCAGCTGCTGCTCGGCAGCCGCCTCTTGCATGGCCTGGGGCGTGTCGCCCGGTGGCGCGGCTTGTTCGGCGGAGGCGTCGGCGGCGCGCTGTTTCGCGGCGGCTTCCGCGACCTTTCCCGCCCGCTCGAATGCCTTGGCGGCCTGTTCGCGGCCGGCGGCGCGCTGCTGCTCCGCTCGTGCAGCGCGGACTTTATTGGCGGCTTCGTCGAGCTTCGCGAGCTTCTCCGCCGCCGCACTCGCGCTCGGGTCGATGGCGGTTTCGATCGGCTCCCGCGCGGCGTCGAGTTCCGCAAGCTGGCCTTCCGCTTCCACGCCGAGGTCCTTGGCCGCGTCGGCGATCTCCTTTCGCAACCCTCCGGCCGCGTCGGACAAATACTTCGCCGCTTCTTTCGCCTGTTCCGCCGACTTGCTGGCGTTCGCCTTCGACGTTTCGCCGGGGCGTTGTTCTGCTTGTGCGAGTTGCTCGGCGGCGGCTTGGATCGGACGTTTGGCTTGCGCGAGCCGTTTGGACACTTCCGGCGCGGTGTTTTTCACGCCTTCCGCCACGCGCTCGGCGACCTTCTCGACATCGCGTTGTTCGCTCGAAAGAGCTTCGGCCGTCTTAGCGTCGAGGCCAGCTTCTCGCGCCGCCTTGCCGGCCCGGTCGGCGACGGCGCGTTCCGCGGCGGCCGCTCGCTCGATCGCTTCCGCCGCGCGGGCAAGCTCTCCGATCTTCACGCCAAGCGCCCTCCGCTTCGTCGCATCGAGCGCCGCTTCGACTTCCGCCTTGGCGAGTTCCACGGCTCGCGTCGCCTTTTCGGCCGCCGCTTGGCTTGCGCCGGTCGGCTTGTCGCCGACTTGTTTCTGGGCTTCCGCCGCTGCCCGTGCCGCGTCCGCCGCCCGGTCGATCCGAGCCTTCGCCGCCGCGGGCAAATCGCGGTTGTCGTCGACTTTGTCCAGTCGACTCGCCACCTCGTTCTCGCGCTGCTGCGCTTGCGCCGGATTGCTTGCCGCCGCTTGCTCCGCAGATTCTTGCTGCGACTCGATCGCCCGCAACTCGTCGCGGGCTTGCTCCAGATCGCGGGCCTGCGCGTTCAACTGGTCGGCCGTTTTGTCGGAATTGGCAAAATCCGACAAATCGTTGAGCCGCTCTTCGATCGCCGCCAGATTGGCAAGCACTTTGTCTTGCTGGGCCACAGCGGCCTCGCGAGCGTTCTCGAAGACGCCTTCTTCCGCCTTCGCCGATGCCGCTTGGGCTTGATCGACGAACGCGGTCGTGTCGGGCGTGTCTTTGACCAATTCGCCAAGGTCGGCGAGTGCCTCGCGAATCTTGGCCTGACGCTCGGTCAACTCGGTCGTCGTCTTGGCGTCGAGCGGCGACTTCTGCGTTTCCGTCCGCAGTTCATTCTGGCGGGCCGCGAGCGCGCGCACGAGTTCCAACGCCGCCTGGCGATCGCTGTCGATCCGATCCTTCGACCGCGCTAGCCGAGGTAGCAAACGTTCCAGCGCGTCGATGACCCGTTGCTGGCTGTAGCCCGCGGAGGCATACCGCACGGCCTCGGCCACCCGGCGATGCTTTCCGTCGCCGTCGAGGGCCAGGATCGCGTTGTCGATTTCGCCCCGCGTATTTGCTTTCTGCAAATCCTGCATGCCGCCGATCGCCTCGGCCGCGACTTCGCCGCCCCAACCGGCCACGTCGGCCAGGGCCAGCTCCAGCGCCGTGAACAGCGTCCGCACGTCGCGCTGGTCTTGCCGCGCCGCGAGCACCTGCCGCTCGCGTTCGCCCTCGATCGTCTTGAGCAGCGCGGCCGTCACGTCGCGAATGGCCGACTGCCGGGCGATCAACTCCTTGACTTGCGCTTCAAGCCGAGACATCCGCAGCCGGCGAAGCAGCTTCTGCCGTTCGGCCGCGAGCGTGATGACGATGTCCCGCGTCTTGTTGCGCACTTCGCCGACGATCGCCTCGCGCTCGGCCGGCTCGACTTCTTGAGCCTTGACCAGCAGCGCGACGACGCCCTGCATTTCTTCCTCGATGAGCGTGTCGATCTCGTCCCGCATGAGCCGCACGTCGCGGCCAAGCTGCGAGTTCTCCAGGCCGTTCTCCTGCAATTGCCGCAGTTGCAGATCGAGCATGTTCGCCACCATGCCGCGGGCGACTTCCGTTGCCCGCTTCTGGGCCTGCTCGTGATTCTTTAGCTGGTCGACTTCGACCGCCCGAGCCACGCTCGCCGCGGCGATGCAAACCAGACAAGCCGCCGCATATCGCCATGCACCGCTCATTTCGACTCTCCTATGCCGAGCTGGTCCTGGATCAGCGATTGAATCTGCTGTTCGAGCACGGGATCGATTTCGGTCACCGCCGACTCGATGCCGGCCACGTCGGTGACGTTGAACACCAAGGCATCCGCAGCGGCGGACTTGCCGGGCGACGCGCCGCGATAGTCGGTCGCCTCGAACACGAGTTCGAGCCGATCGCCCTTTTCGAGCGCGAGCGACGCGAGCGGTGCGGCGAACGACCGGCGCTCTCCGCCCGCGAGCGTCGGTTCTCCGGCCGCGACGGCCAGCGGCGGCCGCGCGATGCGCTGCGGGCCGTCGGGCGTTTCGCGCAGAATGGTCGCTTTGGCCTCGACGCGGGCGACGCCGTAGTCGTCGTCTACGCGATACTCGATGACCGGACGTCCCGACGGCAGCACGTGCCGCGTCTTAACCTGCGCGGAAATCCGCGGCGGACGATCGGCCTTGATGCGCAGCGAACCCCGCGGCGGCCGCTCGGGCGAAAGTCCGTCGTCGTCGACCGTAATGACGGTGTATTCGAGCTCACCGGCCAGGGCGGCGAGCGGCGTGTTTGCCGGATCGAGCCGCCATTGTCGAGCGTCGTCGCTCGTCTGAGAGAGCGCGTAGCGCTTCTCGCCGATCGCCACCGTTGCGGACGCGAGCGACTTGTTGCGACTCGTCACCTCGACCTCGACCCGCGAGCCTTCGAGGACTTCGAGATTCCGGGCGCCCGGCGACGGTGCGTTGCGGTCTTGCGCCAACGCGGCTCGGGCGTAATCCGGCGGCCTCACAATCAGCCGGCAATCGACCACCGGCACGGCGACCAGCTCGATCCGCGCCGGATCGGTCCAGGCATCGCCCAAGAAAACCTGATACGTCGCCGCGTCGTTCAAGCGTTCGATGCGTCCGACGTAGGCCGTCCAGTCCCGATCGGCCAGCTCCTCCGCCTTTACGACAGCGGGCAAGTCGACCGTCAATTTGCGCTCGGCGTCGATGGAAAGCTCGATTCGCCCTCGCTCGGGCAACTCGCCGCGGCCGAACACTTCGATCGAGAGCGGTTGCCCTTGCGGACATGCGACCGCCGCCGCCTCGCGGCCGATTGCGGGCGGCGCCTCGTGGCCATTGATGACGATCTTTTCGACTTGCGTCGCCGTCGGATAGTGCATTCGACCCAACAACATGCGGTTGACGAAGGCGATCGCGTGGCCGGGAAAGAACGCCGTTGCCGCGGCTACGACGATCGCCGTGGACAAGAGCAGCATCGCCCTCCGCGCGAGGACGTCGGTTCGCACGCCGCTCAGCACGTCGATCGCGTCGGCCCGTTCCGCAACGTCCTCGACGACGACGGCTTCGAGCGCAACGGAACCCCACGACGCTGCCTCCGGAGACTCGAATTGCAGCGCGGCCACCAGGTCGCGGCCCAACGGTTGCCGAGCCGCGCGATACTGATCCTCGATCAAGAGCGCGACGTCGAGGTCCGTCTCGCGCGTGGCGAGCCACGGCCGCGCCCAACGTTGCCAAGCCCACGCGACAACCGCCGCGACGCCGAATAGCAGCGCCAGGCGAAACGGCACGCCTCCTTCGACGCGGAAGTCGATAAGAAACGCGCCGCCCAGCGCCCAGAGCAGCGCCGTCGAGGCCGCGCAATACGCCGTCGCCGACCGCACGGATTGCCGCTTGCGGCGGAACGCTTCGATGTCGGCGCGTAATCGCGCGAGCCGGGTCATGGGAGGTTCACCAACTTTCGGCCCAGCCATTCGCCGAGCATCAGCGTCACGACGAGAATGAAGCAAGGCCACGTGCTCCAGAGCTTATGTACTTCGACCACTTGCTCCGATCTGGCCAGGCCCTCGATATCGGCCGGCAAGTTTGCGACCGTGGTTAGATCATAACTTCGCCCGCGCGTCTGTGTCGCCAGCAAATCCTGGACGGCGACGTTGCGCACGGCGCTGCGGCGCTCCGCCGAACGGCTTGCGACGACGAGCGAAATCGGCGGCTTCCATTGACCCGCGATCGGATCCTTCACCTGGACGCGATAGGTTCCCTCGGCGAACACGGGAAACCGCGTTTCGTACCGCCCCGCGTGAACGAGCGGCAACGACAGCTCTTCCGTCGTTTCGCCGCCCTGCGACGCGCGGTTCGGCCGCGTCAGGCGATACGACAGCTTCGCCGCGCGATCGGTATCGAGCGGCTTGAACTCTTCGTCGTAGGCTTCGACGGAGAGCGTCACCTTGTCGCCGGCCTGATAGCGGAGCTGATCGTTGTCGGTTCGCACGACGAAGCGTTTCTCGCCGCCGAGCTCGTGGCTGAAGCCGAGTTGGTGGATCAACTGGCCCCAGAACTGCTGGTAGTAGAGTTCGCCGTACTTGCGCCGCAGGCGCCACGTCTCATTGAAGCCGAGATAGACGACTTGTCCGCCGCGGCTGCCGTATTTGCGCGCGGCGATGAGCGGCTGGAGCTGCTTGTCGCCATCGGGACAGACGTCGGTCGGGTGCGTGGCGAGCACCGACACGTCCGGCCCGCGCACGGCGCGCACCGGTTGATACCAAGGCAAGGCGCCGAGCGCTTCCCAGCCGCCGACGTCGTCCTCCGCGCCGCTCGCACTTCCACGACCGACTGCACCGGTGAGCCGCATGAACTCGGTCCGCCGGCCCAGCGGCGTGATCTCGATCCGGAACGGACGCTCGCGGATACCCGCGTTCGGGTCCGCCTCGACCGGCAGCATCGCGTGAATCTTGGCCAGCGCCTCGTCGAACTCGGGATTGCCCGTGGGACGCGCGTATTGACCGATGCCGAACCGCGGCCCGGCCATCACGACAAGCCCTCCGCCAAACTCGCCGACGAATTCCTCGAGCCGCTCGCAAAAGCCCTTCGTCAGCACGTTCGCGGGAATGTCGCCCAGGAAGATTACGTCGTTCTTGAAGAACTCGCTCCGCGTGGGCGGGGTGAGCGACGACGTGAACAACTCGTGGTTCTGCTTGACGGTCGGATGGGCCGAGTGCAAATACGTGCGGAAGCCCTTCACGCCGACGAGCGGGTCGCGATGGAACACTTCCTTGATGAACCGCCATTCCCACGTCGGTTCGTATTCCACGAATAGCAGCCGCACGTATTCGTCGAGCACTTGGAGCTTGCGCGTCGCGCGGTTGTTGTCGGTAGCCGTTTCTTCCACGAGCGGGACGAGTTCGCCGGTGACGTCGTACACGCCCGGCTCGCTCGGCACAAAGTCAAACGACTCGACGAGCGTGCCGCTTGACAGGACGACCTCGCGCGACCCGACTTGAATCGGCTCCGCTTCGGCCCGACCTTCTTCGCCGCCGGACAGTCGTTTCGCTACGACCCGCACTGTCGCCGGGCGGTTTTCGAGACCTTGTTGCTCGACGGAAACCGAAATCGTGCGCTTATCTCCCTGTCGCATCACGGCCGCAAACGATACCTCGGCCTTGGCGTCGCGGGCTCGCTCGGGACCGACGCCGACCGCGTAAATCGGCACGCCCAAGCGCTCCGCGGGCATCGTCGGTCCGCCTGCCGCGGGGCCGCCGGCGTTCTGGTCGAAGTCGCTGAAGATCACCACGCCCGCGAGCCGGCTCGAAGCGTGCTTTCCGGCGAGCGAGGCGAGCGCCGAGGCGAGATTCGTCACTTGCCCCCGCGACGACAACGCGGCGGCGAGCTTTTCGCCGTCGATCGTTTCGTCGTCGCCGTCGATCGCAATCGCGTCGACTTCGTCCCGGCGGCTGAATTGAAAGCACTTGACGCGGAACCGCTCTTGAAGCTTCGCCACGAGCGCACTCTCCCGGCTGCGAACGAGCGACTGCACGTATTCGAGCCGCGTCGGGCCGGGCATTTCGGACGGCGAATTGGAAGCGCTCGTGCCCGGCGACGTTGGGGCGATGCCAACGGCCGCGTCGAGCTTGCGACGCTCGTCTTCCGCGAAGCGATCGGCGATGGCCATGCTGTCGGTGCCGTCGAACAGCAAGTACAAGAGCGGTTTCGGCCGGTGCGTATACGCGATGCGAAACACCGGATCGCCGAGCACCACGACGAGCAGCGCCAAGAGTCCGCCCCGACAGCAAGCGAGCAACAACCTTCCGCCGCGGACGCCGCGCGACTGTCCGCGCAGATAGAAGGCCAGCGACAGCGCAAAGGCCAACACCGCGAGCGCAACGACGATGCCCGCGCTGAGCCGCGCCCACGGTTCGGCAAACGAGACGGCGTGCGAATCGATCGATTCCACGTTCTCCCGCAGCCGAAACAGTTTTGCCAGCCAATCCGTCATACAAATGCAAAAGGCAGAATGCAAAAGGCAAAATGCAGAATGAAGTACGCCAAAGGTGCGGCTAGTAACGGATCATGGCCGGGCGACCCTTTTGCATTCTTCATTTTGCATTCTTCATTTCCCTCATTTCCTTCTTCGGCCACGCCAGCGCCGTCATCTCCACTACCAAACACGCCGCCACCGTCGCCACGAGCCACCACCACAAATTCTGGCCGCGAACCGAGGCGCCTTCGATGCTCACCTGCTCGCCGGACGCGATCCAGCGAAAGTTTTCGATCGCCGCAGTCTCGCGTCGCAATCGTTCGCGATCCACCGGCGCGAGGAGCGATTCCTCGGCGGGTCCATTGGCCGCAAGCAGCGTCGCCGGCGTCGCCGCACGCTCGTCGGCCTCGTCCGCAGATGCTTCTGCGGTTTCGCCGCGCTCCGATTGCGCCGCGAGCCGATAAAACCCGCGTTCGTAAATCCCGCCGATCGTCACGCCATACGTTTCGGCATCGAGCGCCTCGACGTCCTGGACGTGCTTCGCGCCGTCAGGCCGCGTCACCTCGAACGTTCGCTGCTGGTCGTTCGGGTCGATCGGAATCGCCACGTCGCGGTCCGTTCCCACGTCGCGCACGGGCAAGGTTCGCTGCAAGCGGCGGCGCATCAGGCGATCCGCGAGAAACATCGTGTACGACGCCGGCCACGTGTTCCAACCGCTCCGCACGCTGGTGGCGACGAACAGCACGTGTCCGCGGCCGATGCGCCGCTCGACGAGAAAGGGCATACCGTTCGTGAACCGCGCCAGCACCTGCGGCGCGGCTTGTCGCGCTTGAGCCGTCGCGTCGGCGGCGGGTGGTCCGCTTGACCGCTCCGGTTTCCATGCCAACCACGTCGCCTCGGCGTCGCGACGCGCTTCGAGCTCGGCATCGCGCGCGGCGGCATCGGCCGCGGAAAGCGTTCCTTCCGTTTCGCGACGCTGCCAGTCGGCGAGCCGCCGCTCCGATTCTTCGCGGTCGCGAGCGGCATCCGAGAGACGACTCGCCTCGGCGGCAACGAATCGCTCGATGCTCGCGGGACTGGCGTCCACCCGAACCGCCTTGAAGAACAACGGATCGCGATAGAATGCCGCCTGCGACTCCGGCGATTCGCCCGCGATGTGGAACTCGTCCTGTCCCGCGAGGCTGTCGAACGCAATGTGAAAGGGTTCAAGCCGAGCGGGGTCTTCTTCGAGCGCCTGGCCGATCGTGCCGTCGAGGGGAGCGGAAAGAATTCCAGCGCCGTCGCGCCACGCCGCGTTGTTCCACTTCTGGGCGTCGAACTTCCCGCCGGCGGCGACGATCAACTCGCCCCCTTGCGTCACGTAACCGCGCAGCAGGACAGTTACCGCATCGTCGGGCGCTTCGATGCCCGCCGCGACGACCAACCGCGCATCGGCGAGCAATTTACGGTCGAGTTGCCGCGGCGTAACGTGTCGAACGCTGACCAGCGGCGCGGGCGCGGCCGGCCGAGCGCTCGAGGGTGCGAGAATCCGCCGCAGCGGCTGCGTTTCGCCGAAAACCTGCCGCCCGGCCTGTTCCCCCTCCGCGCCGAGCTCGTCGACGAACACGACGGGCAGCGCCGACACAACCGTCGCGGCGAGCGCACGCGAGTCGTCCATCGTCAGCCGGTCGCTCGGCAGCGAAACCCGCACGGGAACGTGCCGCATTTCGCCGGGAGCAAGGCTGGTGTCGAACTGGTGGTGAAAGGCAATCTCCCGCGTCGCTCCGTCCTCGAGCCGGTCGATCGTTTGCGAAGCGACCTCTTCGTCCTCGACCCACAGCGACACCTGCACGTTCTCGCGCGGTTCCCGGCCCGAATACCGCACGCGGGCGATGATCTTCGCGGGACTGAGCGTGTCGGCCACGCCGTCTTCGAGCTCGACCGACGCGACGGAGGCGTTCGCCGGGTCGGTCGCCGAAACATCGACGACCTGAAACTCCGGCAAATCCGCGATCTGAGCCGCCGCGCCTTCGGGCCAGTTGATCTCCTGCTGGTCGCCGAACAGCACGACGCGCTTGGCCGCCGCGGGAAACTCTGGCGCCTGCGTACAGGCGTCGCGCGCCAGGGCGACCGCGGAGGCCACGCTCGCCTGCCGATCGACGGCGGCAATCCGTCCGACGGCGGCCCGTGCGTCGTCCTTGTTAGGATAAGGATCTAGGCCGAATTGATCGAGCGGACCGCACACCGGCAACACCGCGATGTGGCTCCCTTCGGGCAAGCGGTCGATGAGCGCGAGTGCCCGCGCTTTCGCATCGTCGAGCAGCGAACGTTCGAGCGCGTAGGACATGCTCAGGCTGTTGTCGACGAGCAGCACCGCGTGAACGGGTTGCGTCGGGTCGCTCGCGACAACGGACGCTTGCGCGGTCGTGTCCCAATACGGCTCGGCGCCGTAGTAAATTGCCACGGCGCCGAGACCGACTGCCGCGGTCGTGAGCGCGGCACGTCCCCGCGGCGCCGAGCCAAGCGTGGCCGCCGCGAGTCCACATGCCAACGCCCCCGCGCCCGCCGGCAATGCGATGCGCCAAGCCAGCGGCGCATCCGCCGGCACGAACGGCCGCGCGAGCGCTAAGCCGAACAACAGCACGGCGAGCGTTCGCAGCGCCAAGAGCAACAGGTCGCGAAGTTCGAGAATCCGGCGGTTACGGCGGATCGCTTCTCGCAAGAAATCCATCGCCGCCCAATGCACGACGCGAAAACGCCGCCGGTTCAACAGATGGATGATGACCGGTCCCGTCGCCGCCGCCGCGCCGGCAATCGCAAACCAGGCATAGCCGGGCAGGAACTGAAGCATGAGCGGAGGCAGGAGAAAACGTGGCGGGTGCAACCGGGTCGCGGAAGGGTTACTTCACCTTAAAGCGCTCGATCTTGCCTTCCTGCAAGATCGGCAGATACCGATTCGGAATGGCCAGCACGAAACAAGCGACCGCGGTACCAAACAGCTCGCCCGGCTTCCCGCCGACGCGCGCCCCGTCGTGCCATCGGCCGTCTTGTTCGGCGTTGCCGAGCGCTTGGATCTGCGTGGCGACCAGATGATCGCGCAAGATCGGATAGCATTCGCGCCACGGCTCGCCGCCAACCTGGTAGAGCGCCTGGCCGACGTAATACAGCGTGTAGGCGTCGAACGGAACCTGGCCGTTGCGGCGTTCTGGTTTGAGCTGTTTCACCGCGGCCGTGATGACCTCCATGTTCTTGGCGATCCGCCAGTCGTCGTACTGACCGAACTCCTGAAGGCACACCACGCCCGCGGCGGCCATCGCGATCGTTCCGCCCCCGCCGCCCTTCTGATACGTGAACTGTCCGCGATGCTCGCGCTGCTCTTCCTCGGGCGCGGTGCGGCTCGCCCCGTTTGGCGTATAGTGCTCGCGAACGCTGCGCATCGCCAGGTCGATCACTTCCTGGGGCGCTTCGAGCCCGCTATCCACCGCGCTCCGCAGGGCCTTCGCCTGCATCACGGCGAGGCTCAAATCGTGACCCATGTGTTGCGAGCGGGCTTCATAGTCCCAACCGCCGTCGCGACACTGCGTCGCGGCGATCAACTTGAGCGCGCGTTCGAGAACCCCGCCCAGCTCATCGTCCTTCTTCATGCCGTGCGCCTGGCCCAGCACGAACGTCGCCAGCCCGTGGTTGTACATGTCGCGTTTAGGGTCGGCGATGTTCAACAGGCCGGTATCGCGGCGGGATTTGCGGAGCATGTAGTCCAGCGAACGCTGACACGCACGGCCGTACTCGCCGCGGCCAGGCAAATGCCCGTCGGCCATGAACGCCAGCGCCCCAAGCCCGACGAGTCCGAGGTCGTTCGACTGCCAATTCCCGTCGCGTCCTTGGTTCTTGGCGTGAGCGAGCCATGTCAAGCCGCGGGCCAAAGCCGCCTCGCTCGCCGGCGTCGTTTCCCAGTCGCCCTCGGCCCACGCGGCGCCGGAGAAAACGCCAGCCAATACCGCCGCCAGAATCGCGGCAAATCCTGCTCGAATCATGCGAGAACCTAGCGACACGGGGCGAACGCGCGGATGGCGGGCGAGTTTGGCGGGAAGGTAGCGGAGGGCGGCGTCGCAAAGCCGCGCCGAACGCGGCCGCGGGCTTTCTCGGGACATGTCGCATCCCGCGAAATGGTTACATTCCAATTGCGCAGGAATCGCCCGGTCGCGGCCGAAAATGCCGGAGGCCGCTCGGAACCGCGCCAACGTGCGATTTGCGCAAGGTCGCTTGTCTATAGTCTATACTTATATCTTCGCGATCCCAGTCCGCACCCACCGACTGAGCGGTGTCTGAGTCTTCATAGAAGGTCAGGCCAAGCGGGTGACGAATCCGCCATTCCTGCAAACCCCAGCCCGCGCTGGCCTGACGCGAACGACGCTCTATCAGCAATTCCCGTCAGGCCAGCGCGGACCGAATCATTCCAGAGTGGCAACGCCTAGCGCCGCTTGGCCTGACCTACGACTTCCACGCTACTTCACGGCGTTACTTGCAGCCGCTTCCACAGCGTCCGCCGCGGCTTGCCGTCGGGCGAACGCGCCGAAACCTCGAATGTGACCGCCTGCCCGGCCAGCGGCGCAAGCTCCAGCTCGAACCGCTCCCAACCCGGTTCGCCGCGGCCGCCGATCGTCTTTTCGAGCAACACGCGGTCTCCGGCCGCGACGCGAATTGCCCAAGCTTCGTTCGCCGCATATCCGGCCTTGATCCGCAAGCGTCCCTTGCTGCCCGGGGCGATCGCAGCTTGGTGGGTGAAACCGACGGACGTGCGGGCGTCCGCAATCGCGAGCACGGTGTCGTCGGATTCGAGATGCTTGACCAGCGTTCCCGCCGGGTCGAGCACGCCGCTGGCGACGATCCAACCCGGCAACGTTTTGTCGGCCGCCTTTTGCAGTTCGGCAATGCCGTTCGCGGCGGGCGGGTCCTTGGGCGCGTCGCTCGGCGGCATCAACGGTTCGACGCCGGGCGGAAACAACTCGACGACCTCCCGCGTTTCGCCCGTCGAACTCGCGCCCCACAATCCCCAAATCCGCCCGGCGGCGCTCACCGCGAGCGGCCCGAATTGCCCGCCGCGTTCCTTCCACGCTTCGTTCGACCAGCGTCCCACGGGCTTGCCGCTGGCCGGGTCGAGCCAGACGAGCGTCGGTCCGCCGACGCCTCGCGAGCGCGCTTCGCCGTCGGGGCGCGTCGCGATGAGAATGCCCTTGGCCACATCCGGCCCGGCCAACACCCGGCAATACTCATCGGCCAAAAAACGCCAGGCGACGCTTCCATCGTCGGCACGCAAGCCAGCGAGCCCGTTGCCATTGCGAACGACTAAGCAACCGCCGGCCAGCGCCGCGAGTTGCACGATATCGGCGTCGCTGTGTTGCCACGTCATCCGGCCGCTCGCGGTTTCGAGGCAGACGACTTTTCGCACCGTCGGCGCCGCAACGAATACGCGATTCCCCTGCACGATCGGCATGTCGTGCGCTTGGACGAAGCACCAGCCGTCGACGCTCGCCGGAACGTGCGGCAGCGAGCGGACCCAGTGGACCTGTCCCGATAAGTCGCAGCAGACGAACGCGGAGCCAAGCGCAACGTACAACCGGTCGCGATCGAGCGTCGCCCGGCATGCCCCGAGCTCGCGCCACGCTTCGCTCAGCCGAACCAGCGGCCGCGACCGCAACAACGCCCCCGTTTCGTCGTCGATGCTAACGAGCGATATCTGCCACGCCTGGCCGAGCGCGTCGGGCTGAGCCGCAATGGCGAACACGTCGTCCTGCGCGAAGACGGGGTCGCCGACGATCGCCTGCCGCGATTCCATTGCCGCTTGCCAAAGCTGCCGGCCGCTGTGCGCGTCGAGGCATACGAGTACGGGGCCGTCCTTGGCGAGCCACCGCAGCATCACGCGGTTCTCGACGACGAGCGGCTGCGCCGACGCGATGGGCCATTGCTTCGCGTCGCCCGGCGAGGATCGCAGCGCCGCCTCCCAAATGCGCCCACCGCCTTCGGTATCGAACGCAACCGCCGACGTTCGTCCATTGATGACGATCAAGTTCTCGTGTGCCGCCATCGCTGCGGTTCGCGCAAACCAGTCGATCGCGACGCGCGGCCCGAGCACATCTTCCGTCGCCCGCGGCGGTTGGATCGGCCCCACGCGGAAATCGCCGCGCTTGACGGCGCGCAACGCGACCGGTTCGACGGGAACTCGCGATGCGTTGTTTTCCGGCGAATCGACCGCGACCGGCGAAGCTGCCGCCCTGGCGACCAGTTGATCCAACACGTGCTCGAATTCGTCGGCCGCGATGCTCTCGTCTCCCAAACGCACGAGGCCCGTCGCCGGCTCGCCCGTTTTCCGACCCGCCACGGCCGCGGCCAGTCGCGCCCGTTGCCGCGCCTCTTCGGAAATCGGACCGCGATTGTTTTCACTGGCGGCATGGAAATGCGCGAGCGCTCGCGCAAACTCGCCGACGGAAAGCGCGCGGTTGCCGAGCCACAAGTGCGCCTCAGCGGCCGCCGCTGTGCCGTGGTATTGCAGTGTCGCCGCTTCCACGAGCGCGACATTCGCCTGCGCAATCGCCTTGCGCACCCGCAACAGCGCCGTGGGGCCAAACCGCTCCTGCATTGCCGATTCGAGTTGCGGGTGCTCGCGCATTGCCTGTTCGATCGCCACCCGCAGCGACACGTACAACCCCTCGTCCTTCGCATCCGGCAACACGCCCAGCTTGTCGGTCGCCTCGACCAGCTTTGCTCCGGCCGTGGCAATCGTGTCGGCGGCGTCGCGAAACGCCTCGCCCTCGACCGCGGCCCGGAACTCGGCCAGCACGTTGAAGGCGTCGGTATCGAATTGCTCGACGAGCGGATCGCGCCATGCGGGATGCATTGCCGGCCGCGGCTCGTCCGCATTGCCTTTGACGTGCCGCCGCGCAAGCATCTGCGCCCAATCGACCATCGAACCGCCGCCGTCGTTGCGCCGCCGCCAACGCTCGCGCAATTCGCGGTCCGCGCGGAACCGAAGCGTGCGGCAAAGCCGGTCGAGAGCGTCCCAGTCGCCCGAATCGACGAGGTGCAATATCTCGCGCCGCGCCAAGCGGTCGGTTTCGACGAATACGCCGTCTCGCGACCGAACGGGCGAATGGATCAACGCCTCCGCCAGCGCGGTGTACGGTCTTGCGACGGGCTCGCTCGGCGTATCGGCGAGCGCCGCATACGTCCGCACGAGCGCCCGCGCCCGTTCCGGTTCGTCCCAGACGTTCGAGACGAGCGCCAGTCCGTCGAGCGCACGAAGGCGACGTTCGAGCGGCAAATCGGCCTCGGCAACGTGCTCGACGAGTTCGGCCAGCGCCGATCGGACGACCTCGGCGCTCTTTCCGCCGCCGAGCGCCGCGACGGCCGCGGCCCGACGCCACGTCGCCGCATCGACATTCGCCGGGCATGCGTCGGCCACGCGCCCGCGCCATTCGCGATGGTCCTTGGCGTCGCTAGCCGGCATCGCGGCAGCGACGAGTTCCGCGGGCGCTAACGCGGCAATGCCCGCAAGCTCGCGCCAAGCAATCTGTCCCAGGCGGATGACGCGCGGCTCTTCGCCGGGCGCCAGCGCAATACCGAGTCTCTGCGGCGCGATGCCGGGACAAACGGGCCAGGGATTCGCCCAATGCAAGCCGTCCGCACTGAGCGAACAGCGCATTCCCGCGGCGGTGCAGAGAATCCGCAGCCACGCCGTTTCCCCGACCAGCGGCGCGGGACCGGCATCGAGGTTGTCGTAGGACTCGATACGTCCATCGCCGGCCGCGACGATCCACACGCCCGCGCCGCCCGTCGCCCGCGCGTGCATGAACCGCAAGACTTCCGCTTGCCGACCCTGATCGTCGGCGAGAAACACGCTTGCCCCCGGCGCCGCGCCGTCGACGCGAACGATGATCTCCCGCACGGTTCCCGCGCCGCCCGCAGGCATCGCGGCGGTATAGGCTTGGGCCGGCGAGCTCGTCTTCTGCGACGCCAGCGCGACGCTCCCGGAAGGCGACAAGTCGAACCGCGATCCGGCGGGAGTCGTGGCTTGCCAATCGAGCCGCGCCGGCGCGTCCTCGACGAGCGTCGGCGGCGCCGCACCGCTCGGCGGCGGCAGGTCGCCGATTCGCGTCATCGTCAACCCGAGGAAACAGGCCCGCCCGTCGAATAGCACTTCCGTCGGCGGTCCATCGAGCGGCGCCACGAGCAATTCGATCCCGCCGCGAGCGAGAACCAACTCTCCGCCGCGCCAGAAGAGGTCGATCGTCGCCTGCCCATCGCGACTCGTGCGATAACTGCGTTCGTCGTCGGTCGCCGTGAGTGCGAGCGTTTTGGGTTGGACCTCGCCCGCGGCTCGCGTCGCGACGTACGCGGCCCACGCGAAGCGGCGGTCTTCGTGATACTGCAGCATCACCCCACGCTCGCCGCGCCAGAAGTACAGCTTGAGCTTGTTGGCGTCGCGTATCGCCAAACGCCACGCGGAATCCTCGCGCCACGGAGCGGCCAGCCGCGCAACTCCGGCAAACGTGCCGCACCGCCGGCCCTCGACGTCGCGCTCCTGAACATCGAGTTGAATGCCGGGCAGGCCGGCGAGCCACTGCCGCAGTTCGTCGCGGCGGGGAGTGAATCGCCCTTCGCCAATGTCGATCAAGCTGATCGTCGCATACGGCCGCGGATTCCCGCCGAGATGCTCGGGTCTGTCCCAGACGGCGACCGGCGCCGCGGGGGATGGACTCTTCGTCGGCTCATCCGATGCGACGGGCGACACCGGCGGAGTCGGCGAATGTTGCGCCGCCCGAGCGGCCGGAGGATTGTCTTCGCCGGGATTCGCTTCCGTCGAAGCGAGTTGTTTGGCTTCACCCGACCGCTGCTTCGTCGATACCGGCGGTGGAGACGTTCCGTTGGTCGACGTGGCGATCTTTTCGACGCGCTGCCCGTTCGCCGCGAACATCGGCGCGGAGTCGTCCGGCCACCAGTGCCACGCCGCTCCCGCAATCGCCAACACCACGGCGAGCGCCGCGCCCCAGGGCCACCGCCGCTGCGCCGGCTTGCGCCACATCGGCCGAATATTTCCGGCCGCCGCAACGATCTTCTCCGGGTCGATCCGCCCCGCGTCGAACGTCACGGCCAGAAGGTCGTCCAGCCGCAGCCGGTCCGCCATCGCTTGGCGAATCCGCGGCGAATCGGCGAGCCGCGATCGCACCAGCTCGATCTGCTCGTCGGTCCATTGTTCCGATGGAGCTTCGGCAATCAGTCGCAGGATCTCTTCGTCGCTCATACGCAGCGCCAACCGAACGAATGCCGAAGCGTGCAGCCAGCCTGAGATCGTAGGGTGCGTCGAACGAGGTGAGGCCCACCGCGCGTGGCGTGCCGTCGTTCTTGGCGGGCCTCGCTCCGCTACCCACTCGACCCACTCCACGCTGCGGCGCACCGCATGCGCGAACTCCCGACTTCGGCGCCGCCCACGCACTACGCCGATTCGCCGTCCGGACATTCGCACTTCCGCGTCAAGCATTGCTTGAGCGCCTGCCGCGCCCGGTATATTAACAGCTTGACCGCGCCTTCGCTTCGCCGCAAGCGATCGCCGATTTCCACGAGCCGCATCCGGCAACGGTAGTACATGTCGAGGGCGTCGCGGGCGCTGCCGCTGAGCGTTTCGATGCAGCCCGGCAAATGACCGACCAGGTCGTCGTATGCACCGTCACATAGCTCCGTGCCTTCGTCGATGTCGATGCACAGCGAACTCCAGGCCACTTCGCGGCGGCGCGTCAGTTTGCGAATGTGTTCGCGCAAGACGTTTCGAGCAATGCCCATCAACCAGGGGCGAACCATAATCGGCGACTCGAAACTGACCGGCATCTGAAAGCAACGCATGAAGACTTCCTGGCAGAGGTCTTCGGCGTCGGCCGCTTCGAGCACGCGGGCGCGGAAATAACCGAACACGGGACGCTGGTGCCGTTCGATGAGGATCTCGAACGCCCGCGCGTCTCCCGCCTGAGCGGCATGAACGAGCAAGTCATCGGTCGGCTCCGGCGGCGCGGCGCACCGCTGGGTAAGAAAGGCGATCGCCGCCCCCGCGAGTGAACCATTCGTGCCGCCGACGAGCTTCTTCCGCGAAGCGTCGATGGCGGGGGACTTGCGCGGGGCCTCGACGGCGCGAAGGCGTGCCTGCGTGGCAGCATTCGTAGGCGTAGATCCCGCACGAACGCCGATACCCGATTCCGACCGCTCGGTTTCGCGGCCGGAAACCGAACCGGCGCGTTCGCTACGTCGGCCATTGCCACGACGGTCATCGCCACGACGGTCGTCCATCACCCGCTCCACTGGGTAGTCAGGGCCATACTGGCCACGGCGCAATCGCGCCGCCGAGAATGCCCGCGCGCAACGAACCCAGCTTGCAACGAGCGAACCCTTCCCACGTGACCAAGGTAATCTAGCGACACGGTCTTGGGGATGTACTCAGAAAACACAAATATCTCGACAAGTTGTCTCGCGGACGCAAGAACGCCGTACCGGCCCTTTGTGCATCCGGTTTTGCGGGTCACGACGGTCGTCGCGACCACCAGATAGCAGTCCGTTGAAAAGGGGGACTGACCCTCTCAGGCACGTCGTAATCAGCGGCTCAAGACGCACTTTCCAAAGGGTCCGTCCCCTTTTTCAACGGGCTGACAGGTCAATTCGAGGCGAGGCCCCATTTTTCTTCCCGGGAGTCCTCGCGAACCGCAGGGACAAAGGCCGGATCGCGCCATCCGCGGTTCGTTGACAGCTTTTCCTAACGTGTTTAGAGTAAATGAGTTGTCGCGTTCCCCGCCGCCCCGTGTGACGGGCGAACTGCGACTCACAGCCATGTCCAAGAGCGCTCCGCGACGGCGGTCGATTGCCAACGGTTTCGCATGTCCGATGCTTCGCCAACCGCCGCGCCGCCACGCCATGTGGCCGGAGTCTTCTCCGAGGCGACCGACGCGCGCGTCCAGCGGTTCACCGAAAGCATCAGCTTCGACAAGCGCCTCTACGCACACGACATCGCCGGTTCGATCGCCCATGCACAAATGCTCGCCGACGTCGGCGTGCTCACGCCGGACGAGTGCCTGCAAATTACGCACGGCCTCGAACAGATCCGCCGAGAAATCGAGCAGGGTGACTTCGCCTACTCGGTTGAACTCGAAGACATCCACATGCACATCGAGCGGGCATTGACGGACCGCTTGGGCGATGTCGGACGCAAACTGCATACCGGCCGGAGCCGAAACGACCAGGTCTCGACCGATTTGAGGCTCTGGACCCGCACGCGAATTGACGCCATCTCTTCGCTGCTCGCCGATTTGCAGCGTGCCTTTGTCGCTCGCTGCGAAACGGATGCCGACGTGGTGTTGCCGGGCTATACCCACTTGCAGCGAGCGCAGCCCGTGCTCGCGGCTCACTATTACCTTGCCTATTGCGAGAAGTTCGAGCGCGACCGACAGCGCCTCGCCGATTGCCGCCGTCGCGTCAATGTGCTGAGTTTGGGCGCAGGCGCGCTAGCGGGCACATCGATTCCCATCGACCGGCAAAACGTCGCCCGCCGATTGGGATTCGACGCCGTGGCCGCCAACAGTCTCGATGTTTCGAGCGATCGCGATTTCGTTATCGAATTCGTCTTTTGCCTGGCGCTCATTGCCGAGCATTTGAGCACCTGGGCCGAGGAGTGGATCCTCTGGTCCACCATCGAGTTCGACATGCTCGAATTGCCGCGGGCCTTTTGTACCGGATCGTCGATCATGCCCCAAAAAATCAATCCCGACGTGCTGGAGTTGATCCGCGGTAAGACGGGCCGCGTCGTCGGCGCGCTCCAGACGCTGCTCGTGCTGGTCAAGGGCCTGCCCCTGGCGTACAACCGCGACTTGCAGGAAGACAAGCCGCCACTGTTCGACGCGGCCGACACGGTCGAAGCGTGCCTTGCAATGGCCGCGCCGGTCGTCGCGGGGGCCACGCTGCGCCGCGACGCGATCGCCGAACGGCTCGACCGCGGCCACCTCGATGCGACCGCGTTCATGGAGTACCTGATTCGCCGTGGCATTCCTCAGCGAACGGCGCACCACCTCGTCGGCAAGCTCGTCGGCGAAGCGATGCGCCGCGAATGTCGCCTTGCCGACTTGCCGCTGGAACGGTTCCGCGAAATCGACCCGACGCTTGATGCCGACGTTTTCGACGTCCTCGGCGTAGACAACGCCATCGCGGCCATGCAAAGCTATGGCTCGACCGCCCCAGGCCAGGTGGCCGAACAACTCGCTCGCTGGAAGAACCACTTAACCGTACTTAGCCCGTCACCCATTTAGCCCGGGGTGAACACACCCCGGGCAATGTGCTCGGCATTCACGCAAAGACCTTGACCCGACAATCCATCGCCCGATCCCAGCACCACGAAGCGCGCCTGCAATTGCGATGATCCGATTCCTTGCCTACTCGTTGCTCGTCACGGCCTTCGCCCTGGTCCCGACGGTCTACGCTCAGGACGCGGCGGAAGATCTGCCCGCGGACGCTCCCGCAGACCCGCCCGCCGATGCTCCTGCCGCAGAGGGCGCGCCTTTCGAAGCCGCAGCGTCCGAAGCTGCGCCGGCCGCGGGCGAGCTTCCGCCGATCGACGCCGCCAAGTTGGGCGACGATCCAGCCGTGCAAGCGCTCGTCGACTCCAAACCAACGACGCCGATCGAGTTGTTTCGCGTGACCTATCTGCTCGTCGAGCTGGGCCGCGCCGACGCCGCCGGGCCGTTCTTGAAACGCTTCCTCGCCTCGAATCCGACGCCGCGCGATCTGACGCTGATCCTTCGGGAACACGGCTCCGGGCGATTGTGGCGAATGGCACGCGTCGAGGCGCTCGGCGCCGACGGCAAGAAGGCGATCGACCTCGTGCTCGACGGCGCCCGCGCGTTCGCCCGCGATCCGCAGCAACTCGCGCGGTCGATCGAGGCGCTCGGCCACCCCGCGGCTGAAGTCCGCCGCCAGGCCATGCACGATCTCGCCGCCGCCGAGAACGACGCCGTGGCCCTGTTGATCGCGACGCTCGCCGACGAAACCCAAAAACAGCGCCACGCCGGCGTTCGCGACGCCCTCGTCGCCCTGGGACAAACGTCCGTGCCCGGCCTTGCAGCCGCCGTGACTGCGGATGACGCCGTCGCCTTGGCGGCAATCGACTGTCTCGGACGTATCGGCGACGGCGGCGCGATGATCTACCTGTTCGGCCCCGCCGCGGGCCACGATGCGGCGCGTCGTACTGCGGCCACCGCGGCGCTCAAACGAATCGCCGGTCGCGAGCCAACGCCCGCCGACGCCCGTTCCCTCCTCGCGGCCGAGGCCAAGGCGCATCTCGCCCGCAAGGTTCGGCTGCCCACGCATGGCACGGACCAGGTAACGCTCTGGTCGTGGGATGCGGCGAAGCGGCAAGTCGCGCCCCAGACCTATCACCACGACGACGCACTGGCCGTGATCGCGGCCCGCCTCGCCCGCGAGCTTGCGGCCGCCGATCCCGCGAACGCCGAATATCGCCGGCTCAGCATCCTTGCGACGTTGGAAATGACGAAGCTCATCGCGGGCCTCGATGCGCCGCTGGAAACGGCGCCGCAAGCCGACGCTGCGACGCTCGACGTGGTGCTGGCCGACGCGCTGGCCCAGCGGCGGATTGCCGCCGCGATCGGTGCATGCCAGGCGCTCGCGAAATCCGGCGACGCCACACTCTTGCACCGCCCCGACGGCCGCACATCCACGCTCGCCAGCGCGGCCCGCGACGTAGACCGGCAGGTCCGTTTCGCGGCCGTGTCGGCCATCATGGAAATCGCCCCCGACAAGCCGTATGCCGGCTCGAGCAGCGTCGTGGAAGCGCTCTGCTACTTCGCCGCGTCCGATGGCCGCAGCCGAGCGCTCGTCGTCGACCCGCACGGGTACCGCGCGCAGACGCTGGCCGCCTTTACCGAAGCGATCGGGTTCGACGGCGAGTCGGCAATCCTCGGCCGCGGCGGAAGGTTGATGCTCAATCGCTCGGCCGATTACGAGTTCGTCCTCGTCGACCTCGGCGTCGATCATCCCCGCGTCTACGACCTGCTCGGCGAACTCCGCCGCGATCCGCGAACCGCCCGCCTTCCCATCGGGCTTATGGCCGGCGATGGCGAACTTGCTCGCGCAAAGCGCCTTGCCGCCGCGTTCACTCGCACGATCGCCTTTCCCCAAGCCACCGACGCCGAGACGATCGAGAAACAGGCCGGCCACTTGCTCGCCCTCCAAGGTCGATTGGCGGCGAGTCCCGACGTTCGCGAACGTCAAGCTGAACTCGCCCTTGCCTGGCTCGCAAAACTTTCGACCCAGGATCAGGCCGTCTACGACCTGAGACGCTGCGAGTCGATGCTCGTGGCCGCGATCCAGTCGCCGAACCGCTCTGCCGCCGCCGCCGAGTGCCTCGCAAATCTGGGCACGCACACCGCGCAACTTGCCTTGGTGGACCTCGCCAGCCAGGCGTCGCGGCCGATCGCGATGCGCGAGTCCGCCGCCGCCGCGTTCGCCAAGAGCGTGCCGCGCCGCGGCATTCAACTCACCAGCCACGAAATCCTCCGCCAATACGACCGTTACAACGCTTCGCGCGACTTGAACGCAGCGACCCAGAAGGTGCTCTCCTCGATTCTCGACACGATCGAGACTCCAACCAAAGCCGCGGCGAAGAAGCCACAACCCCAAGCCAAGGCCGCATCGCTCGAACGCTAGACGCCAGGCCAACGTCCCCGGTCGCGTGGCGGCGCGGCCGACAGGAGACCGATCGATTGCCATGACGGCAAACCCCCATCCGACGCCCCCCATGAACCGCCCGCTCGGCAACCGCGACGCCGCGACCGGCCCGCCCATTCCCGGCATCATCGGCTCGTCGCCGGCGATGCAAGAGGTCTACGCCGCCGTCCGCCGCGTCGCCCGCAGCAAGGCCTCCGTCCTGCTCTTGGGCGAAACCGGCACGGGCAAGGAACTCATCGCCCGCGCCATCCACCAGCTCAGTCTCCGCGCCAGCGGCCCGTTCATTCGCGTCAACTGCGGCGCCCTCACCGAAAGCCTCCTCGAAAGTGAGCTCTTTGGCCACGTCCGCGGGTCGTTCACCGGCGCGATCGGCAATCGCACCGGCCGCTTCGAAGCCGCCCACACCGGCAGCATCTTTCTGGACGAGATCAACTCGACCACCCCCAAGCTCCAAGTCAAGCTCCTCCGCGTCCTCCAAGAGCGCGAGTTCGAACGCGTCGGAGACACGCAGACGATCCGCGTCGACACTCGCGTCATCGCCGCCAGCAATCGCGACCTCCGCGAGGAAGTCGAGGCCGACCGCTTTCGCGAGGACCTGTTCTGGCGGCTCAACGTCGTGCCCGTCTACCTTCCTCCGCTTCGCGAACGCCGCGAAGACATCCCGGCCCTCGTTGGCCATTTCTTGAAGTATTACAACGACGAGAACGACCGCTACGTCGTCCACATCCAACGCGAAGCCCTCGAAGCGATGCAGGACTATCACTGGCCCGGAAACGTCCGCGAGCTGCAAAACTACACCGAACGCGCCGTCGTGCTCGCCGAAGGCGACGAACTGACCGTCGACCTGCTCCCCGACGCCGTGATGGGCCGGGAAAAACGCCCCATGGGACTCCGCCCCGGCGCCGACCTCGAAACGCTGACCTACGAGCTCGTCCGCACCGGACTCACCACCGCCGGACCCCAAGAAGACGCCCTCTACACCAAAATCGTCAATCGCGTCGAACGCGAAGTCATCGCCCAAGTCATGACCGAGTGCGATAACGTCCAGATCAAGGCCGCCAAACGCCTCGGCATCAATCGCAATACGCTCCATAAGAAGCTCGACGAGCACGGTCTCGAGCAATAGGGCAATCGGGCTTGCCGTCGGCGAATCGTGTATCATGGATCGCCAGAGCGCCGCGCTCGACGGCGCCGCCTTCCGTCTTCGGGAGTCTGCGCGATGCTCCGAAACTCCGACAATGCGTCGATCCTCGACGGCGAACCGAACGAGGTCGAACGCTACGAACTCCGCGAGGGACCGGCGTATCGGTTCGACGCCAACCGCCGCGAGTTCATCGAGGTGCTCGGCGCAGGATTGGTGATCGCCGTCGCCGCACGCGGGGCAGTCGCCCAGCGGCAACGCGGCGGTCGCGGCGGCCGTGGACCGCGCGCCGCCGTCAAAGCAGGCCAGCGATTTTACGTCGGCAAGGACGGAATCGTGACCGTGATGAGCAGCAAGGTCGAAGTGGGCCAAGGCTCGCGGACCCAAATCGCCCAAGCCGCCGCGGAAGAGTTGCATCTCCCGCTCGATCGCGTCCGCGTGATCCTCGCCGACACCGCGGTCTGTCCCGACGACGGCGGCACCGCCGGCAGCCGCACGACGCCTTCGACCGTTCCCGCCGTTCGCGCCGCCAGCGCCGCGCTCCGCGAAGTGCTCACCGCGATGGCGGCAAAGCGATTGGAAGCCGACGCGGACGCCGTGCGGTTCGACGGCGGAGAGTTCGTCGCCGCAAAAAAGAAGATCTCGCTCGGCGAACTCGCCGCCGCGGACGACTTCGCGGCCCAACTCGACGCCACCGTCCTCGGCAACGCCACCGTGACGCCCGTCGAATCCTGGACCGTGCTCGGCAAACCGGCGGCCAAGGTCGGCGGCGACGAGATCGTCACGGGCCGGCATCGCTATCCGTCCGACATCGTGCGCCCCGGCATGTTGTATGGCAAAGTGCTCCGCCCGCCCGCGCTCGGCGCAAAGCTGGAGTCGGTCGATGCCACCGCCGCCAAGAAGCTTGAAGGCGTCGTCGTTGTGACGGACGGCGATTTTGCCGGCTGCGCCGCCGCGAACTCCGCGCTGGCCGCCAAAGGCGTCGACGCGCTCGCCGAGTCGGCGCAGTGGCAATTGCCGAAAGACGCGCCCACGAGCGACAACGTCTACGACCACTTCGAACGCACCGCCGCCTCGTCGGGCCGCGGCCGCCCAAACACCTGGGGCGATACCGAAAAAGCCTTCGCCGCGGCAGAAAAGAAAATCGACGTCGCCTACACGATCGCATACATCCAACACGCCCCCATGGAGCCGCGGGCCGCCGTCGCCGAGTGGAACGACGGAAAGCTCACCGTCTGGACCGGCACGCAACAGCCGTCCCGCGTCCGCGGCGAACTGGCCGCCGCCTTTCGCATCGCCGAAGCGGATGTCCGCGTCGTCGTGCCCGATACCGGCGGCGGATTCGGCGGCAAGCATTCCGGCGAAGCCGCCGTCGAAGCCGCTCGCCTCGCCAAAGCCGCCGGAAAGCCGGTCAGCCTCCGCTGGACCCGCGAAGAGGAATGCACCTGGGCGTACTGTCGCCCCGGCGGCTTGATCGAAGTCCGCGCTGCCCTCGACGAACGAGGCAAGCTCGCCGCCTGGGATTTCACGAATTACAACTCGGGCGGTTCGGCCATCGACTCGCCCTACCAATCTGCGAGCGGACGCACGCGCTTCGTCGCCGCCGATTCGCCGCTGCGCCAAGGTTCCTATCGTGCCCTGGCGTCGACGGCGAACACCTTCGCCCGCGAGTCGGCAATGGATGAACTGGCCCTCCTCTCCGGCGCCGACCCGCTCGAGTTTCGCCTCGCCCATTTGCCCGCGGGTCGTTTGAAGGACGTGCTCGTCGCCGCCGCGAAGAGATTCGACTGGCCCCGCCGCCGCAAAGAAACGACCGCGCCCCGCGGCGTCGGTCTGGCCTGCGGAACCGAAAAGGGCTCGTTCGTCGCCGCTTGTGCGGAAGTCGAAATGATCGACGGCCAGCCGAAGGTCCTGTCCATTTGCCAGGCATACGAGTGCGGGGCGATTCAGAATCCGCTCAACCTCCGCATGCAAGTCGCCGGGTGCATCGTCATGGGCCTCGGCGGCGCGCTGTTCGAGGAAGTCAAGTTCCAGGACGCAAAAATTACCAACGCCAGCTTCAGCGACTATCGCGTGCCCCGCATGAGCGACGTGCCTCAAATCGACATCGAACTCGTGAATCGTCACGATCTGCCCTCGGTCGGTGCCGGCGAAACGCCGATCATCGCCGTCGCGCCCGCCATCGCCAATGCCATCGTCCACGCCGGCTGCGGCCGTATCCGCTCCATGCCCCTCAGCCGCGGCCGCGGCTAAGAACCTATCCCGAAACCGGAATCTGTAGGAGGCGAATCCTTTCGCCGACAGGCCTGGTTAGCGATTCTAGCGGCGAAGGGATTCGCCTCCTACAGTCTGGGATAGGCCCTAAGTATCGCCGCCCGTCGTGCGCCCCACGATCGCGTCGAACTCGGAAACCGCCGGCACGAGCATCGCCAGTGTCGCGAACGTATATGTCGCCAGCGTCACCAGAAAGATCCCCAGCGTATACCCCAGAAAGTAGCTCGTAATCGCCCAAAACGTCGCGAAGGGGCACGCCAGCGCCGCCCATCCGATCGCCGCCGAAGGACTCTTCGCCCCCAGCGCGAAGTACAACCCCGCGCTCCCGCCCACCATGAACGCCAGAAACGGAGCAAGCTGCACCTCGAACGCCCGCGACGAAGTCCCGCTGAACGCCAGCAGCACCGCGATGCACGTCGCGACGCCCACGAACAGAAAAAACAGCGTCCCCAAACTCGCCAGAATCGCCGACCGCCCGCTTTGATAGATCATCCCGCAGTGCAACCCCAGCACGGCCACGAACAGATACAGCACCCCAAGCGCGACCACAAGATAAACGACGTTCTCCCAACTCGTCCGCCCCGCCGCGCCCAGCATGACGCACAGCGCCAACGGCAGAACGACCATCTCGCGCGTATTGTAAAGCGCGCCGCCCAGCTTTCCGAACACGATTTCCCTGGGCGAAAGCTCCGTAACGAGCAGCAGGTCGAGCGCCCGGCCATCTCGCTCGCCCGTAATGCTCGTGACCGCCAGCGCATTGACCAGCATCAAGCTGCACACGAACAGCGGGGCGAGTATCGCTGCCGGCGAGATCGCGCCGCCGCCGGGAGAACGATCGAGCACGAAGAAGCCCGCCAGGATCGTCGCGGCCGCGTAGGCGAAGCGGATATACCGCACTTTGCGCCCGTAGGCCCACGTGCGGATCTCGCGCCACGCAACCGGATTCTCCCACACGACGCGCGGCCGCGCAGCCGCTCTTGGCGCAACCGACGTTTGCGATTCGAGTGCCGCGGCGGCGCCCCTTCGCCCTGGACGAGCATCGCGCGGCGGATTCCAAACCCGAATTCGCCAAATCGCCACCGCATTGACGGCCACCGCGAGCGCCAGAATCGCGGCGATGTGAACCGCGACGACTGCGTCGTCCGTCAAACCGAGTACAGCGTCGCCGCCCGTGGCCGGTTTCAGTGCAAACGCGAGCGCCCGCGCCGGACTGGCGACCGTGGCGAGCGCCGCGACCGTCGAGTCCGAACCGCCGCTCGCATCCGCCGTCCGCGACGCGCCGAACGCGGCCACCTCGCATCCGCCCAACCATGCCGCAAGCAACAGCGCCGTTGCGGCCAGCGTCTGAAACGTTTTCTCCCGCCACAACGCAACCGTCGAGCCGACGCTCCCGGCGAGCAGCATCGCCGCCGCGGTAACGCCATACACCCGCGCAATCTGCCCGAACGACACGCCGCCCACCAGCGGCAGCAGCAGGAACACCGGCAGCGCCGCCGCGAACATCACGCCCAGATACAGCAAGCTCGCCGCGAGCTTGCCGAGCACCAACTCGCGGTTCGACAAATGCGTCAAGAGCAGCAGTTCGAGCGTGCCGCGGTCCTTCTCCTGCGCCACGGCCCCCGCGGTGAACAGCGCCGAGAAAAACGTCGCCAGCGCCAGTTGCACCGCCGCGAGCAGCGCCAGCGCCATCGCGCCGAAGTGGGCAACGTCCCCCGCCCCACGAACCAGCCGCGGGCCCGTATACACCAGCCACGCCGTCGCCAGCAGCAACACCAGACCCGCGGGATATGCCGCCCGCACGACGTAAAGAGCCTTCCGCCGGGCGGCCGTGACGACTTCGCGAGAAAACACAGGGCCGGTCAACATCGCAACGTTCACCACCCCACGCCGCTTCCGCAAACGTCGAACCCAAATGTTTTGGCCGGTCGCCCAACCGAGCCAAGCCGCCCGCGATGCCCCGAAACTTACGCCGTAGGCCTTATTTGAAACTTGAAACTTGAAATTTGTGCCTTAACCCCAGACCCTCCCCGCCCAACGCGAATCCCGCGCGGCAAACACACGAGGTTATTGAACAAAATCCCGGGAAAATCGGGGGTTAACGTTCAAAAACTCCCTCTTTCGGATGAACTACTCGCGGGCGTCCGACCACCCGCAAAAAAAGAATTCGCTTCTCCTGTCCGGACGACGTCAACCGCGCAAACGCCAGCGCCTGGCGCAATCCGCCGCGAACCGCGCCCGCCGCCTCCTTCATACCAGACGACTGGCTCGTTGACCAGCAAGATTTTGACACCCCAGGCAAGTTTTTTCGAAACGCTCGGCGCTCGGTCGCAAGGCCGCGTGCCGCAGCCAAGGCCCAGCGCGCCGCGCCCGGCGACGTAAACGCAAAAAAAACGAACGGCCCAGGCGCCGCAAAGACGCCCAGGCCGTGTCGTACCGACCGTTACCGTGCGATGATGCCAGAGGCGAAAGGCAAGAGGCTAGAGGCTAGAGGCAAGAGGCTAGAGGTTGGAGGTTGGAGGTTGGAGGTTAGAGGTTAGACGTTAGACGTTAGAGATCAGAAACGCCCTCGGCGAACGCGGCATCCTCAATCCTCGATCCTCGATCCTCAATCCTCGATCCTCGATCCTCGATCCTCCGCCCCGCTACCTATTTACCTCCACGCCGAAGTTGAACGACGTGATGAACATATCCTCGCGGTTGTCCCCGGCGATGCCCAGCGTCGGCAATTGATACAGAATCAAGCTGCTCGCCCGCCCGATGCCGTCCGCATACATCCCCGTGAAGCCGACCTTGAAGGCCACCGCTTTGGTCAACTGATACGACGTTTCGAGTCGCAGTTCACCGAGCGGCGCCCATTCCTCGAACCGCTCGTAGTGCTCGAAGTTCGTATTGTTAAAGGCGTTTACCGCGTTCTGAACGGGAGCTTGGTTCAACTGGCCCGGCTGGCCTTGGTTCTGCACGCCCGACGGAATGTTGCCGGCGAGCTGACCGCGTTGGTGCACGTTCTGGAAGTTGAACCCGGCGAGGAACCGGCCTTCTGCGGCGAACAACCATTTGCCGCGGCGGCTGTACCACCGGCCGCCGATCTGCGGGCCGACGATGTTGTTGTCGATCCGCGAGTTCCAGAAGCTCTGGATGGTCAGCGGCGTGATCACGCCGTTGTTGTTCGGAGCGCTGCCCAACTGCGCCAGGTCGTTGCCGAACCCGCCTTGAGCGTTGACGATGAAGTCTTCGTTCATCTCCATATACCGGGCGCCGGCAAACAACTCGAAGATCGAAGCGTTGTGCAGCGGACGGAACCGATACATCTTCATCAACTCCACGCCCGACGTATTCGCGTTGTTCCGCGTCGTCAGGTGCGTGAACTTCGTCGGGGCAATCACCATGTCGCCGAGATCGACGTCCGCCACATTGCTTACCGGCGTGTCGCCGACGCCGTCCATGTCGGTGTCGGCAAACCGCCCGGCGCCCGTGCCGCCGTTCAAGTCGTCGTCGAAGCCGTCCCCGTCGCGATCCACGAACATGTGCAGCATCGTTACGCGTATGCCGTTCGTATTGAACCCAGCCGCTGCATAAAGGTCCGTAACGTCCGGATTGATGAAGTTGACGGCCACCTGCGTATCGACCGTCTGCTGCAATTGGTCGTCGTAATCGAGAACGCCGCCGATCCAGCCGGTGCTGCCGTCCCAGTACCCGAGTTCATACCGGTTTCCCCAGGCGAACGGCGCATTCCGCACGCTCTCCTTGAAGCCATTCATCTGCTGGACGACCGACAGCCCATCCGTCGACGTGACGAGCGCCATCGACGTATCGCCCAGCTCGTGCCGCTCCGGTCGGCTGAGTTGCCAGTTCGCCCGGGCGTAGCTGAAGAACACGCCCTGCGTCCAGGCTTCCTTGCCGTCGTAGTCCTGGTCGTCGACCTTGACGATCCCGAACGGCTGATAGTCGTGCTCGAAGTCCACCGGCCCGAAGGGCTGGAACTTGTTCGCCGACGGAGTCCACGAAAGACCTCCGCGGTCGTAGTTGTACTGCGCCTGGGCGGCCATCGGCACGAGGACGACGGCGGCCAGGGCCACGAGTCGAAGGAAGGGGCGGAAGATCGTCATCGCTTCTCTACCTTGCCAAAGTGGTAAACGGTTCGGTACTGCTCGGTCGGTCTCTCGATGCTGCGTAGGGTGGGCTGTGCCCACCGTCCCACGCGCACCAACGTGTTCGCCGGATTCCGGTGGGCACAGCTCCGTAGGGTGGGCTGTGCCAACCGTCCCACGCGCTCGCCGGATTCCGGCAGGCACAGCCCACCCACCCGGCGCCAAAGCCCTTGCCGTTCGCCCGCGCAAACGGCTTTGCGGCTTCTGCCGGTGGTATCGGCCCTTCCGCTTGCGGAAGTTAAGCAAGAACGGCAAACGTTGCCGAAAATCCGGGTCGTAGGGACCGCTGGGCGAGCATCGCGGAGACCTGGATAATCTGGGAGGAAAAAGAGAGCAGCCATCGGCCGCAACGACGGCGGCCATCACCCAAGGTAGCCATCACGCTCCGAGTGATGGAGTGCAGTCATTGGACCTCGCCATTCCATGAGTCGCTCTTGGAGTCGCTCGGTTCCGCAAGGCCAAGGTCGTTGGTTCCTCCAAAACCTCCGTTCGTGCCACCGATGCCCCGGTTTGTCGTCCTAAAGCACGAAACTCCCACCGGCAGCGCCCGGCCGCTGCACTGGGATTTCATGGTCGAGCGCGGAGACGTGCTCCAAACCTGGGCACTCGCCGAAGAGCCCACTGTCGGCCGAGAAATCGCCGCCGAGCCGCTCGCCGATCACCGCCTCGCGTACCTCGACTACGAAGGCCCAATCTCAGGCAATCGCGGTTCCGTCACCCGCTGGGACCGCGGCGAATGCACGATCCTAGAAGCCACGCCCAACGGGATCCGGCTTACCGCGAAGGGTAGGAAGCTCACCGGTGAAGTCGAAATCCGTTCGCCACTAAACGCAGCAAGCACCACGACGTTCCGCTGGTTTTCCCTGACCCCCGACCCCTGACCCCCGACCCCCGACTCCCGACCCCCGTTCTACCGCCCCCCGACAATCAGAAACTCCCCGCTCGGCGAAAACGCCTCGCCCGGCGCAAACGTGTCCGTCTTCACCGGCTCGATCAGCGACGTGATGCTGCCCCGCGTCACGAGCCCGATCGGCTTGCCGTTCTCCACCACGACCAGCACCGAGCCGCTCCCGCGCACGAAGAAGTCCATCAAGTCGTTGAACGACGTTTCGGGCTGATAGCGCGGCACGGTCTTCGACATGACGTCGCGCACACGGCGAGTTTCGCTGTTCCGCCCCGTCGGCAAGTCCGCAACCGCATCGTCCGAGAGCAACCCGGCCAGCGCCCCCGATTTCTCCGTGACGGGCAGCGTCGTCGCGCCCGTCCGGCGGAACTTCGCGGCCGCCTGCATCAGCGTATCGTCCACGTGCAGCGCCGCGGCGCAAGGAATCATCACGTCGCGGGCGGTCGTGTCCTCGAACAGCTTGCCCGGCGCCGCGAGTTCCGTCCACAGCAATTCTTCATCGGCAAACTGCCCGGAGTGGGCCACGGCGTCCCGGCCCGACGTCTTTGCCGCCACGACCGCCTGCCGTGCCCGGTCGAGAAGCGCGTCGGCCGATTCGGTCGATTGCCATTCCGCGACGACGCCGCACGATGCGGTTAGGCCGAGCGGGCTTTCCGAGCCGCCCAGTTCGAGCTTCGCGATCTCCTGTCGGGCAAGTTCCGCCCACGCCACCGCATCCTGGTCGCGCTCGTCACCCAGCCACACGGCGAACCGATCCGCTTCCAGCCGAGCGACCAGATCGTTCGGATCGGTGAGTTTCTTGAGCAATGCGGCGACGGCCACGAGTGCCCCGTCGGCCGCTTCCCGTCCCGCGACGATCGCCACCCGGCTGAACCAGTCGAGATCGATCAGCACGAGTCCCGCCGGGCGCGGTTGCGATTGATGGGCCAGCGCGTGCCGCAATTTTTCGACGAAGCCTTCGCGATTCGCCAGATTGGTAAGCGGATCGACCCGCGATTGCATCGCGACGCGGCGTTCGACCTCGGCCAGCCGCGCCGCGGAACGCAGCCGCGCGAGAAACTCGCCGTACACGACCGGCTTGATCAGAAAATCGTCGACGCCCGCTTCCAGCGCCGACGTGACCGATTCGGCGTCCGCGGCGCCGCCGAACAGCAGGACGTAAGCCTGTTCGCCGCCGTCGCTCCCGCGCAGACGCCGGCAGAACTCGACGCCCCCTTCGCCGCCGAACGCATCGTCGACCACCACCAGCGCCGGTCGACGCGCCTCCCACGCCGCGAATGCCGCGTCCGGCTCGGCGGCCGCGCACACGTCGTAGCCGAACTCCTTGAGAAACCGCGAGACGTGCCGGACGAGCTGCGCCTCGTGGGTCGCCAACAGTACGGACAACGGTTTACCGGCCATACGATTTCCAGCGCTTGCAATAAGGCGCCGCACCCGCCGCGAAACGGTCCGCGGCCCAATGCGACGTAATAAGACGTGATAGGAATCGGCCAAGACGTGAGCGCGCGCGGTCCGTCGCGCTTTCATTGCAAACCTATCATACGCAGCCGCCACAACGCCCGAACGCGCCGCGACTTTTTGCCGACCCCGCTTCCGATCCTCGCGGCGAAGCCGGTTATCGCGAAATTTCGCGTTATGCCGAACGCGAACCGACGTAACGCCCAGGCCAACCCCGCCGGGGGCGAAAACCGAACCGATCCGGCCGTTTTTCCGGACGCCGAATGCTATGTTTCCAAAGCCGGAGATCCGGCGCTCACTTCGCTTGCGCAAATGATTTGGCGCGATCGGCCGTACTCGCAATGCCGCGCCCGGCGATGGCCGCCGCGCTCGGCACACTCACTTCAACCGACGGTGCACTTCGTATGTCCTCTCGCACGCAAGTCATGCCGGATTCCGCCATCGGCGCGCCTTGGCTCGAACGCGAAACGACGTTCGGCGAACCCGCCGAGAAAGTCTGGCTCGCCCAATTTCCCTTCACCATCGGCCGCCAGGAATCCGCCGACCACTCGATCAACTCGACCCGCGTGTCGCGCGAGCACTGCCGCATCTCGCGAACCAGCAAAGGATTCAAGATCCGCGACTTGGGAAGCACCAACGGCACCTACGTTAACGGCGAGCGCATCGACGAAGTCCCACTCGTCGACGGCGACCTCGTCAGCGTCGCCGACATGGAGTTCACCTTCTTTTCCGGCGAGTCGTCCGCCGTCGACGCGGCAACCCAACGAATCGCGCCCAAGCAGAACAACGCGGCCGACGACGCCGTCGGCGACAGCCTCGTGCAAACCGTCCGCTGGATGAACGAAACCGTAACGCAGGGCGGATTGCAGACCACCTTTCAACGCATCGTGGCCCTCGAAGGAGGCCAGACCTTCGGCTGGGACGTCGTCGTGTTCGATCCGGCCGACGCCATCGAACAGGCTGCCCAAGCGCTCCTCGCCGGCACCGATTGCCGCGTCACCCGCCGCGCCCGACAAGTCTCCCGCCTGGTCGCCGTCGAACGAATCGCCGCCGCACGCGTCGCGGGCCGGGCCTTGCTCCGCGTCGACCCCATCGAGCTGGGCGATCGCAATCTCGCATCCCGCATCGGCAAGCTCGCAAATCTCCTCGGCCGAGGAAGAATCGTCGTCGATCTCGACGAAAGCGTCACGCACGACGCCCGCGCGTTTCGCGCGTTCTACGAAGCCATGGCCGAACGCGACGTGGCCGTCTCGCTCCGCGGTTTCGCCGCCGGCCGCGCGCAGATGGCCGACTACGCCGAATGCCCGCCGCAGTTCGTCCGCTTCGCGCCGCAGATGACCAGCGACCTTCCCGGAAGCTCGCGGCGAAAGAAGCAAGTCCAAGCCGCGATCGAAGCCGCCGGCGAACTCGACGCCCAGATCATCGTCACCAACATCGCCGACAACGAACACGCGGAACTATGCCGAGAGTTGGGCTGCCACCTCGCCGTCGGCCCGCTCTACGGCGCAGCCCACCACACGCCGCAAGTCCGGTAGCCGTGTTTTGCTCGTGTTCCCCCAACCCCTGACTCCCGACCCCTGATCCCCGACCTGTGTCGCTTCACAACGTTCAAATCTCCGAACCGATCGCCGGATATCTGCTCCGCGAGCGGATCGGCGCCGGCGGCTACGGCGAGGTCTGGAAAGCCGACGCGCCCGGCGGCCTCGTCAAGGCCGTCAAGCTCGTCTACGGCTATCTGAACGAAGAGCGGGCAACCACCGAACTCAAAGCGTTCAACCGCATCAAGCAGGTGCGGCATCCGTTCCTCCTCTCGCTCGAACGCATCGAGGTCGTCGAAGGCCAACTGGTGATCGTCACCGAATTGGCCGACAGCAGCATGAAGGATTGGTACGAGGAATGCCGCAAGGCGGGCCTGCCCGGCATTCCCCGCGACGAGCTCATCGGCTATCTCCGCGACGCCGCCGACGCGCTCGACTACATGTCGAACCACTTCTCGCTGCAACACCTCGACGTCAAGCCCGAAAACCTGCTCCTCGTCGCCGGGCACGTCAAGGTCGGAGACTTCGGACTCGTGAAAGACCTGCGCGACGGAACCGCGTCGCTCATGCAGGGCATGACCCCGATCTACGCGCCCCCCGAAGTCTTCGACGGCCGCGCCACGACGCAAAGCGATCAGTACAGCCTGGCGATCGTGTTCCAGGAAATGCTCACCGGGCAATTGCCGTTCCCGGGACGGACGCTCGCCCAACTCGCTTCACAACATCTGCACAGTCCGCCGCGCCTCAACATGCTCCCCGCAGCCGATCGGCCGATCATCGGCCGAGCGCTGTCGAAGGACCCGGCCGCGCGGTTCAAGGATTGCCGCGAGATGGTCGAGTCGCTCGCGACGGCCGGACGCGCGGCCGCCGCCGGCCCAAAGGACGACGCCGACGAAGCCGAAGTCGGCACGAAATCGATTCTCACCAAAGCCACGGCCGTCTTCGACGGCGGCGCAGCGAAGAAAACCCCGAAGCAATCGCCGCCCCAAGAGGAAGGCTCGACCCAAGCCTGGCCCGGCGGAATCGGCGAAGACGCGGACGACGACGAGGACGTCCGTCGATCGCGAGCGGTTTCGATTCCGCGATTCAAGCCGCCGCCGCGCGCCGCTGTCCCAACCTGCGGCGAAGTCATCGAAGCCCAGCTCGAAACGTCGTTTTCGCCGCTGCCGCCCATCGATGCCCCCCAAGGACCCGCGAAGCTGCGGCCAACGCTGTTCGTCGCCGTCGGCGGCGCGGCAGGCAAGGCGCTGATCCAACTGCGAACGCGGATGGAGGAACGCTTCGGCCAGCTCGACGCCGGCTCGGCCGTGCAATTCCTACTCATCGACACCGACACCGCCGCCATGTCGGAATTGATTCGCGGTGGCGATTCGCCGCTGTTGCGCCCGCACGAAGCGCTCCAAGTGCCGCTGCGACGCACGCAAGACTATCGCGCGAACTCCAAGCGGTTCCTCCAATGGCTCAGTCGCCGTTGGCTCTACAACATTCCGCGCAGCCAGCTCACCGAGGGCCTGCGCCCGCTCGGCCGATTGGCGTTCGTCGACCACTTCGACGATATCCGCCGCCGCATCGAAAACGCCCTCGACGCGATGGCCTCGCCCGAAGCCCTCGCAGCCCTCGCCGAACGAGCCGCCGCGCAGGTCGCAGCCGACGAACCGCGCGTCGTCGTGCTCGCGGCGATTTCGGGCGGCACCGGCGGTGGTATGGTTTTCGACGTGGCCTACACGGCACGCCGCCTGCTCGAACAACGAAACCTCTCCGACCGCTTCGTCACCGGAGTGCTGATCCATTCGACCGACTGGCACGCGACCAACCGCGAGCTCGCCATCACGAACGCATACGGCTCGATCGCCGAACTCTACCACTACATGAGCAACGGCGGACAATATCCCGGCGACACGATCTGCGGTCTGCCCCCGCGGACCGAAGACGGGGCGCCCTTCGCCGAAACCTATCTCGTCCACTTGGGCGACAGCCTCAGCAACGAAGACTACCAGCAGCAGCTCGACAACGTAGCCGAGTATTTGTACCGCGACACCGCGACCGCGGCGTCGGCGACGCTCGATGCCTGCCGCCAGCAAAGCGTGCGGCGCTCGACGCAATCCAAGTTCGACGTGTTCGTGCGGACGTTCGGCCTGGTGCACTGCCGCGTCGCGCCTTCCGATGCGACCGCCGCGGTCGAGAAGCTTTGCAAGTCGGTGATTGCGGACATCTTCGGAGCGCCGGCCCAACGCGACGCTTCCGCCGCCGCCGAGACTTCCGGCTGGTCCCGGCGGGCACGGGGCGAAGCGCTCTCCACGCGCGCCGCCAAACACCTCGACAGCCTGCTCCAACCGATCAAGAAGAGCGAGTCGGCCGAAGACGCCGGCGCCGTGTCCCGCACCCTCGTCGCAACCGCGCTCGACGAAGCCCTCGCGCCCGTCGCCGCCGAGCTCGTCGATGCCCATCGCGCGGCCGCATCCGAAGCCGAGATGCTCGCCGCCGCCGGCGCCCTGGGAACACAGGTCGAAGCGATTGTCGGCGAAGTCTTTGCGGCGGCCCAGCAGAAGGTCGCCGAAGCCGCGCGGCGCCTCGACCTCGCGGCGCTCGTCCGCTCGCAGCATCAAGACGAGCAGCGCACGATTCCACTGTTGCCCGCCTGGGTCGATCGCGCCACGCCTTGCCTTCCCGGCGGCGCGGCCGCGCGGCGGTTGGTCGTGTGCGCCTCCGCAGAATCGTCCGCCCAGGAACTTTGCCAATCGATCGAGCAACTTTGCGGCCAAACGTCGAATCTGGTCACGGGCGACGATGCGGGCCTGGCCCTGATCTACGAAACCGAGCAGGTTTCGCTCGCCCAATTCGCGGCCGGAATCGCCGAATATCGCAGCGAATACGCCGACGTCGCCCGCCGCCTGCACACCCGCGTCGACATCGAATGGGCGCCGCTCCCCGACGTCCGCCCCGCCGCGCCCCAACCGCCGCCGACGCCGCAATGAGCGACCCACCGGAAGCATCGCCGCTTCCCCGCGAGTCCTCTGACAAAGGTGAGAATTGGGGTGCCACTGCTGGCTTGTCCAGCAGTGAGGGTCGCCGTTGGACGTGGTCTCGCGATTCACACGACTGGACAAGACAGTAGTGGTGCCCAACACCAAGAAACATCGACATGGCACGGCGCGCCCACGCGCGCCTACTTCGGCGACGACTCCTGAACCGCCGCGTCCCGCAGCGTAGCGCGCGGCGACGCCGCCGACGAAGCGGCATCGGCAATCGGCAGCCGCCGCAACAACCAATCGCTCTCGCGGCTCGCCGGGATTTGCACGTCGCTCGCAGGAACCAGCATCCGCACGATGCCCAAGGCCGGCTGCGGTTGACGCTCGGCTGGCAACAGCAGCGGCCCGAACGCATCGCGCACCACGGCCAGCGACGCATCCGGCCCGTCGTTCAATTGCCGCGCCGCCGCGCTCGTTCCTTCCAGCCGGGCCGTTCCTTCCAACCGAGCGTTGCGTCCGTCGATGTCGAACGCAAACGCGAATTGTTCGTATTCGATCAAGTCGCGAGCATCGCGGGCATCGCTCGTCGCCATTCGCATCGCGAGCGATTGGGCAGCAGCTTCCAGAAGTGACCGGCCAACCACGCCCGGCCCCGCATCGCAGCGGCCCACCATGCGCGAGACGCGCCCCTCATCAAACGCCAGCTTCTGCAGCGTGATTTCGGCCTCGCCGCTCAGCTTGTGCCCAAACTGCCGCGTGACGAGCGCGTCGAGATCGGCCTGGACCAGCCGACCGGTCAACTCGCCGGTCCACGATTCATCGCTGCGATCCGTCGTGCTCGCCCAAAGCTGACCCGCAAACGTCGCCCGCTCGCCAAGGTGCGCCAGCGACGGGAACACGGTGCGGGCAACCGCTAGCGGAAGCGGCACGCCCCCCGTGCGAAGCTCCAGCCGCACGACGCCGGTCCCGGCGCCGTGCGAACGCTGCACGACCAGCAACGCCGGTTCGCCCGCATTCGCCCCGGGCAGCGAAAACCGCAGGCCCGCTCGCGAGGATTCGTCGCCGCACGTCAGTTGACCCGCCACATTACCCAGCGTGATCGCGTCGCCAGCAGCGCCGTGCAGCGTGACGCGGTCGATCGACAGGCGCACCGCCGGATGCCCGGTCGTTCGCCCGATCCGCAGCAGCCGATCCACCGCCCGCCAAAGGAGGTCGAGTTGCGTCGCGTCGACTTCCACACGCGGCGCAACCAGCGCGACGCCTTCGGCGAGTTCCGTCGCTTCGAGCGTCGCGATTTCCGCGATCACGCGGCGCGACCCAACGTCGCAGAGCACGACGCCCGAATAAACGACGACGCCCGGACGAGGATCGTCGATCGCGTCGATCGACACGGCAAGCTCAAACGCCGACGAAAGCTCCCGTTCCGCGTCGATAACACGATTCGGCGAACGAACGTGCGCCGCCCAAGCCAACACCGCGACCGTCGGCGCAACGCACAGCGCCAAAAATGCAACCCGACAAACGGTACGGCGGGTAGATTCGTGCATGGAATAGGGATCGGGATTCGGGATTCGGGGAAGGAATGGTGAATGGAAAATGGCGAATTGTGAGTTGTGAACGGCAAGCGTACCCGGCCCCCAATCATTCATTCACGATTCACAATTCACCATTTACGATTCGCCATTCGTTTTCTTCCACTTATCGCGCGGCGCCGACCGCA
>QEVJ01000041.1 GCA_003576845.1 Planctomycetota bacterium
GCGTTGTCGGGGCGGGCGTCGTCGGGGCGGGCGTTGTCGGGGCGGGGGTTGTCGGGGCGGGGGTTGTCGGGGCCGCAGCGTCGGGACCGGGAGTCGTGTCCGCCGCCGGCGGAGTCGTGTCGGTCGCGGGTGGAACCGGCGCCACGTCGGGCGTCGTGGATGGGGTCGTCGGCGGAGTCGTTGGCGGTGTCGTCGGCGGTTGAGGAGTCGTCGAAGGTGTGCTCGGCGGGCCGAAGATGTCGTCGGGATTCGGCTGCTGGGCAAGCGACGGCGATGCCGCCGAAGCAATGCCTAGCGCCGCGGCGAAGAAGGTGATGCGGGTCCAAGTGCCGGCTGCGGTCTGGCTCATGATGCGGTACCTCTTGCGGGTGCGGCGGCGATTCTTGCGGGAATTCGCCGCGGTCTGTTCCGGTCTGCGGGTTCGGTATCGGCGCGGCCTCGATCGGCAACTCCACCGACGGCAACTCCACCGACGGCAACTCCACCGACGGCAACTCCACCGACGGCAACTCCACCGACGGCAACCGTTGTTGTGGCCGGTCACCCGACCGAGCTACCGCGGTTGCCTCGCGCCTTGGGTCCAGTATAAACACGGGCCATCCGCCGATTCCATCGAACGGCATGCCTCCCGCAGCGTTTGCCGAGCCAATTTTCCTTCGCGCATCGGCACAATCACTACGAACGGCGCCAGCCGACCGTTCGCGCCCATTTTGCCTGTGTCGCCGAAGTCGCTTGTCGCGAAAGCACGGCTGTGGGAGGTTAATCCTTTCGCCGATGAATTGCCGCGCGCCGTCGGCGAAAGGATTCGCCTCCCACAGTTTCAAGCGATAATGAAGGCACTCGCGATCGACGGCCTTCTTTGATTAACCCAGCCACAGCAGCATGAGCACCTACCTCGTCACCGGCGCGGCCGGCTTCATCGGTTCCCGCGTCGCAAGGCTGCTCGTCGACGCCGGGCATCGCGTAGTCGGCATCGACTCGCTCAACGACGCTTACGACGCGCGGCTCAAACACTGGCGGCTCGCGCAGCTTACCGGCCGCGCGGGTTTTGCGTTCGAGCAGCTCGACATCACCGACCGCCCCGGGCTCGCCGCCCGCTTCGCGGCCGACACGACCGCCGCCAAGAACGGCCCGCCCTACGACGCCGTGCTGAATCTCGCCGCCCGCGCCGGCGTTCGGCCATCCGTCGACAACCCGTGGATCTACCTCGACGCCAACGCAACGGGCACGCTGAACCTCTTGGACCTCTGCCGACAGCACGGCGTCGGCAAATTCGTTCTCTCATCCACGTCGAGCCTCTACGGCGCGCACAACCCGGTCCCGTATCGCGAAGACGCCGACACGAACCGCCCGCTCTCGCCCTATGCCGCGTCGAAGAAAGCGGCCGAGGCGATGTGCTACTCTTATCACCATCTGCATAAGATCGACGTGACGGTCCTCCGCTACTTTACGGTCTACGGTCCCGCGGGCCGGCCCGACATGAGCGTGTTCCGCTTCGTCCGCAACATCGCCGAGGGCGACCCGATCACGGTCTTCGGCGACGGCAGCCAACAGCGCGACTTCACCTACATCGACGACATCGCCCGCGGCACGATCGCGGCCATCAAGCCGGTCGGCTACGACACGATCAACCTGGGCAGCGACCGCCCGGTGAAGCTCATTGAAGTGATCCGCAAGATCGAGTCGCTCGTCGGCCGCGAAGCGAAGATCGAGTATCGGCCCGCACATCCGGCCGACGTGCCGGCGACTTGGTCCGACATTCAACGGGCGGAGGCAGTGCTCGGCTGGCGACCTGCCACCACCATTGACGAGGGGCTAAGCCGCTGCGTTCAATGGTATCTGGAAAACCGCGACGCGATGCGGTTGATTTCGACGAGCGACGCGCCGGCGAAGTAGCAAAGCCGGTCGGCTTCGGCGGAGGTTTCGATGCGAGCATTTCGTCTTTGCGCTCTGCTGTTTACAACGTTCGCGTGCGGATGCGGCTCAACGGAACCTGAAACACCGTCGACGCGCGCGTCGCAGAGCGTTACGGTCGCTCCATCAAAGCCCCAACCGCCGGAATGGAAAGTCCGCGGCGATTCGCTGGCAAACAAAGAGGACTATCAGGGCGCGATCGCCATTTATGACGCGGCCCTCAAAGAATCGCCGGACAACGTCGAGATTCTTATCGCTCGTGCGGAAGCGCGGCAGTATTCGGATGATATCGACGGAGCGTGGACGGATTGGCATGCCGTACTCAAGAGGTCGCCGCAAAATGGCCGCGCATGGTTGGGCGTAGGTGACTGCCTCATGATTCTCGGCAAACACGCAGAAGCGATTGCTGCCCTCGACGAAGCCATCGAAAACGGATCTCGCGACTATCGGACCTATCACACTCGTGGCGTGGCTCGCAATACGGCTGGGCAATTGCGCGAGGCACTTGCCGACTTTGATGAGGCGATCCGACTCAATCCCGAACGGACGAGCATCCGAGTCGAACGCGGCTATGTGTTCGCGCGCCTCGGCGAACACGAAAAGGCAATTGCGGATTTCACCGCGCACATCGACGCCGATCCGACCGATTCGCGGGCGTTGAGTTTTCGCGCTGTGTCCTACCAAGCAATTGGCGATGAGAAACGTGAAATTGCCGACATTGAAGAAGCAATTAGACGCACCCCGAACGAACCATACTATTGCAGCTATCTCGGGATTCTGTACGCGGATAAACGCGACTTTGCCGCCGCGGCAAAATGGCTGAATACCGCAATCGAACTGGACCTGAAGGCCCGACAATCCGTTGTACCTCCAATCGAGCCGAAGACGCTGAGCGAGGATGATCTGGAATTCGGTCGCACTCAAGCTGCACAATTGCTGCGCGATCGACCAGTGCTCGCCGGGCATCTCCAAGATGGCGACATACTTTGGAACTGGATCGTGCGGCAGTTTGCCGGCGAGAGTGCGGGGTGCCGATGCCGTTGGAATCCCGAACCGCCGGGCAATTCGGATGGACAAGCGAGCGCGCCGGAGAACGGCGTAGGCGCCATCCAGGTGGCTCAATTCGATGGCGCCGAGGATGCTCGCGGACAACGGCTGACGTTCGATAGAGTGCTCTCAACGGTTGTCTTTGAGTGTTTCAACCACGCATCGTACGCCACATACGATGCAATTTGGAACCAAGTGTCGAAAGGGGAGATTGATCCGATTACATACGCCCGATTAGGCCTAGATACGGAGAACCAATCGGCGGTTCGTACGCGCCGCTTCTTTTGCAGCACCTATTTGGAATGGGCAAACGTCGAACAGTTTGCCGAAATTGATGCGCGCAACTGGTGCTTTAACGAATGGCTGCCTGCCGACTCAATTCACCGCAGCAACAAGCACCGTCAGGATTCGCGTTGGGAGCATTGGCTAATGGGTGGAATTGAGTCCTTTGCCTACGGTGTATTCGAACGAGAAGGTCCCACGGCCGCGCTGAAGGTCCTGGATGCGGAACTTGCGAAACCAGGCCGCTCCGCCGCGATCCGGGCGCAGGTCAATTATTTCCGCGCAAAAACCTTCGCCCAAACGGGTGATGAAAAGGCGGAACTAGCTGCACTCAACGAATCGATTCGGCTTAATCCCAAGCTGGCGGGAGCGTATTATCATCGCAGCGCAGTTTGGCGATCGACGGGCGATACCGGCAATGAGTTAGCTGACCTCGCAAAGTGCCTTGAGTTGGATCCCAATGAAGTGGGTGCCTACCACCGCCGAGCCGAGATTCTCGTGCTCGACGACGATCCGGCGATTCGTAACGGCAAGGCAGCGGTAGAGAACGCGACCAAAGCGTGCGAACTCACGAAATGGGAGGATGTCCCGTCGATCCTCATGCTCGCCGCCGCGCATGCCGAAGCCGGCAACCGCGACGAGGCCGTCAAATGGCAGAAAAAGGCCGCCGAGATGACGCCGGAAGCGAACCGCGGGCCGGTCGAGGCCGTCATTCCCATTTACGAAGCCGGCAAGACGCTTCGTGACGCTCCGCAGCCGCCGAGACCCGATGAGCAAGCAACCGGAGACGGCCGTCCCGCGAAATGATTTGATATAATTTCGGTGGCGGTCAACGTAGGTTGACTCGACCGTCGCCGTTGCTCCTGCCGCCGCCGATGCCGATGCCGATGCCGATGTCAACTCCGCTTCCCGAAGCCCCACCTGCCGAGCCGGAGGTCGAACCGGAGACGCTGCCGGTCGAGGAGCCTACGCGCCGCTCGGCGCCGAGTCCGTTCGATCCCGACTGGCCCGACGACCGCCCGATGCCGCCGCCGAAAGCGTGAAGAGAGCGTAATACAGGGCAAGCCGCAATCGACGTCGCCACTGCCGGTAACGCCGAACGGCGCCGCCCTGACGGCGCGGACGACGCAGGCACGATCCTGTCAGGGCGGCGCGGATCGAGTCGATCTCGCGTAGCAAGATCCATCGCCGCTTGCCCTGACCTGCGGCGCCGCGATCCTTCAAATGCAAACGATTTGCACAACGTTTCACGTGAAACGCACAACAAGGGTGAGAAAATCTGGGCTTGACGACGCCCCAGCTTCTCGGATTCCCCGCCCGCGAAGGGTTTGCGTCGACTGCACGCCCATGCGCAACGGCGTACGCGGCCAGATCGACAAGCGACTCGCGCTCGACTCGCCGTCGGTGTGCTTCTGGGTCGCGGATCGATTCTCGAACCGATCGCCGACGAGCGTCGGCGCTTTACCGCCCAAACATCTCGGTATAGTGCGCATTGTGTACGCCAAGTCCGATCCGTTCGTGGCTCCCGAGCATGTTCTTATGATGCCCCGGACTGTGGAACCAGCCTAGGTTCGCCGCGTTGCCGTCTGCGTAGCCCATGGCGATGTTCTCGGCCGACGCGGTCGTGTCGAAGTTCTTCGCCCGGTCCCACGGCGTCGTCTTGCCGGGCACGGGCGACTCGTGCGCGAAAAATCCTAGTGTCGCCATGTCCTTCGAGTGGTCACGGGCCGCGGCGCTGAGCTTGAGGTCGATCTTCAGCACATTCAGGCCGAGCAATTGCCGCATCAGGTTACAAGCCAAGATCGCCCGGGCCTCTTCCGTCTCGATCTGACCGATCAGTTTGCCGTTCGCCGCGAGCGTTTCGCGGGCCCGCTCGTCCATCGGCATGACCATTTTCGCCGCCAGCTCCTCTTCGCCCTCGAGATACTTGGCGAAGTTCGGCGGCGGTGGCGGCGCGGCTTCGGCTTCCGCGTTCGCGGCGTTCGCGTCGCCGGCCTCTTTCGCGCCGTCCGCTTGATTCGCGCCGCCAGAGCGACCGCTCGCCCGGCCGCCGCGTTTCGATTTGGCCTTGGATTCTTGTTCCTGCATCGCGGCGATCAGGTATTGCTGCGCCCGCTCCCATTGCCGGCCGATGGCGAGCAGCTTCGCCCGTTCGTCGCGGAGCTTCGCCGAACGTTCGAGGACCATCTGCGGCTGCACGACGAGCATCTCCGTCAGCTTCGCCATCGCCGGATCGCCCTGCTGCACGATTGCGTCCTTCGTGAGGTTCGGCATCTCCCTGAGCGCGAGAACTTGCGCCCGCAATCGCTCGACCTCGGCCATGTTCGCCCCGCCGCGGCTCGCTTGCACGGCGAGGGCCTGCTTCTGAAACTCCTGCCCGTACCGCTGCAACTGCGGCTGCAACTGCTTGTTGACTTCGACGAGCAACTGTGAAACGGCCGGGCCGCCGATGTTCAAGAGCTTGTTGGCCGTCGCTTCGAGCCGCGCGGGATTGCCGGCCGCATGGCGGAAGTCGGCCAAAAGCTGCTGCACGCGGCCACGCTGCGTCGGGCTGAGCTTGCCGGTCGCCTCGGGCAGTTCCGCGTCGAGACCGAGCGCCACGTTCACGCCCGTCGCAACCGCATACTTGTCGATCATCTCGATCCGGGCGCGGAGCTTTTCCTGCTCGTCCGCGGCGAGCGACCGGCGCATCTGGTCGTACCATTGCCTGGCCCGGAGCATGATCTGCGCTTTGGCGATCCCGTCTTGCCGACCCGCGACGAGCCACCACGCATCGGCGACGGCTTGCTGCGTTTCGGCGGCCGTCGGGTTGGCCAGGTCAAGCGTCGCCGCCTTCTGCGCGGCGGCGTCTTCGCCCTTGGCCAGGTGCGGCAAACCTTCGTCCCATTTGCCCTGTAAGTAGCAAAGGTAACTGCCCACGCCCGAGTTGGCGGCCGCTTCGCCGGCGTTCGCGGCGAGCTTTTCGCGGGCCGCCGTCGCCCGGCGAAACGCGGCTTCATACTGCGTCACTTTGCGTTTCGCTTTGGCCGCTTCGCCGGCAAGCTCCGTATCGGCCAGCGTCGGTGACATTTCCATAGCCATTGCCACGGCGCGGGTCGCAACCGCGAAATCGTCGGCTGCAATCGCTTCGTCGACAAGCGACAGCGCGTCCGTAAAAACCTGCTCCCGGTCCTTCTCGTCGGCTTCGTCCGTAAGCGCGGCCTTGGCGGCGACGAGATCCTTTTCGAGCTCGCCGAAATCGATGGCCGCCGAGCGCGGCTTCGCGGCGCCATCCTCAGCCGCGGCGCCGTTATCTTCCGGCTCGCCCATTCCAGACCCCGGTCCGTCCGTCGCGGTCGTACCCTCATCGGGCGAACCGATCCGAGTCGAATCGGGCGGCGCTTCGGCATTGTCGCCATCTCGCGCTGCGTCGACCGGCGCGGGCGGCGTGCGTTCGCCCTTGTCGTCGTCCCAGTTCAACGCATCGGTCGGGTGCGGCGCGGGCGCAGCGGGAACGTTCGGCGCCGCCGGCACCTGACCGGACGCTTGCTTGCGAGGCGCCGGTTTCTTGGTCTTGCCCTTGGGCTTGGCCGACGTGGTCGCATCGCCCGGACCGCCGCAACCCGCTGTCCCGAAAGCCAACGCCATCGCGGCCACGACGCCGGCCGCAACGACCGCAAAACGAGTCACGACGCCCGCTCGCGCGCCGAAATAGGTTAATTGTTGCGGGACTTCCGCCGTTCCTCGAATCCGCATCGCTCTCTCCAAAGTTCCTGACGCTTCCACCACGGACGCCGCCTGCCGTACAAGCGAGTGACGGCCCCGTTTGTACTCCTGCGTTTCCGCGCCGCGCTCGTGCCGCCGTCGACGATTATCAGCCCCTTTTGGGGTATTGGCAACCGCGAAATCGCTGGGCGTGGCCACCTTCGGTTCGCGCCACAGCCTGTTAGCAACCATTAGAAATGTCCCCAGTTCTTGCTAAGATAAGCCCGCCAATCTTCCCCGAATCCCGAATGCCGAATCCCGATCTCCGCACATGCACCCCGACTATCCCGATTTCGCCGCCCTCGCCCGCGATTACGACCTCGTTCCGGTCTATCGGCGGCTGATCGGCGACGGCCTGACGCCCGTTTCGGCCTTTCATCGCCTCGATTCCGGCCCCGCCGCGTGCTTGTTCGAGAGCGTCATCGGCGGCGAAAAGGTCGGCCGCTACAGCTTTCTCACCTCGCACCCGTTCCTCCAACTCGAAGCCCGCGGCAACCGAGTTTCCGTCACGACGCACGAAGCCCAGGGCAATTCCAATACCGAAACGTTCACCGCGGCCGACCCGATCGAAGAACTCCGCCGCCGGGTGGCGGCCCTTCGCGCCGCTCACTTGGCCGAGCTTCCGCCGTTCACCTCTGGCGCGATCGGGTACGCCGGATACGACGTCGTTCGCTACACCGAAAACCTTCCGAACGCTCCCGCAGACGACCGCGGCCTTCCCGATCTCGCTTTTGCGTTCTACGACCGGATGGTCGTGTTCGATCACGTGACGAAAACGGTCGTCGCGGTGGCGATGGCCCGCACGAATCGCGGCGAGGCCGATGCCCAAGCCGCCTACGACGACGCCTGTCGCCGCGTCGATGCGTTAGTCGCCGAGCTCTCCGCTCCCGTCACCGACCTTCCGCCCGTCGACATCGACACGACCGGCGACGCGACAATCCCCTACCGGTCGAACTTCGCCCAGACCGACTACGAAAGGGCCGTCGACAAGTGCGTCGAGTACATCCGCGCCGGCGACATCTTTCAAGTCGTTCTCAGCCAGCGGCTCGAAGTCGACATCCATTCGCCGCCGTTCGAGATTTATCGCACGCTCCGCGTCGTGAACCCGAGCCCGTTCATGTTCTACCTCCGCACGCCGACGGTGACGCTCGTCGGCAGTTCGCCGGAGATCATGGTCCGCGTGGTCGATGGGCTGGTCACGGTTCGCCCACTTGCCGGGACGCGCCGCCGCGGCGCGACCGAGGAAGACGACCGCCGCCTCGCGGAAGAACTGCTCGCCGATCCCAAGGAACGGGCCGAGCACGTGATGCTCGTCGATTTGGGCCGCAACGACGTCGGCCGCGTTGCCCAATACGGCTCGGTCAAGCTCTCCGACGTGATGACCATCGAACGCTACAGCCACGTCATGCACATCACGTCGAACGTCACGGGCCAGCTCACGAAGGACCGCGACGCCTTCGACGCCCTCCGCGCCTGCCTTCCCGCGGGCACGGTCTCCGGCGCGCCGAAAGTCCGCGCCATGCAGATCATCGACGAGCTCGAACCCCATCGCCGCGGCCCCTACGCCGGCGCGGTCGGCTACGTCGACTTCGGCGGCAACATGGACACCTGCATCGCGCTCCGCACGATGGTCATCCAAAACGGCAAGTGTTACATCCAAGCCGGCGCCGGCATCGTCGCCGACAGCAACCGCGAAGCCGAATACCAGGAAACGCTCAACAAAGCCCGCGGGCTGCTCAAGGCGGTCGAAATCACGGAACGCCGCTGTGCGCAGCGCAACGCATGACCCGCCGCGTCGTCATCATCGCCGGCCCGAACGGCGCGGGCAAAACGACGTTCGCTCGCGAGTTTCTCCCACGCGAAGGCCGGTGTCCGAACTTCGTCAACGCCGACCTCATCGCGGCCGGTCTCGCCCCGTTCAACCCGGAATCGGCTGCCGTCCACGCCGGGCGCTTGATGCCCGAAGAAATCCAGCGCCACGTCGCCCAAGGCAACACGTTCGCCTTCGAGACCACGCTCAGCGGGCGGACCTACGCGAAGATGATCTCGGATTGGAAAGCCGGCGGTTACCGAGTTGAGGTATACTTCATTAGGCTCGACTCCGCCCAAATGGCGCAAGCTCGCGTGCGTGCCCGAGTTAGGCAAGGCGGCCACGACATACGGCCGGAGGTGATCGAGCGTCGATTCGTCGCCGGTTGGAAGGACTTTCAATCGATCTACCGGCCGCTCGCCGAATACTGGGAACTTTACGATAACTCCGGAAACGCTTCGGTCTTGATCGAATGCCAGGGTGCCCCATGACTCAAACCAAGAACGGCAAGCATCCCGTTCCCGTTGCGCTTGCGGCGCTTCGCCGATCGGCAAAGGCCGCGCTCGAGTTGGCACGTCGGACGGGCACGCCCTGCTTCGTGCGAAAGGACGGCGAGATCGTCGACATCGCGAAAGCGAAAACCAAAGTCCGCACGACGCGACGTAACGCTTCGAAACGAAAATAGGTGATACGAGCGCGAAAGCGAATTGACTTATTGCACCCATGGGCACGCGGTCGCCTTCAACGCTTCGCGAATTTTCCCCATTTCCCCAAGCTCGGCGCGAAGCAATACCAGGACCCGGCCGCGTAGTGGTCCGACGTGTAGAAGAAGTCCGACCAACAGCCGACGACCAGCCGCTCGCCAGCTAGCTTGACTGCGCCATCAGGGCGCTAATGGCTGGGTGTGCGGTCGTTTGCCCCTTGGCTGTCGTCGCGGAAGGCGAGCGTGAATAGGATCATGATCGCCGCCGCGCCGATGGCCGGAATGGTCCAGATCGTTTTCCAATCGACCGACTTGAGCAATTGGTCGCTCCGCGCTTCGCGCAGCTCGGCCGTCTGCTTGCGGAGGTCGACAACGCGAGCCTTTTCGGCGTCGCTCAGGTCGATCGGAAATAGGCGACGCTGCACCGCCGTGAGCCAAGGTTCGCCCGCCACGCCGGTAAGCTTGTCGATCTCGGCTTGGCGCTCGGCGAGTTGCTTTTCGATTTCGGCCGCTTTGGCGGCGTATTCGGCGCCTTCGGCGGGCGTGTATTTCTTTTCCACCTCGCCCGCGACCTGCGCGCCGATCAGCATCCCCAAGCCGAGCGTGAACAGCACGAGCATCCCCTGCGCCTGGCCGCGAATCGACGGCGGCGCGACGCGGTCGGTGTAAATCTGGCCCGTGACGAAGAAGAAATCGTAGCAGATGCCGTGCAAAACCACGCCGGCGAGCACCATCCAGGCCACGCCATCCGTCGCGCCGAGGGCAAACAGCGCATAGCGCGTGACCCAGGCCAACATGCCGACGAACAGCATCCACTTCACGCCCAGCCGCGCAAAGAACAGCGGCATGACCAACATGAAGAAGATTTCCGACATCTGGCCGAACGACATCTTGAACGCGGGATTCTCCAACCCGGCGTGGTCGACGTACTTGCCGGCCATCTGGTAGTAGAACGCCAGGGGAATGCAAACCAGAAACGAGCTGACCATGAAGGTCGAGAACGACGGCTTCTTGAGCAGCACGAGCGCATCGACGCCGAGAATCTCGCGGGCGGACACTTTCTTGCCGGCCGACGGCGGCGGCGTGTGCGGCAACGTGAAGCTATAGAGTCCCATCAAAACCGCCGCGCCGGCGGAAAGCTGGAACATTTCGATCTTGTTGTCCCACGCCAGGGCGCTCACGACGACGCCGGCAACGATCCAGCCGATCGTGCCGAACACGCGGATCAACGGAAACTCCTTCTCGGCGTTCTGCATGTTGTGCAGCGCGAGTGTGTTCGTTAGCGCCAGCGTCGGGAAGTAGCAGAGCATGTGGACGAAGAACATCCAGTTGATCACGTCGGGCGACGGCTGATCGCCTTTCATCAACTGGACTGCGCCGAACATGGCCGCGCCGCCGAGCAGGTGCATCAGGCCGAGCACCCGCTCGGTGGCAAAGAATCGATCCGCGATCATGCCGACGAAGAACGGCGAAATGATGCCGGCGATCGGGCCGACGGAGTAGGTCCACTTGATCTCGCCGCCGCCGAAGCCGATCGTGCCCAGGTACAGGTACGCCGTCACGTACCACGCGCCCCAGATAAAGAACTGGAGAAACATCATGATCGACAGACGGGCGCGGACAGAACCCATGTGGCGGCTCCCAGCGAGACGGAACGGACGGTGAGAACGGACGGTGATTTCAGAAGCCGCATTCTAAAGGGCGGTCGGGCAAGAATAAAGCCGCGAGCCGTCGGCAAACATCGCGGGCGCCAACAAAAAGCCCCCGACCGTCAAAATCGGCCAGGGGCGGCGAGTGAGCATCGAGTCGGACGGGTTTGAAATCCGTCCTTTGTTTTTGGCGAATGTCTACCCGGCCCGCATCTCGACCTTCGCGTCGAGCACCTTGCGAATCCGCGCCGCGGTTTCTTCGAGATGCGCCCGCGTGTAGGCGTCGAGCTTCAACTCCGGCCGACCGTTGAGCACCACGTCGATCCGCTTGGCCAGCGACGCGAGCTCCGCATACGCGATCGTTTGGCAGTCCTGCGGCGCCGGGCGGTTGCCGAGGGCCAAGCCCGTGAGCATCTGCAAGTAGCTCCGCTGCAAATTGCGGCGCAGGCTGCTGATGGCCGGCTTGCGGTTGGTGAACTCGCCCTTTTGGAGCTCGTCGGCTTCCTTGAACACGGCGACGGTGAGCCGCTGGATCAGTTCCGCCGCGGTGAAGGCGTCCTGGTCCGCAGGCACCTTCAGTTCCGAGTCGTGCAGCCGTTCGAGCGTCACCGGCGAGAGGAATCGCTGGAGCATCCGCTCTTGCCACATCAGGATCGTTTCGTGGACCGGATAGTCCGTCCGCACGTCGGCGTTCGTGCCCCAGTGATACCACCGCGACACGGCGAGTTGGTTGTATACTTCGGGCGTGAAACCGAACGGCTTGTCGCTCAAGACGTTCTCTTCGATCAGGGCGAGGGCTTCGCGTTGCTTGGCCGCTTCGACGACCGCGAACGGCGGCTTGGCATCCTTGTCGCCGCGATGACTCCGCGAGACGTACACGCCGCCGACGTAGCGCGAGGCAAAGTCCATCGCCCGGCCGTACTGAGCGAGCAACACGTTGAACGTCTGGCGGGCCTTTTGATAGCCTTCGCCGTTCTCGACGACGCGCTCGACGAGGCCGGGCCAGAGCTCGCCGATGAGCTTCGCCCGCAAGCGAGCATAGGCCACCGTGTCGTTGCCGAGGTCGAAGCGGTTCGAGAGCGGGTCGGGATCGACCGCGTTCGTGTCTTCGTCGGTGAGGTAAACGTGGTTCGCCTCGCCGCTGCGGGCGGCGATTTCCTTGAGCTTCGGCAGCTCGGCATCCGGCGAACCGCCGCCGATCGGCGTGTAGCCGTATTCGATCGCCCAATAGTCGTACGGGCCGATCGTCTGCGAATAGTATTCGCCCTGCGGCACGCCCTTGGGCTGAAGATTCGCCGGAGCGTAGTCCATGACCGAACCGGTGAGGCCGGTGACCTTCGTCTTCTCCGGGTTGTTGATGTCTTCGAGGCTGAGCATCGAGCTCGACTTGAAGTTGTGCCGCAGGCCGAGCGTGTGCCCGACTTCGTGCATCGTGACTTCCTTGAGGCCCTGCATGATGAGCTTCTCGACCTCTTCCGGCGAGTTCTGCCGTTCCATCAAAGCCGTCGCGCCGAACGCGAACTCGTGCGAAAAGCCGTGCGCGAACGTGCAGGCCGGGTTCGGGCAATTGTCCAGCGGGGCGAACGGCGAGTCGTTGTTGTGCTGGCGAATCGCCCGGATGTCGACCGGCCCGCCGCAGATTTCCTCGATGCTCTTGGGCGTGAAGTTTTCGAGTTCCGTCTTCCAGAAGCGGACGAAATCGGCGTCAAAGATGATGTCGGCGTCGAGAATCTGACCCGTCAGCGGGTTCACGCGCGACGGACCCATTGCCATCGCCGCTTGGGCCGTAATCCAGCGGAACGTGTTGTAGTTGATGTCTTCGGGGTCCCACGTGGCGTCGTCCGGTTGGTACTCGACACGGACGGCGTCGTAAAAGCCCGCTTTCTCGAACGCCTTGTTCCATTCGAGGATGCCGTCGGCGATCGGCTTGCGGTATTTGAGCGGCATCGTCTTTTCGATGTAGAACACGATCTGCTTCTTAGGAAGCGAGACCTTGGCCTTGGCGTCGGCTTTTTGCAGGTCCCAGCGATTGATGTAGCGGATGAACTGCTCGTCGTCGCCGCCCTTGGAAAAATCCTTCACGGCGGTGAGGAAGTAACCGACGCGATCGTCGGCCAGCCGCGGCACGTAGCCCGTGTTCGGCAGCCGGCTAATCGAATAGTGGACGTGGATCGTCGTGCCGCGGGCGTCGGGTACGGTGTCGATGTCGCCGTTGCCTTGATACGTCGCAGCGACTTGCAATTCGACGTTGTCCTTGAAGCCCTTGACCGCGTGCCAGGTCGACTTTTGCGGATTGAACGCGAACCCGCGAAGCACGTTGCCGATCTGCGGCAGGTCGCTCATGAAGACTTGCGTCAGGTCGACAAGGTCGCCGCCGTTTGGACCCTTCGCCATGACCGGCAGCGCGAACAGCACGCTATCCGTATAAGCCATCTGAACCGCATTCGCTTCCGGCGACTTGTCGTCGGCGCGGAACCGGACATTGCGGCGGACGACAAGGATGCGGTCGTCGGCCTTGCGGAACTGCCAAATCCAATCGTCGCCAAAACCCCAACTCATGCCGCCGAGCAGCGGCCGCTGGCTGATGCCCTTGGCGATCGAGATGATGACGACCAGGTCCTTGTTGAGATGCGTTTCCGACAACTCGCCGATGAGGCGGATGTCCTTGTGATAGAGCGGAATCATGCCGGCGACCGGCTTGAACTCCTTGAGGATCGCTTCATAGGGCTTGGGTTGCGGCGACGGCGCCGTCGGCGCGGCGGCCGGAGCCTGGCCTTCCTTCTTTTCTTCCGGTTTGTCCTTGGGTTTGTCCTCCGGTTTGCTCTCCGGTTTCGGCAACGCATCCGAACCACTCGTCGCGCCCTTCTTCGTAATCTTCAACAGCGCTCCCGGCTTGGCTTCTTCGCCTTCCTTCGCGGTGCCGAAAACCGTCACGTATAACGTCCCGTCGTTCGCGAACGCCAAGGCCGACGGCTTGTCGAGCGTCGCGAGTCGCGTCACCTTCACGCCCTTTTCCGGGTCGTCGTTCTTCTTGCCGTCGTCGTCCAAACGGAACAAGCCGCCTTCTTCCGGCTTCGCCCATGCGAAGTCGACGCCGTAAATCAGTTGCCCTTCGACCGGGTCGGTCCCTTCATAGCCGAGCGCGACGCCGGTCGGACCATACGCCAAACCGCACAGGTCGTGCAGCCCCGTCTTGAGCTTCATTAGCAGCTTGCCATCCGGCGTGCTATACCAGCAAAGCAGACTGTCGCCCGGAACGGTCACTTCGCCGCATTGACCGACCACCAGCCGGCCCTTGGGGCTCAGTGCCAGCGCAACGGGCGCGTCGACTTCGGTCGCCTCCTTCGTGGCGATGCCGCGGCGGAAGTTGTCGAACTTGCCGTCCTTGAGGTCGGCCATCGCGATCCAGCCCTTGGTGTCGTCGCCGTTAGCGGAGGTGTAGAGCCGGTCCTTCGTGAGGACGAGCGCGTAATAATTGCCCTCGGCTTGGGCATTCTCGGTCTTGTTGAGCGGGCCGAGCTTCTGCTTCGCATTCTCGATGGTGATCGACTTGCCCGCTTCCGGAACTTCGAACACGTACACGAGTTCCTCTTCGTCCACTTTGCCGCCGTCGGCGACGACGAGCGTGTTCTTGTCGAGGAACGCCAAACCGAGCGGGCCGATCTTGTACACGGGTCCCTTGCCGTATTCGTCGAGCGTAAAGCCCGTGATGACGTCTTCCGTCTTGTTGTCCTTGGGGTTGTAGCGAACGATCTTCGCGCCGCCGCTCACCGCCACGAACACGTCGCCGGTCTCCGGCTGAACCGCCACGCCCGTCGGATTGTCGAGTCCGGGCACGACGGTATCCACTTTCACCAAATCCTCGGCCGATGCCCCGCCCGATACGACGAGCAACACCGCCACCGCGAGGCTCAAAAACTTTTTCATAATCCAGGGTCTCCAATGCGGGAGTTAATACGTCTGAATGCTCAATGCCCAATTCCCAGTTCCGAAATCTCCAACCTCCAACCTCCAAGTTCCGCCAACGCCTGGCCCGGAACATCCGGCAGTTTAACGCCTGACGCTCGTTCTGCCAGCGGCAGTTTGTCGAGCGAACGCCCTGGCCCGCCAAGCCGCTATTCCGGCAGCTTCGGCGGTTTCACGTCCGGGTAGCTCGCCCCGGCGAGTCCTTCTTTTAGGAACGTCACCAGATCGCGCTTCTCATCTTCCTTCAGGTTCAACGGAAAAATCGCCTCGTCCAATTGCGGATTCGGCGTGCCGCCCTTGTCGTAATACTCGACGACCTCCTCCAGCGTCGCCAGGCTGCCGTCGTGCATGTACGGGGCAGTTCTGGCAATCTCCCGCAGTGTCGGCGTCTTGAACGACCCGCGGTCTCCTTCGAGCTTGCTTTCCGTCCTGCGGCCTTCGTCCGGCTTCTCCTTGTCCATTCCGATGCCAATGTTGTGAAACGCGCCGTCGGTGAAGTTCGCTCCCGTGTGGCACGAGCTGCACTGGGCCTTGTTGAAAAACACCTTGCGGCCCCGCTCGGCCGCTTCCGAAAGGGCCTTCGCATCGCCCGCCTTGAACCGGTCGAACGGTGCGTCGCCGGAAAGAACCGTCCGCTCGAACGACGCGATCGCCTTGGCTATCCCGTCCGAAGTCACCTCCGCGCCGAACACGTCCTGAAACTGCTTGCGATAACCCTCGATCGCGTTGAGCTTGGCAACGAGCTCGTCCAGCGACATGTTCATTTCGATCGGGTTCTGGATCGGGCCGAGCGCCTGGCCTTCGAGTTCCGCCGCTCTCCCGTCCCAGAACTGAAAGTATTGATAGGCCGAATTGATGATCGTCGGGGCGCTGCGGCCGCCCTTTTGCCCGTCGATGCCCGTCGCGACCGCTTCTCCGTTCGACCAGCCCTTGGCCGGATCGTGACACGAAGCACAGCTCACCGTGTTGTCGCGCGACAGCCGCGCGTCGAAATACAACTGCTTGCCCAGCTCGATCTTGGCCTCGGACAGCGGATTGTCCTTGGGCACTTTGAGCGCGGCGAGTCCTGCAGGGGGCTTGAGCGTAAACATCGCCGTCTCCTCGGCGGAAACGACGCCCCCCAACAGCAAGAAAACAACGCTACACGGCCAGATTCGCATGACGCACCGTGGAATATCGAGGCGGGAAGGTAACGGCGGGAGGTTCGTCCAGCGCTATGGCCGCCAAACGAACCGCGAGGCATGAGCGTGGCAGCGTTGGCCTCAAGAACGGGCGATTTCGCTCGCTCGGCAACCCTGCCAATCGCGCCCGTATTGTCACGGACGCCGCCCCGCTTTTCAAGAGTTGCCCCGTGGGGAGCGCTGGTGGCTTGCCTACCCGTGCGGCGTCGCCGTTTGACGTGAATCCGTCGGTACCCCTCACTGGTGGACAAGCCACCAGTGCCACCCCGACGCCAATCGACTCGTCAATGGAACCTATTTCACCCGCCGAGCCGATTGAATCACGATCGGCTGTGTGGGCAGGGCCTCGAACGTCACTTCGTCGAACGCCGGTCCCTCGGCCGAAGCCGCGAGCAGACCGCTATCCGTCGCATTGTTCTGCCCGGCGACCGATTTTGCCGCCCCCTCGCGCGCGATGCGCACGGTGCTGCTCTGCACCGCTGCGCTCGCGATCTGCTCGATCACTTCCCAGCCCTCGACCACTTCCCCAAACACGCAATACCCGTATTGATCCGGCCCATTTTCCGGCATCTCGCGGCTCTTGTGATCCAGCGCTGGATTGTCGGCCAGGTTAATCAGGAACTGGCTCGTCGCCGTGTTCGGCGCTTCGGGCGAACGGACCATCGCCACGGCGCCGCGCACGTTTTTGAGGCCGTTGTGTGCCTCGTTGCGAATGGGCACTCCCGTCCGTTTGGGCTGCATCGTTTCGGTATACCCGCCGGCGACGACGACGAAGCCCTTGTCGACCTGATGGAACACGGTGCCCTGATAAAAACCGGACGCCACGTAACCCAAGAAGTTGTCGACGGTGCGCTCGGCTTTTGCGCGGTCGAGCTTGAGCTTGAACGTGCCCGCCGTCGTCGTGATCTCGACGATCGGAAACAGATCGGCCTGCCGCTGGGCTTCGCGCTCGCGATTGGCTTGCGACGGCGTCCCGCTCGCGTCACTGCCCGATCCTTCGCCTTCGTTGATGCTCGCAGTCGGCGCATCGCCCGAGCCGCAACCCTGAGCCGCCAAGAGCGCGACTCCCCACAAGACCAAAGCCGAAAGCGAGCTGCGTCGCATTGCGATGCCTCCATGCATTTCCGAGTGACGTTTCGCGGCCCGCCGTCCTCCTTGACGGGAAAGCCGCACCAAGACCCGCCGCATCGCGCACCGAGGGCGTCGTCGGCAGGTCCTTGGCGAATGGGCCGCGTATCATCCGCGCAACCGCCCCGCAATGCAACAGCGGTTTGATGCCCGATCGCGCGTAATTGAGTCAGCAACGCTAGCGCCCCATTGCGGCAAGTCTGTCCACTGCCCACTATCCACTGCCTTGCCCGCTCCTACGCCAACACCTCCTTAACCACCCGCCCCGCCACGTCCGTCAACCGGAAATTGCGGCCCTGATACCGGTACGTCAGCCGCTCATGGTCGATGCCGAGCAGGTGCAGCATCGTGGCGTGCAGATCGTGGACGTGAACCGGGTTCTCGACCGCATGATAGCCGAGTTCGTCCGTCGCGCCGTAAGTCGTGCCGCCGCGAACGCCGCCACCCGCCAAAAACATGCTGAATGCCCGCATGTGGTGGTCGCGGCCGACGTCGCCCTTGTCGCTTTGGGCCATCGGCGTGCGGCCGAACTCGCCGCCCCAGACGATGAGCGTGTCGTCGAGCATCCCGCGCTGCTTGAGATCGCCGATGAGCGCCGCCGTCCCGCGGTCGCACAACCCGGAGCAAACCTTCATGAACTTCGCCAGGTCGTTGTGGTGGTCCCAGCCGCGATGGTAAAGCTGAATGAACCGCACACCCCGTTCCGCCAGCCGCCGCGCGAGCAAACAGTTGTACGCGAACGAACCGTCCGCTCCGCTGACGCCGTACAAATCGAGCACGTTCTGCGGCTCGTCCGAAATGTCCATTAGCTTCGGCACGCTCATTTGCATCCGAAACGCGAGTTCGTACTGGGCAATCCGCGTATCTGCGTCGGGATTCTTTAGCTCCGCGTTCCGAAGCCGGTCGAGTTCCGCGACCGCGTCGATTATCTCGCGCTGCCGCTCGCGGTCGACGCCCTTGGGATTGCGGACGTAATGCACCGCGTCGCCTTGCGAATAGAACTCGACGCCCTGATAACGCCCCGGCAAAAAACCGCTGTGCCACTGTCGCATCGACAAGGGCTGCGGATTACGCCCGCCCACGCTCGTGAGCACGATGAACCCGGGCAAGTCCTGCGATTCGCTCCCCAGGCCATAACACACCCATGCGCCCATGCTCGGCCGCCCGGAAATCGACGTCCCCGTGTTCATCACCGTGTGCGCCGGGTCGTGGTTGATCTGGTCCGTGTGCAGCGACCGCACGATGCAAATGTCGTCGGCCACGCTGCCGATGTGCGGGAACAGCTCGCTAATCTCCTGCCCGCTCTTGCCGAACCGCTGGAACTTGAACATCGGCCCTTGAACGACGAGCTTCTGACCCTGAAGCTGCGCGATCGGCTGCCCCGCGGTAACAGACTCCGGCATGGGCTGGCCTTGAAGCTCGGCCAGCTTCGGCTTGTAGTCGAGCGACTCGAACTGCGATGGCCCGCCCGCCATGCACAGAAAGATCACCCGCTTCACCCGCGGCGCAAAGTGCGGCAAGCCTTCCACGCCCGCCGGCAACCCCAGCGCCGGCGGAGCGTCGGCAAACCCGCGGCCGACTTTCAGCGTCGACAGCGCCGCCGCGCCAAGCCAGAGCGACGCCCGCCCCAAGAACGTCCGCCGATTCTGCCGCCAAAGCGCGTTTAGCAAGTCAGCACGTGTCGAAGGTGACATACCCGTCTCCGATCAAAACCGAGCCACCGCATGGAAGCTTGCAACGATAAGGTCCGGCCGACCGGCGTTGTACCCGACATCTTCGCAAACGCTCAACCCGCGCCGGCACTACGGATACCGTCGCAAGTTATTCTACCTCCAACCCGCTCGCTAGCGCCCATTGCGGTTGTCCCGATCGACCCGGCCTACGCGTCCCGTGCGTCCGCCGTGTTCCGGCCGGCTCGGTGCAGCTCGCCGAGCAGTCGCGCCAGGACGCCGTGGTCGGCCGGTTTGACCAGGTGGTGGTCAAATCCCGCGTCCTGCGACTTTTGCCGGTCCTCTTCCTGCCCCCAGCCCGTCAAGGCGACCAGAACGATCGACTTGCCCCAGGTCTTTCCGAGCGTGCGGCGGATCAGCGCGTACAACGTCGCCCCGAATCCCAAAGCGACCGGCCGCAGGCAGGGCAGAATTCGCCGCCGCGTCGACCGCGGCAACGCATGGCGAACCGTCACTTCACGCCGCCGCGCCGGTTGCCCCCGCTCGTAAAGCCATATATCCTAAAGTGCTTGCCCCGCGCGGCAGCACTTGCGAGTGGCACGCCGGACCGAGTCCGGCAGCCCTCGCACGCCGGCTCGGTTGGGCGTCTTGCGGGCCAGGTCGCTGAGGCGAAGGCGGCGGCTTGGCTCGGTGTCCGTCCCGTTGCGGAATCGTTCCCCCAGTTAACGCGCCTCGCCGTTGCGCGTCCGTAACCGACGCTCGACGGGGTTCGTTCAAGCCAGGCTTTCGCTTCGCCATGCACTACCGCCCCGGTGTCGAGATCGTGCCCGGCTACCGACTCCAGAAGATGCTGGGGCGCGGCGGGTTCGGCGAAGTCTGGCAGGCCGAAGGCCCCGGCCGCATTTCCGCCGCCGTCAAGATCATCGACAAGGTCGAAGAAAAGGCCGGCCGCAAGGAATTCCGCGCCCTCAAGCTGATCAAGGACCTCCGCCACCCGAACCTCGTCTCCATCACCGGGTTTTGGCTCAAGGACGCCGACGGGCGACTGCTCGATTCCGATGCCTACATCGACGACACCGGCGCCAGCCAGGTCCGGCCGAGCGAGCTGATCGTCGCGATGGACTTGTGCGAGAAGAGCCTGCTCGACCGGCTGGCCGAGTGTCGCAAAGGACTCAGCGACGACACGCCCGGCGGAATTCCGCTCGACGAGCTGCTCGAATACATGGAGGCCGCCGCCAAGGCGATCGACTACCTCAATCTGCGGCACCAGATCCAGCACCGCGACATCAAGCCGCACAACATCATGATCGTCGGCGGTTCGGCGCAGGTCTGCGACTTTGGCCTCGCCTCGGCGATCAGCACGGCCCGCACGTCGATGGGCGGGGCCGGTTCGCTGGCATACATGGCCCCGGAAGTCTACTCGACCAAGCTGCCGAGCAGCGCCACCGATCAATACAGTCTGGCGATCTCGTATTGCGAGCTGCGCACCGGCCGCTTGCCGCTTTCCGACGTCGAAAGCTTCGCCGTGCTCGACGATGCCAAGCGCAAGGGCATGCTCGATCTCTCGCTGCTCGACGAACGCGAGCGCGGCGCGATCCTGCGGGCCACGTCGCTCGATCCGGCAACGCGGTTTCCCACCTGCTACGACATGGTGCTGGAACTGCGGCGGTCGATGAGCGCGGGCTTTTCCGTTTCCTCGCCGGCCCGGGCCGAACCGATCGCCGGCTATCAGCTCGAACGCAACCTCCGCGAACGCGACGGCGAACAGATTTGGGAAGCCGTCGACCCCGACGGATTGCACGTGCTGCTGGTCGTGCGGACGATTGCCGACGCGCCCGGAACGGCAAGCTGGGCGACGCTGTCGGCCGTCCGCGACGTAAGCCGAAGCCATCCGCGATTGGCCGAAATCTACGAGTTCGCCTGCCTGAGCGCGACGGACAAGGTATTGCCCGCGCGTCTCTTCAAGCTGCCGAATCCGCCGGCCCCCGCGAAAACCGTCGTCGCAGGCCGAAAACTGCCGGCCAACTTGTCCGAGCGGCTTTCGCTCGGCGGAATGCCGATCAAGCGGTTGTTGTTGCTCTTGGGCGATCTGGCCGAAGCACTCGATTTTCTCAACGCTCCGCAACACGACGTCGCCGGGAAGCCGGCCGGATTTCAGCACACGAACGTCCGGCCCGTCAACTTCCTGCTCGACGACGATCGCGCGGTCCTCGCGAACTTTGCCGGCGTGCAGATGCTCGAAGCGGATGAAGCCGAATTCGCCGCCGGCAAGCAATTCGCCGAAAGCGCCTTCACGCCGCCCGAGTTCGCCGCGGGCAAGATCACGCGCTGGTCCGACCAGTACATGCTCGCCGTGTCGTACTTGCAGCTTCGCACCGGCAAGCCCTCCGCAAGCTTGAGCGGATCGACCGGCACGGGCAAGCGGCCCGACGTGCGCTCGCGGCTCGACTTGAGCGAACTCAAGCCGCGCGAACGCGAGATCGTGGCGCAAGCCACCGACGCCGATCCGCGCAAGCGCTACGCTTCGTGCCGCGAGTTTGCCGCAGCGCTCGGTCGAGCCTGGGACGAACTGCTCGCCGCCGAAGCGCCGCCGAAGCCGCCCGAGTCGCCAAAGCGAACGTCCTCGCCCGATGCCGCCGCCGCGACGATCGATGCCGCGGCCGTCGAGTCGGTGTCGCTTTCGAGCGTGCGCGATTCGGCGCCGTCGGTGCTCGAACCCACGCCGCGACCTGCGCCGCGGCACGGTGCGACGCTCGTCCCCTCGGCCATCGAGACACGCCCGCCGCAGGACACCAATCCGGAATATCCCGCCCCGCCGCAGCGGATCGCCGATGTGCCGCACCGCGCTGCGAAACCGCCCAAGCAACGCGGGAAACCAGCGTCCGTTTCGCCCGCAGGCGCCGCCGCCGAATCCGTCGCGCCGTGGTGGCGATCTCGCGCCGCGATCCTGGCTGGAATTGCGGTGGCCGTCCTTGCCGTGGCGATTCCCATTGGCCTTATGAACCGCGGCGACGAGAACGAGGGCGGTGGCGGCGGGAACGGAGGCATGAACAAAAACGGCGGCGAAGAAAAGCCCGCCGTCGATCCGGCGATTGCCGCGATGCAGAGCGAGATCCAGCGCGATATCGCCGCCCGCAAGTACTCCGACGCATTCGACAAGCTCCAGGCCAATCGTCAAAAGCTCGGCGGCACGGGCGATACGCTCGCCGACGAGTTGAACGCGGCCTGGACGAGCCACGTGGCCCGGCAGGTCAAAGCCGCAAGCGACCGAAGCGACCCGCCGGCGCTCCAGGTCGCGGCGGCCGACGCGGCCGTGCTGCTGGGGCGAATGCCCGACAGTGCTCAAGGTCGCGCGTCGCTCTTGGCGGCGGCGCAAGCGCTCGTCGGCACGTTCAAGAAGGACCTCGCCAAGCCCCAATTGCCCAAGCCCGAGGCCGAGCGGATCGCCGCGGGCAGCGACCACCTGCTCGTAACGCTCGGCGCGGTGAAGCTGCGGGACGCGACGGTGCTCGCGGCGCCGACCGCGGCCGCCCAACTCGTCAAGGCCCGCGCGTTGCTCCGCGCAGAAGACGCGGCCAAGGCCAAGGTGATCTTCGCGAAGCTGGATCCGCAATCGTTCGCCGATCCGCGCGATCGAGCCGTATGCGCGACGCTGCAGGCGCTCGTCGACGAAGCCAAGTCCGTAAACCAGCCGGCGCTCGAATCGCTCCTCGCGAATAATCAGAACCGGCTCGATCCCTGGGAACTCGACAAGCTGAAGAAACAGATTGACTTCGTCAAAGGCGGCGAGCTCGCGAGACTCAAAGCGCGGTGGAACGCGCTCGTCGCCGAGCTGCGCCAGCAAGCATCGGACGCCGGACCGGCACTCGCCGCCCTTCGCCGGCGTCTCGCCGAACTGCCGACGACGGACGTCGAGATTTGGGGATATCTCACCAACGCCGCGAACACCGCGGACTATCGCGTCTATCGCGGATTGCTGCTGTTGGCGACGCTGCGGCTCGATGGACTCGCCGATGCCGAATATGCCCAGGCGCTCGAAGACGTGAGCGAACGGATCCGCTCCGAGCGCGTGGCGGACGACGCGGCGGCGCTCTGTGCCGCGGCCCTCGAACGCGCCTTGGCCATCGAATCGGCCCTGACCTACGCCGATGCCGCCAAAACGGACGAAGCCCAGCGGCTCGTGGGTCTGGCGCGGGCAACGGCCGAGTTCGCCGCGGCTAACTTCAACGAACACGCCGCGAAGGTCTCCGAGGCGCTCGCCAGCGCCGATCGCCGCCGCGTCGAGTTGGCCGTTGCCCAGTTGAGGGCGCTTCGCGATGCGGCCGACTTCGCCGCGCTTACGCTTTATGCGGCAGGTACCGAAAGCGTCGTGCGGGGAAATCCTGCGGCGGCCGCGCTGCGAACGGCGTCTGCCGTCGAATGCGTATTGCAAGAAGACAAACGGCCATCGCCCGCCGACCGTGACGCCCTCCGCGCCGGCGCAGCCGCAGCATCCGAGCCGGACAAGCATTACGTGGCGTTCGTCGCGGCGATTTCGCGGCAAGACACGCTTTCGGAGCGGCTCGCCGAAGCGGCCGATGCGATACAGGCGGCCTACGCGGCGACGGGCCCGCACTTGAAGTGGCGCGAGCACAACGCCCGCAAGAAGTTCGCCGTGGAACGCCTGGAAGCGGCGGCGAAGGCGCAAGGCCAAGACTCGCTCGACAAGCTCGCGCCGCCGTTCTACGCGCCGCAGAGCGACGCGGCGCGAAAATCGGCCGCCTGGCTCTCGACCGCGGCGTCGATGTTTCCGGCCGAACGCACCGTGCAGGACAATTCGACGTTGCGCCGGCTGCGGCAATTGCAGGCTCTCGCGTCGTACTACGCGAACCCATCGGATAAACCCACGGCGAAGCAGGTCGCAGCTTGGACGGGCGAGTTGCTCGCGATCCCGGGCGAAGGCGCCCCGCCGCTGCACGTGGTGCTCGTCCATGCCCGCAGCATTGCGGTTGGCGGCGACAAGAGCGCGACGGTGCTGGCCTATCGGCAGCTCTACGATGCGTGCCGTGTAGCGATTGCCAAGGGTGCGAATGCCGGTCCCGCGCCGAAGGACATCGACGAGTACGCGCTCGCACCGGCCCTCGCCGCGCTCGGTAGCGCCGACGAAGCGCTCAAGTTGCAAGGCGATCCGCGCCGCGCGGCCGCCCGTCTGTTCGCCGCGAGCGGGCGCTACGCGCACCTTTATCCCGTCGTGCAGACGCGGGTCCGCAAGCAGCTTGCCTCGGGAGGCAACAACAACACGGTCGCGAAGGCGGCCTTCGACTGGCTCGACGCGGCGGTGAAGCTCGACCCGACGCGCGCCGAGTATTGGTACGGCCGCGGTTATGCGTGCGACCTGCGGCTGGAGATGTCGTATGCCGAACGAGCAGCTCAAATGGAGCAGGACGCCGCCGCGGCGCTTGCCGCCGAGCGCGAGCCGAAGAACTTTCCCGCCGCCCACGGCTTGCGCGGACTGGCGCTCTATTACCGGACGCTGACCGTCGCCGATTTTGCCAAAAAGCGCGAGACGCTCGCCAAAGCCGACGAGGCGTATCGGCAAGCGATCGCGATGTGCGAAGCGGTGCAGAAGTCGCCGGCGCTCGCCGCGGCGAATCCCGAGCTGCTCGAAGATTATCCGGCGTTTCTCGTCGGCCGCGGATTCGTGCTGTTGCTTTCGGCGAATTACGAAACCGACCCGGCGAAAGTCGAGGCGTCGCTGGCCCAAGCACTGAAGCTCGGCTTGAGCGTGACCGACGACACGACGCCGAGCGAAGCGCCGACGCACTTCTTCGGCATCCATCCCGAGACCGCCTATCACCTCGTCGGCAATGCGCTCGAAGATTACGGATGGCTCCTCAAGCAGCCCGAGTATTATCCGCTGGCCCTGACGCAGTTCGCCAAGGCCGAAGGCGCGGCGACGCGATTCGAGAATCCCGCCGGCGCGAACCTGAGCGCGTTTTATCGCGGCCGTTGCCGCTATAAATTCGCCGTGGACGGATACGGCGCCTCCGCGGACGTGTTGGCGTCGGTTCCGGCCGCAAAAGACAAGGAGGCCGCTCGGCAAGCGCTCGTCGCCGATTTCCGCGCGAAAGCGGCAACCGCCCTCAAGGACGCCGCCGGCGAGATCGAACAATACATCGAGAACGCGGACAAGCAAGAGGCCGACCTCAACGAAGCGTATGCGTTCTTGGCGCAAATCCATCGCGCGAACGCGGCCGTCGACGAATACGACGATTGCATGGCCGCGTTCGACATGGCCGTCGAAGCGGCCGTGCGCAATGCCCATTCGCCCACCAATCGCCAGGAGTTGCTGCTCGAACAGGCCGCCGCCGCCGTCGAGTACGCGGGCCGCGCGAAGGCGGCCAAGGACAACGACCAGGTGATCGCCCGCTGCCGCAAGGCATACGCGCTCGCCAACTCGCTGGCCACGGACGAGAAGGCCGAACCGGTCGTGCGCGCGAAGGCCAATCTCGTCGCCGCCGACGCTCGCTGGACCGAGGGGTACGAGTATCGGTCCGACGTTCAGGCGGCGCTGGATCGCGCGATCGAACTGGCCAAATCCGCCAAGGACGACCTCGTGCTGGCCACCGCGTACTGGAAGCGCGGCGAGCTCAACGTGGCTACTGCGACCCGAGTTTCGCCGCTCGGCGCGCCGCAACACGATCAACTCGTCGACGCCACGGCCGACTATTTCGCGGCGATCGAAGCCAAGGCGCCGCTGTCGGCCAGCCGAATCACGCACGCCAACAGCCTCGCCCACGTGATGAGCGCCTTGGTGCGCTCGAATATCGAGTATCCGAAGAAAGCGGCCTTGGCAAGCAACAAGAAGAAGTACGCCGACAAGGTCGTCGAAGTCGCCCGCCAAATTCCCAGCGAGTATGGCTCGCGGCTCGACGTCAGACAGCGCGTGCAAATGGCGGCGCTCGCGAATAGTCTCGTCGATCATGCGGCGGGATTGGCCCGCGACGAGTCGCTCAAGGAGACGTTGAAGCCGGCGATTCAAACCGCCGCCGACGCGGCCGTCGCCGATCTCGAAGCCTGGCCGAAGCGCACGCCGTCGATCGAACCGTAAATTCTCGATATGCTGTTGGTTTCCCCACGGTTTTCCGGCCGCCTCCTTCTCCAGAGAAACCCGACGCAATGGATTCCGCCGCTCTCGATTTCTTCAAGCGCATCCTGGCAACCCCCAGTCCCTCGGGCTACGAAGGCCCCGTGCAGGCACTCGTCCGCGAATACGCCGCGGGATTCGCCGACCGCGTGACCACCGACGTGCACGGCAACGTCATCGCAGTAAAAAATCCCGACGCGCCGCTCCGCGTCATGCTCGCCGGGCATTGCGACCAGATCGGTCTGCTCGTCTCGTACGTCGATTCGGAAGGCTTCGTCTACATTCAGACGATCGGCGGGTGGGACCCGATGCAATTGATCGGCCAGCGGCTCACCGTCTGGAGCCAAAACGGCCAGGTCGAAGGCGTCATCGCCCGCAAACCGATCCACTTGCTCACCGAGGAAGAGCGTAAGCAAGTGCCCAAGATCAAGGACCTGTGGCTCGACATCGGCGCGAAGAACAAAGACGAGGCGCTCGCACGGGTGCGGATCGGCGATCCGGTGACGCTCGCGCTCGGATACACGGAACTGCCCAACGACCGCGCCTGCTCGCCGGCCATGGACAACAAGTCGGGCCTGTGGGTCGTGATCGAAGCGCTGCGACGAGCCAGCCAGCGCGGCGTCCGTTGCGGGCTGTATGCCGTATCGACGGTCCAGGAAGAAATCGGCCTCCGCGGCGCGAAAACCAGCGCGCACACGATCAATCCGCACGTCGGCATCGCCGTGGACGTGACCCACGCGACCGATTGCCCCACGATCGACAAGAAAGAGCAAGGAGACGTGGCCCTGGGCGGCGGGCCGGTCGTCTATCGCGGGCCGAACATGAACCTCAAAGTGACCGAACGGCTCATCGAGGTTGCGGCGCGTTCCGAAATTCGCATTCAACCTGCGGCGATCGGCCGCGCTACGCCCAACGACGCCAACATGCTCCAAATCAGCGGCGGTGGCGTCGCCACGGGACTCATCAGCATCCCCAATCGCTACATGCACAGCGCCGTCGAGATGATCTCGCTCGAAGATATCGACCGCGCGGCGGAGCTGATCGCCAACTTCGCCGTCGGGCTCTCGGGCGACGAGGATTTTACGCCGTGAGAACAGGGTCGGGGGTCAGGGTCAGAAGGCGAAATGAGTTGTGAATGGAAAATGGTGAGTTGTAAATGGTGAATGCGGGGGCATTCGTTCACAATTCACAACTCACCATTTTCGATTCACCATTTACAGACGCCGCGGGCGGCGGGGTTCGCCAGCCGGACCGCATGAGGCCATCAAAGAACATTAACCCTTCCTTCCCCGAATCCTGACCCCCGAATCCTGAACCCCGGCCCATGCACGTCATCCGCCAACGCGCGTTTGCTCGGGCCGGGTTGGTGGGCAATCCGTCCGACGGGTATTTCGGCAAGACGATTTCCGTCGTCGTCCGCGACTTTGCCGCCGAGGTCGTGCTCTACCCCTGGGACGAGTTGGAAATCGTTTGGAGCCAGGAGGACCAGAACCGATTTCGCTCGATTCGCGATCTGTCCGACGACGTGCAAGCCCACGGCTACTACGGCGGCGTGCGGCTCGTCAAAGCGACGATCAAGAAGTTCTACGACTACTGCCGCAAGCGCGAAATCGCGCTCGCCGCGGACAACTTTTCGATCCGCTATCAATCGAACATCCCACGGCAAGTCGGCCTGGCCGGGTCGAGCGCAATCATCGTCGCCACGCTCCGCGGATTGTGCGAGTTCTACGGCGTAGCCATCGACCGCCGCGCGATGCCGTCGCTGGCGCTCTCCGTCGAGACGGAAGAGCTCGGCATTCCCGCCGGTTTGCAGGACCGCGTGGCGCAGGTGTACGAAGGCGCGACGTACATGGACTTCTCGCGAGCCGCCGCCGAAGAGGTCGACGGGTACACGGTCGGGCGTTACGAACCGCTCGACCCGACGCTGCTGCCGCCGCTGTACGTCGCCTACGACCGCAGCGCGGCCGAACCAACGGAGATTCCGCACAACGATCTCCGCCGCCGATTCGCCGCCGGCGATCGGGCCGTGCTCGCCGCGATGCAGACGTTCGCCTCGCTCGCGGAACGATCGCGTGCGGCGATTCTCTCCGGAGACCACGCCGAGCTTGCCCGGCTGATGGACGAAAACTTCGACACGCGGCGCTCGATCTGTGCACTTGCCGACAAACACGTTCGCATGGTCGAAGCCGCCCGCACCGCCGGCGCGTCGGCGAAATTCGCCGGTTCCGGCGGCGCGATTGTCGGCATTTATGCGGACGAACCAATGCTCGATCGGATGCAGTCGGCGTTCGCCGCGGCGGGCCTGAACTGCGAAATCGTGCGATTGCGGTTTCCGCCCACGCACTAAAACAGCCGCGTTTGCCGTGCTGCTCGGCCCAAGACGAACGCTTTCCAGCCTGCGTCGACGAGGCGATCGACGAAGCTCGCCGGGCCGTGCGTGCAATAGACTTCGCGCGGCTGGACTTGCTCGACCGCCGCGAACAGGTCGTCGTAGTCGGCGTGATCGGAGAGCGGTACGGCATGATCGACGCCGAGGCGATATTTGGCCGAAGGATCGCCGGCCCAACCGGTAACGGCAATCCGCACGGGCCGCTTGACGCCGGGCAGCGGCAGATGTCGCCGACCCGGCGGAACGACGACGGCCTTGCCCGGCACGAGCGGCGCCGCCAGCCGCAGGAAGTTTCCCAACGACATGCCCAGCTCGACGTAGACCTCCGACACCCGGTGCACTTCATAATGCTGGAGCACGACGATGCCTGCGTCGGTAAGAATCCGCGTCACCTCTTGAGCTTTGCCGAGCGAGTAGGCTTCGATCACCGGCGTCTGGCCGCGTTCGAGCGTTTGCCGCACGATGCCGATTAGCTCGCCGATGACCTCCTCGCGCGGCGGCAGGCGATACTTGGGATCGCCGAACGTCGATTCCATCACGAGCACGTCGGCCTGGGGCAACTCGGCCGTTTCGCTGGTCGCCGAAGGGCCAAGCTTGAAATCGCCCGTGTACAGCAGCCTCGTTTCGCCGTCGTCGGCCAAGAGCATCGCCGAGCCGAGGCAATGTCCCGCAGGAAACGTTGTGAGCCGCAAGCCGCCCCACTCGATCGTCTGCCGATAGGGTAAGCACATCACTTGCCGCACGCCGCAGCGGAGGTGGTACAGCGCCGCCGTCGCCGGTGTACAGAGTGCGAGCACGTGCCGGGCCATGTGGTCCGTGTGCGCGTGCGAAATAAACCCGCGCGGTTGCCGGCGGCGAAAGTCGATAGCCAGATCGGCCGCAGTGAGTTTCAAGCCGCCGTCGAAGTGGAACACGGCAGGGGCCGGGGGCTAGGGGCTGGGGACTGGGGAAGTAACGCGACGCCCTCCGCCCTCAATCCTACAAAATGAACTTGCTCAAATCCTCATCCTTCGCCACGCTTTCGAGTCGCTCCTTGACATAGGCCGCGTTGATCTCGACTTTGCCGACCTTCATGTCGGGCGCCTCGAACGACAGTTCTTCGAGCAGTCGCTCCATGATCGTGTAGAGCCGCCGGGCGCCGATGTTCTGCGTCGATTGATTGACCTTGAACGCATACTCGGCGAGCGCCTCGATCGCGTCGGACGTGAACGAAACCTCGACGTTTTCCGCCCCCATCAGCGCCGCGTACTGCTTCGTAAGCGCGTTCTTCGGCTCGGTCAGAATGCGGACGAAATCTTCCTTCGTGAGGTCCGACAGTTCCACGCGGATCGGAAACCGGCCCTGGAGCTCCGGCATCAGGTCGCTCGGTTTGGCGGCATGAAACGCCCCCGCCGCGATGAACAGCACGTGGTCGGTCTTCACGTAGCCGTACCGCGTCTGGATCGTCGTCCCCTCGACGATCGGCAGCAAGTCGCGCTGCACGCCCTGCCGCGAAACGTCCGCCCCGCGGCTGTCGCTGGCGACCACTTTGTCGATCTCGTCGACGAAGATAATGCCCAAGTTCTCCGCGAGCGAAACCGCTTCGCTGTTCACCTTCTCTTGATTGACCAGCGCCTCGCACTCCTGCTCGAACAGCACTTGCCGGGCCTCGCCGACGGTCAGTTCCTTGCGCGAAGTCGACTTGGGCAGAATTTTCTCGAGCATCCCCTGGAAATCGACGTCCATGTGCTCCATGTTCATGCCGCCGACCATGACGGGCACGGCCTTCGACTCGATCGTCATTTCCACGCGGCGCCCTTCGAGTTCACCGCCCGCGAGCATCGCCCGCATTTTCTCGCGCGTGCGTTGGTAGCGTTCGGGATCTTCGGCTTCGTCGTCGTCCTCGCCGGTGCCGATGGAATACGACACGGGCGGCGGGGCCAAGAGATCGAGCAGCCGCTCCTCGACCCGACGCTTGGCTTCTTCTTCGATGTTCGCCCGCTCGCGCTCGCGGACGAGGCCGATCGCATTCTCGACCAGCTCGCGGACCATGCTCTCGACGTCGCGGCCGTAATAACCGACTTCCGTGTACTTGGTCGCTTCGACCTTGATGAACGGCGCGCCGGTGAGCTTAGCCAGGCGGCGGGCGATCTCCGTCTTGCCCACGCCGGTCGGCCCGATCATCAAAATGTTCTTGGGCGCGACCTCGGGCTGCATGTCGGCGTCGAGTCGTTGCCGCCGCCAGCGATTGCGGATCGCGATCGCCACGGCCCGCTTGGCGTCCTTCTGGCCGACGATGTGCCGATCGAGCTCGGCGACGATTTCCCGCGGGGTCAGGTCTCGCACGATAGTTCCTCGACCACGATGTTGCGATTCGTATAGATGTCGATGTCGGCGGCGAGTTCCAGCGCCCGGCGAACGATGTCGGCGGCGGACATGTCCGTGTGGGCGACCAAGGCCCGGGCCGCGACCAGGGCATAGTTGCCGCCGGAGCCGATCCCCAATATCCCGTCCGTCGGCTGCACCACGTCGCCGTTGCCGGTCAGCAGCAACGAATACCGGGCGTCGACGACGGCGAGCAAGGCTTCGAGCCGCCGCAAGGCCCGGTCGGTCCGCCATTCCTTGGCCAGTTCCGTCGCCGCCCGTGGGACGTTGCCGGGAAAATCCTTGAGCTTGGTCTCGAACCGTTCGAGCAGCGCGAAAGCGTCCGCCGTTCCGCCGGCAAAACCGACGATCACGCGGTCGCCCGCAAGCCGGCGAATCTTCATCGCGTCGGCCTTCATAATGGCCGTGCCGAGCGTCACCTGCCCATCGCCGCCAATAGCGACCTTGCCGCGATGGCGAACGGTGAGGATGGTGGTCGAGTGGGATTTTAGACGCGGCATGGCGGGCCGGGCGGGGAAGTGAGGAGTGATGATTGATGAACGATGAGCGATGAGCGATGAATGCAGACGCGAGCGGCCTCCAGGAACGCACGCCGATCGACGACCGTCGCGCGCCGGGCGGTCAATTCTACTCGCCAGGGGGCAGATGTTCTATGGATACACGGCGATTACCGGTTTCGCCTCCACCCGCGGAGTACGCCTCGAACTACTCTCGACCCAAGGTGGTTCGTGCTAGCTTGCCAATTATTCATCATCCGGATTCGCGAGCCTTACTCGCATCGTCGTGTCGCCCGTGCCCGTAAACGTTGCCGTCACAGTTTTTTTCGTCCAGCGCGCTTTTCGCGTCGTGGCATGCGGCGAGAGTTCGATAGAAAGGGCAGAATATTCGCGGACAATTCGCCCTGCTTCGATCCTCTCGCCGAGCAGCGTATACGTGACGGATGAGACTATTTGCGCCGGCGCGGGACCGCGGGGGATCTGGTTCCGTTTCTTGATCAGCACGAGTTCGGCTTCCAATCGCACGTACGGCACTTTTTTTACCCATTCGCCCTCGAACAAAACGCCAAAAGCTTCATTGGCCGTGTCACACTCCTCGTCATCGAATGCCTTAAACGACCAAATCGGATTGATATGGAACCTCTTGGCCAGCTTTCTGGCTTTGTCGATCGCGGATAGGTATTTCACCACGTTTCGCGCAAACTCGTGAGATTGAAGTCGCGCCGTGAGTTCCGATAAGAGGTTTCCATTCCTTTCAAAACGAACAACGACGGCGTTTGTGCTCGTCAACTGATTGAAGAAACGAAGTAGATTGTCGAAATGCGCCAGTGCTTGCAGCCGTTGACCATCCCAGTGTGTGGGCTTGAAGTTCAAATTGAATCCGCCGTTATCGGCAGGAGTGAACGGACCAGCCGAAACGGACAACGGAGAGTTTTGAAGGGAGCCGAGGAACCTGTGCTCGCGCTGGCCGCCTTGAAATGCTCCCTGGATTCCTTGAACTGTGACCGAAACGCCGTTGTCAGCGCACGATAGCACCAGACTTGCGGGAATGTTCACGGCCCATTGCATGGTCCCGCCATGATTTGTCAATTCGTCAAAGAGTCTCGTGCCTTCCGCAAATACTTCTCCCGGAGCGAATGAGACCGGAACACCTTGGTCGATTAGCTTTGCAAGCTTGCCCTGAAGATTCTCTGGGCTTCCCTTAAACCGCACCTTGAAAGTGACGTCCTCCTTGGGAGAAAAATGAAACCTCGGGACTTCGTCATCGAGCGTAACGCTGACGTTGAATCGAGTGTCCAGCAACTGCTTGTGCTCCTTTTGGGCAGCAATTGCCTCAGTGATTGATAAAGGATGCGCCGCCCGTAAAAAGCGCTTCGCCGAAAGGATTGCCTTGCGAAACTGCTCGAAGTTGCTCCAACTAAGCGTATTCTGCAGCGGCACATAAAGCGTCACGGTTTTTCGCGACCGCCAAGTCTGGTCGTGGCGCAGAGCTTCCTGAATAAACAGCCACCACGCACATCGGCTCTTCGTGTCGACAAGCACAAGGAAAATGGGCAGATCCTTGAGCTTGTCAAGATAGTAGATCGCATGCTTGGTCTTTAGTGGGTAGGCAAGGTGACTTCCGTCCCGAGAAGCCTTGAGCCGCGTCGAACCTTTGAGTTGCACGTAAAACGAATCGCCCGAGAGTGCTCCATCGGCGTCTCCAATCTCGACCACGTAATCTTTTCCGTAGTCGCGCTGAACACTGTTGCAAACCCAAGTGGTTGGCAGCGCAGACTCAAAGACCTGCCGTGCCGTTTCGTCGATCTGATGAGTTTGTGATCGCTTCATCAGCCACTCGCGGGCCAGCGAAAGCGTATTGGTACAGTAACGTGATCTGGCCTCGGGGGATTTCGCGTCGCTTTGTCAAATCACGCCGTATCCAGCATCGCCAAATTCGGCGCAATCTTCTTGATCTGTTCCGTCAGATACCGCGTCACTTGCGAGATTGCTTTGTGGCTTAGCACGCGGCGGTGGATGGATTCGGCTTTGGCGACCGTCAGGTGACAGAGGAGTTCCTTCATCGACGGGATGAACGCCGGGCTCATCGAGAAGCTGCGGAGGCCCATGCCGAAGAGCAGTAGAAAGCCGCGCGGGGAGCCGGCCATTTCGCCGCACAGCGTCACCGGCTTGTTCGCGGCGTTGCACGCGGCGATCACGTCCGTCAGCACGCGGATCACCGGCGGCGCGAGCGGCTGGCAAAGGTGACTCACCTTCGGGTTGTCGCGGTCGGCCGCCATCAAATACTGCACCAGGTCGTTCGAGCCGATCGACACGAAGTCAACCGTCGGCAAGAGCGACCGAATCGACACCGCCGCCGCCGGCACTTCCAGCATCAAGCCCACCGGCACCGATCCGACCCGGACGCGGCGCGATTCGAGCTGCCGACGGGCGCGATCGACCATCGTGCGCAGCCGCCGCATTTCCTCGAACGTCGTGACCATCGGAAAAAGCATGCGCACCGTGCGGCCGGACGCTTCCTGCTCGGCGGCGGCCCGGAGAATCGCGCGGATTTGCGTCGCGAACAGCTCGGGATGTTCGAACGACAGACGAATCGACCGCCAGCCCATGAAGGGGTTCGCCTCGCGGGCATGGCCGAGATAAGGCACCGTCTTGTCGCCGCCGATGTCGAGCGTGCGGATCGTCACCGTGTTGCCCGGCGACGCGGCAATCACTTCCCGATAAGCCTGGAACTGCTCCTCTTCGTCGGGCACGCTCGGATGCGTGAGGAACAGGTATTCGGTGCGATAGAGTCCGATGCCGGTCGCGCCCATCGCGGCCGCCGCTTTGACGTCGGCGACGTTGTTGATGTTGGCCAGAAGCTGGACCGTTTCGCCGTCGGCGCTCTTCGCCGGCAGATCGCGGTTGGCCGCGAGTTGGTCCTTGAGCAGAAAGAACTCGCGCTGCAGCTTGCGATAGGCGCTTTCGATTTCGGCGTCGGGATTGACGACCACGTGCCCATCGCGGCCGTCGACGACGATCCGATCGCCCGTTTTCACCTGCTTGAGAATCCCGCGAAGCCCGGAGACGGCGGGAATGCCCCGACTGCGGGCGAGAATCGCGGCGTGGCTCGTCTGGCCGCCGGCTTGCGTGACGATGCCCATGACCGGCCGATCGCCGAGCGCCACGACGTGCGACGGCAGCAACTCGTCGGCCACCACGATCAGCGGACCGGCGATCGCTTTGCCGTCGGGCTGGAGGACTTCCGACAAGTGACCGCTGATGCGAAGCACCACGTCGCGCAGGTCGTTGAGCCGCAGCTTGAGGTACTCGTCCTTCGTGCGGGCGAAGAGCGAGGCGTATTCGTTGAGCAGGTGGTGCAGCGCCGCTTGGGCCGTTTCGTGATGCTCCGCGATCCACGCCCGCGTCTTCTCGTCGAACGCGGGGTCTTCGAGAATGGCGAGGTGGCTGGCGAAGATGGCCGCTTCGTGCGGGCCGACCTGGCGGGCGACTTTTTGCGTCAGGGCCCGGAGATCGGCCGCCGTTTTCACGCGCGCGCGTTCATACCGGGCCAATTCCGCCTGAACCTCGCCCGGTTCGAGGCGCTTGGTGTCGGGATTGACGAAGATTTCGTCGATGCAATAGGCCGTGCCGACCGCGACGCCGGGGGAAACGGGAATGCCGTTGCGCATGACCGGAAATGGTAGCAGGCGAGCCGCGCGTCGGGAATCGGCGGTGCGGGGGCGTCGCGAGGGACGGCAGTTTTTGCGCGGTGTTGGGGACATTGCCCCCGGTGTGTTCACCGGGGGCTAAATACTCACCAAGGGCTAATTGCTCGCCGGGGGATTAGTGTTTATTTGTTCACATTGGGGGAGCTAAATGGGGTTGTGTTGAACGCGGAAAGTCGGTAGATACCTGCCGCGGACGAGTTGCGCGCACTGGGGGCAGCTTGCGCTTGCGAAGCACGAAAACTGCGATTCACGGAAGGTTGCGATGGCCACCGTATTGACCGAAGCGTTCGACGATGCCCTGCCTGCAAAGCCGGCTGCTGCGACGGCGGCGGTCCCGCGGCGGCGACGGTGGATTTGGCTCTTGGTCGCGCCCGTGCTGGTGGTGCTGGCGCTGCCGACGATCGTGTCGACGAAGCCGTTTCGCGGCCGCGTGCTAAAACTCGCCGCAAGCCAGATCGACGGCGAGGTGAACTGCGGATCGCTGTCGCTCGGCTGGTTCAGCTCGCAATCGGTCGGCGACCTGTCGATCACCGGGCGCGACGGCCGCGTCTTGCTGTCGGGCGCGACGATCGAGGTGCCCAAGTCGCTGTTCTCGCTGGCGCTTTCGCCAGGTGACTTGGGAACGGTGAGAATTACCGGGCCGCAGGTGAACTTGTTCGTCCGCGCGGACGGCAGCAACTTCGAGGACGTGCTCGCCAAGCTGTTGAAGCCGGAAGAGCCGAGCGCGTCGACCGTAACCGGCACGATTGTGGTCGGCGGGGCCTCGGCGACGATCGTCGACGAAGTGCGGCAGCGCGAATGGAAGGTCACGGCGTTCGACGCGAACGTGGAGCTTTCGCCCGACGCGACGACGGCGACCAAAGGAACGATCTCCGCGCAGCTCGCGGCCGATCCGGACACGCCGCGGCTCGCTTGCGAGTTCGTGCTGCCCAAGTCCGATGGCGGGGGCACGACGAATGGCGCCTCGGCGCAGTTGTCCCTCAAAACGGAGCGCTTTCCGCTCGATTTGTGCGAAGCAATCGGACGGCGCTGGGACCAGAACCTGCGGTTGAGCGGACGATTGACGACCGACCTCGCCGCTCAGTGGCCGGCGGGCGAATCGGGCGTGTATGCGGCGCGAGGAACGCAGGCGATCGAGGCGCTGCGGTATCGAGCGACGGCCCTCGGCAGCGACGAACTGCGGCTCGTCAAAGCGGAAGGACCGTTCGACGTGCGATGGGACGGACGGCAACTCGACGTGAAACCGACTTCGCTCAGTTGCGACGTGGGGCGCGTCGCGGTGCAAGGGACGGCGCCGGTGGAACGCTTTGCGATGGCGTCGCTCGTTGCGGCGCTCGCGACCGCATCGCTCGAAGCGTCGGCCGACGTCGACCTCGCCCGCGTGGCGGCAATGCTGCCGGAAACGCTCCGCGTGCGCCCGGGAACCCGCATTGTCGGCGGCAAGCTCCAAGCGAATCTCGGCCGCCGCAACGACGCGACGGGCCAGACCTCGATCGGCGATATCGGCATTACGGACCTCGCCGCGGAAGAAAACGGTAGACGGATCACCTGGGACCAGCCGCTGCGGTTGTCGTTCGACGTGAACGAGTCGCCGCGGGGCGTCGTCGTCAACCGGCTCGCGTGCGAGTCGGAGTTCTTGCAGTTCGACGGCCGCGGAACGCTCGCCGATTTTTCGGGCGAGATGCGATTCGATCTCGACCGCCTGATGCGCGAAGCGCGCCGCTTCATCGACGTGGGCGACGTCCAACTCGCCGGCACGGGCAACGGACAGCTTCAGATTCGCCGCGGCGACGACGGCGTGTTCGGCGCGAACGGGACCTTCGACGTCCGCGACTTTCGCTTTGCCATGCCGGGCGATCGCGTGTGGGAAGAGCATCTCGTGCGGCTCAAGCTCGACGCGAATGGCTTGATCGAGGATGGATCGGCAGGTCGGCGACTCGCGGAATTGCACGCCGCGACCGCCAGCGTCGAATCGTCCGGCGAACAGGTCGTCGTGCAACTCGCCAAGCCGGTGTTCAAGATCAATCGCACGACGCTCTGGCCAGTGAATGTCCGGATCGCGAGCGGCAATCTCGCGAATTGGACGCTGCGATTGCGGCCGTGGATCGACGTGGGCGGATGGCAGGCGTCGGGGATCTGCAACGCGACGGCGAGCGCGACGATTTCCGTAGACGCCATCGACCTGGCGAAGTTCAACGCGGCGATCGACGACTTTGCCGTCTCGACCCAAGGACGCGATCGGTATCTCGACGAGAACGTGGCGCTGGCCGCATCCGGGCGATTTGAGTTCGCGCCCGCGCGGCTGGCGATTTACGACGCCAGCTTCCGCGGCACGGGAACCGCCGTCGACGCCAAGGAATTCCGCATCGCCCTCGATGCGTCGCAAGCGACCGGCGATGCGAGCTTCGAGTTGGACCTGGAGCGGGCTTCGCCGTGGTTGTCGCAATTGCTTGCCGGAACCGGCAGCGGCGGCCTGGCCGGGCAGCTCGTCGGCTCACTGCGGCTCGAAGACCAGGGCGGCGTCATGCGGATCGTGGCCAACCTTGCCGGCGACAACTTGGGCGTCGTGTCGCGCACCGCCGCGACAACGCCGGGATCAATGGCGCTCGTCGATCGCAAGCTGCGCGCAGCGGTCGACGCGACCTACGATCGGAGCGCCGGCACTCTACGGCTCGCAAGCGGCCAGATCGCGGGCGAAGCGGTCCAACTCGCCGCGCAAGGAACGGTGAAGGGAATCCAGGCGACGATGGAAGTCGACATCACCGGGCAGTTGGATTACGACCTCGCTCGGCTGACGCCCGTGTTGCGTTGGTACTTCGGCGACGGCATTCGGCTTTCGGGCCGAGGACCACAGCAATTTGCGATTCGCGGGCCGCTCGACGGGACGATGATTACCGCGGCGCCGTTCGCGGAAGGCGCCCGGCCGACTACCGTGCCGCGGTGGCGCGACGCGCTGGTTGTCGAAGCAGGAATCGGTTGGCAGGAAATCCAGTGGTACGACTTCCGTGCCGGGCCAGGGCAATTGCGCGGGCGATTGGCCAACGGGAGGTTGGCAGTGGACCCGATTCAGGTCGCTTTGCAGGAAGGGCAACTGACGCTGGCGCCGCAGGTTTACCTGACGGCGGACCCGATGATGCTCGCGCTGCCCAAGGGGCAGGTGCTCAAAGACGTGCGGCTGACGCCCGACTTGTGCGCGGCGGGCCTGAAATACGTGCATCCCTTCCTCGCCGGGGCGACCAATGTTGACGGACACGTTTCGCTCGACTTGACGGGGGCATGGATTCCCCTGTCCGACATGCGGACGACGCAGGCGGCCGGGAAGCTTCAGATTCACAAAGTCGAAGTCAGCGGCGGGCCGCTCTTGGGCGACATGTTGCCGGCCGTGCTGATGCTCCAGCCGCAGCGCGTGCCCTTGTTGCCGGAAGTCGAGTTCTGGGTCGAGAAGGGCCGGGTCTGGCACCGGGGCGTCGGAGTCCAACTGCGGGAGACAGCCGTTTCGACCACCGGCTCGGTCGGATTCGACGAGTCGCTGGATATCGTGGCCGAAATGAATGTGCCGGAAAAATGGCTCGGCCAGAATGTCCTGGGAACGGCACTGAAAAATCAGAAAATCAAGATTCCGATTCGAGGGACGCTCTCCCGGCCCCAGGTCGACGCCCAGCAGTTGGCGAAACTGCGGGCGGAGTTCGTCGGCGAGGCGGCTGGGAACATCATTCGGGACGAGTTATTCGACCGTCTGCTGAAGCCGCGCGAACCGGCCGACGGCCAACGCCGTTGAGTCGCAACTCGTTAGCATATAAATCTTTAGGACGCTGGCCGCCTTTCCGCAAGTTGGCGCGTTTCGGCCCGGGCGGCGTACCGGGCCGGGGTCTTGGCGAGCCGAAGGGCCGCATCCTTTCAAGTCGTCCCAGGCTTCCCAAATCCCCTAGTCTGGAGGTTAGGGTAGTCGTAGAAGTTTTTCGCCAAAAGTGGCAACGCGATATCTTGACGCTTGCCGCGGCCGGGCTAAGAATGAAGGTGTCGTGATTTTGGGACGCGATTTCTGCGAAATTGTCTTGCCACCACAGTTGGCGAGAACTTTTTCCGCGGAAATGGCACTCAGCGCACGATAGGCCTGCGGCGACACGTCGCCAAACGGCCCGCGGCACGTGAACAGGCCGCGAGAGATCGAGGCACGTCGGCGGCCCAGCAATTGGGTCGCCGCCGCACGAACTGAACCGGGACAGGGAACGACAAAGTCGACCGGGAGAGTGAACCACGCGCATCGAAACCACGTAGTTGGGCGAAGAGGCAATACCGCGGCAGTTTTTAACGAATAGTCAAACGACGTTCGCGAATCACTGTGGCGTGGACCAACGACCGGAACCGTTTCGACGCGCTTGGCGACTAACTTTCTCGGTTCCCGCCTAACACACTACCGTGACGGCGCGCCCCACGCACCGTCCTAAACCGTAAACGTCGGCACACGATGTCGTCGGCGTTCCTTACTTGAAATGCAGCCCTTTGCTGCGTGCTGTTTTGCGTTGCGCGCCGAGTACTGCGCTCAACGCGAACAGGGGACCACTCACATGAAAATGAACAAAGCCACCTCCGTCGAAGAATTCAAACTCGTCAGCAGCTTCGAGAGCCTTCGCAAGACGCTGCTCCAAGAGCGCTACAGCGACCGCTTGGACCGGCCGCTGGCCTTTTGGGCATTGCCGAGCGACCGGCGTTTGCCGCTGGCCTTTCTCGGCCGCTCGATCGGCGAGTTGCTCAATACGCCGTTTGCCGACCTCAACGCCACGCCCGGCATCGGGCAGAAGAAAATCAGCTCGCTGATCAAGCTGCTCGCCCGCGCGACGCGCGACGAGCCGCCGGCCGTGCCGTTCGGCGTCTCCGATAACGAACCGGCCAAAGCCGAGACAAGCCAGCGCGAAGAACTGCCCGCGGGCTTCGACCCCATGTGCGTCTCCGAAGCGCTGTGGGTCCAATGGCGCGACACCGTCCGCCGTCTGGGCCTCGGCTACGAGAAGCTGGGACGCCTCGCGCCTTCGCTCCAAGAGCTGCCGACTGTCATCTGGCACACGCCGCTCGATCAATACGTCGATCGGACGTTGGATGAAATCCGCAATCTCAAAACGCACGGCGAAAAGCGCGTCCGCGTCGTGCTCGAAGTGTTTTGCGTCGTGCATCAGATGCTCGTCGACGCCGGCCCGCAGGATCATCTCGTCGTGCGGCTCGCGCCGCGGTTCGTCGTGCCGATCGAGAATTGGATTCGCCGCTGGATGGACCAGCCGGGCGTGCCTTCGGCCGACGAAGTGCTGCAAAACCTGGCGAATCCGCTCATCGAACAGTTGACCGTCGACGCCGGCGAAACGGTGATCCAACTCGCCAAGGGCCGGCTCGGCTTGGACGGCCCGCCGCAGAGCGTTCGCACGCAGTCGCGGCGAATGGGCGTCACGCGGGCCCGCGTCTATCAATTGCTCGACGAATGCAGCAAGGTGATGGGCATCCGCTGGCCGGAAGGTCAGGCGCAGCTTCGCGCGTTGTGCGAGAAGGTCCGCGCCGAGAACGCCGACGGCAAGGTCGACACCAAGCTCCTCGACGCGACGGTCGAGTTGTTCTTCCCGCGGAAGTACGACGCCCTGGCGGACGCCGACGGCGATCAGGACGAAGCGGAGCCCGCGACACAGGAGTTCGCCGAAGTCTAAGCCGCTTTGCGCGCCATAACGGGCGACGGTGCTTCGTCGCGCATGGCTCGTGATAGCTCTTCGAAACTCATACTCACGCTCGCCGGCGACTCGTCGTCGGCGAGCCTGATTTGTTGCGCGAGGTGGCCACCGTGGCTCAGATGCCGCGGAAGTTCGCACAAGCCGATCAATCGTCCCAAGAGCCGCTTCGCGATCGCCGGCCGGACGAGCGCGGCGCACAGTTCGCCGCCCACGAGCACCGCGTGGGCAATGAGCGAAACCGCGAACCCTTGACCGTTCGCGTGTCGCCAAAACACCGCCTCGGCCGCGCGGCCCGCGCCAATCGAATCGCCCGCCTGCGCCGGCGCCGGTCGAGCGAACACGAGCGACCGCGGTTCGAGCACGGCGAGGAATCCCAGCTCCGAAAGCGACAGCGCGACGTCGGCGTCGGCCATTGCATGCTTGCCGACGACGCCCACACAGGCGACGGCCGCAAGCAACGCATCGCGGCGATAGAACCCAGCCGAAAGCGATGGTCCCAATACGACTTCCGGCCGCGCATGCGATTCGCATATCCGGCTGCGGGCCAGCGTCGCCCGCCGCGGCCGCTGCTTTCCGCCGCGATGATAGTGGATCCCGGCGGAAACGACCGTCCGCGAATCCGCCGCGTCGAGCACCAGCGGCGCCACCGCGCCAATGTGCGCGTCGCGAGCAAAATGACCGAGCGCCGCGTCGGCCCAACCGTCGTTGACCTGGGCTCCGGCGGCGAGCACATGGATCGCATCGCCCTGACATTCGCCGATCGCCTCGACCGCCGCGGAGATGCCCGAAGCCCCGTCCCGCCCGCGGACGAATCGCACTTCGCCGTCCAACTGATACGGGTCGGCATAATCGTGGGCGAGGGCAACCACGATTTCGCAGTCCGTCGGCCGATTCTCCAGCACCGACACGAGCGTGGTCTCCAACTCGCGGGCCGAGCGATTCGACACGATTACGATCGAAAGCCGAGGCACGGTGCACTCCTTGCAAGAACGCGGCCGCCTGTAAACGTCCGATGTACGCCGCGCGTCGAACGGCGCCAGCGCACTCGGCCGCTTCCCCTACCATTGATTCGTCCGTTCGCCGTGCCTGCATTGACAACACCGGCCAGACCCCCAAAGTCGCCGCCAATTGCCTAGCCCAGCCAAACCACCGACGCGCGGCTAGCGCCATGATTCCGCGACCAAGAACGGCAAAGTGGATAGTCCGGGCCGCCGCGCAGGTTAGTTAATAGGCATACAGCACGGCGGCGCCGATCCGGCTGTCGAGCGATCCGGCTTGCCATGACGCCCACCCTACCCAAGCGTCGCATCCCGCAACGTCCGACGGGTCGGCCCGCGTAAGTTAAGAACCGCGCGGCCGTTCGCGTACGAAAGCATCGTTTGCCGTACGCCCGGATCGACGCCGCCGGCGTTTGCCCAATCCGATCAACGCCGTGACCGGTTCACCCGCTGGCGACGAAACGTTTCTGCTGGCGCGCAGCGCCGATCGCCGCGCCAAAGAACTGGCGATGCACGAGGAATTCACCGCGCGGCTGGAAGCCGGCTTGCAGAAGATGGCCGCCGCGGCCGAAGCGGGACGACTGAAAGACGAACCGACCGCCGGCGAACGCTTGGGGCGACTGAAACAGCGGAACTGGCGCGCTTCGCACGCCTTCGACGTGACGATCCAAACGCTCGCCGTTCCGCGCGGCAAGCAGCGGCTGGAAATCACCTGGCGACGAAACGCCAAGTTCGCCGATTGGTCGCAACTGGCCGATGGCTG
>QEVJ01000222.1 GCA_003576845.1 Planctomycetota bacterium
GCTCGCCGTGGTGCTCGGGATCGTCGTATCGCACAACTATTTCATTGACCTATTCACCGCTCTGAGGCTCTTCCGCGTCGTGTCGGCGATGCAGTTTGCCGCCGGTGTGACGTTCGTCGTACTAGCCATCGCCGCGATGCTCGTTTGGCGGGCCGATTCGCTGGGAATCACCGTCGCGTTCGGAGCCGCCCAGCTAGCCGTCGTGCTGGGGATCGGCGTGTACGCCTGGCGGACGTGCCGGTCGCTCGCCGCCGATACGTCCGCCGCCCGACATGCGAGCTTCTGGCCGCACGTGCTGCGGGCGAGCGTCGCGCTGTGGGGTTACAACTGCTTGAACAACCTGCTCGACGTGGCCGACCGATACATGCTCGTGCACCTCTCGGGTCTGGAGGCCGAGCCGGCGCTCGCACTCGTTGGGGCCTACCACAGTGCCCGCGTCGTGCCGTCGCTGCTGGCCACGGGAGCCGGTTTGGTCGCCGCGACGCTGATGCCGCACTGGAGCCATGCCTGGGAGAGCGGCCGACGGCAAGAAGTCGCCGCCCGTCAGTTGCTCGCGCTCAAGTTGATGGCGTTCGGCCTGCTTTCGGCGGCCGCGCTCGTCATGGTCGCGGCGCCGTTTTTGTTTGACGTCGCGTTTGCCGGGAAATATCGTGCCGGGCAGGATGTGTTGCCGTGGGTGCTGGCGACGGCGACCTGGACCGGTCTCGCCGCCGTGGCGTTCAACTACTTGTGGTGTGCCGAGCGGCTGAGCTTGTGCGCCGCGACGCTGGCCGCGGGACTCGTCGCGAACGTGTCGCTCGGATTTCTGTTGATTCCGACGTATGGCTTACTCGGCGCCGCGCTGGCCGCGGGCATGGGACAGTTCACGCAGCTTTCGCTCGTGTATCGCCTGAGCAAGACCTACGGCATGGCGCTCGATCTCGGCTTGTGGACGTTGACCACAGCGCCGGCCCTGTTGTGGCTGGGACCGTGGACGGCGGTGGGCATCGTGGCCGCGCTCGGCGGGTTGGGCATCGTAAGCGACCGGATTTTCACGGACCGCGAAAAAACGCAACTCGCCGCGTTTCTTCGACCCTATTTCGACCGCTTCATTCCCCGGCGCAACACCGCCGGAAGCGCATAGATGTTCCACCGTCGTCGCTTAACACCGACTCCGCTTGCCGATCGCGGTCCGTTGCGCGTGATGTTTCTCGTCACGAGCATGCCGGTAGGCGGAGCGGAGACGTTGCTCGTCAACCTGGTCCGCCGGCTGGGCCGCGAGCGTTTCCTGCCCGAGTTGTGCTGCCTCAAGGAACGCGGGCCGCTTGGTGAAATGCTCTCCGACGAGATTCCGGTTCACTTTGGCCTGCTCGGCGGAAAATACGACGTCCGCGTGTTGGGTCGGCTGACGCGGTTGTTTGCCGAGCGACGCATCGACGCGGCAATCACCGTCGGCGCGGGCGATAAGATGTTCTGGGGTCGGCTGGCGGCATGGTGGGCGGGTTTGCCTGTCGTGGCGGCGGCTCTGCATTCCACCGGTTGGCCTGACGGCATTGGGCGGTTGAACCGGCTGCTCACGCCGATCACGGATGCGTTCATCGCCGTCGCCGCGCCGCACGGCAAACACCTGGTCGAGATCGAAGGCTTTCCGGCGGCGAAGGTGTACGTGATTCCCAACGGCGTCGATACCGAGCTTTTTCGGCCGCAGCCGCGGAGCGAAACGCTTCGCGCCCAACTCGACCTGTCGCCAGTGGACCGGGCGGTAGCCATCGTCGCGGCGCTTCGGCCCGAGAAGAACCACGCAATGCTCCTCGAAGCGATCGCCAACGTGCGACGAACGCGGCCCGAGGTCAAACTGCTCGTCGTCGGCGAAGGTCCGGAGCGTGCGAACATCGAACGCCGCGCAATGGAGTTGGGCGTTGGCGACGCGGTCCGCTTACTCGGCAACCGCAGCGACGTGCCGGAGGTTCTCGCGGCCGCCGACGCGTTCTGTCTATCCTCGCACATGGAAGCGAACCCGGTGTCGATTCTCGAAGCGCTCGCGTGCGAAGTGCCCGTCGTGGCGCCGCGCGTCGGCTCGATTCCGGAAACGGTTCGCGACGGGGATACGGGTTATCTGGTCGAGCCGGGCGACGCGTCCGCAATGGCCTCACGCGTCGCAATGCTGCTTGAGGATGAAACGACCCGACGGCGCTTGGGCAAGTCCGGCCGCGAACTCGTGGTGAACCATTGGTCGCTCGACAACATGGTCCGCGGCTACGAACGCCTGATCGCGGGCATTTATTCCTCGAAGTGCCCGCGCAGCGTCGCACGGGGCGCCGGCGGTTCGCACCGCCCTTTGCCGACGGAGTTCGACGCGATAGCATGAAAGCGATCCGCCGAATCCCGAAATCCGAATGCCGTATCGCTCCCTGACTCCCGACCCCTGACCCCCGACCCCGGTTCATGATGGGCAACCTCTTGGCGCTGATCGCGCGGCTATTGAGCGGCGCGAGCGTGCGCTGGGTCGACTGCCAGCCCGATGCGTGCCAGCGAGTCTACTTCGCCAATCACACCAGTCATCTCGACGCGGTCGTGCTGTGGTCGTCGTTGCCGCTGCACGTGCGGGCATTGACGCGGCCCGTGGCTGCCAAGGACTACTGGGAGCGGGGCCGCGTCCGCCAGTACATGGCGAAGCTGTTCAACGCGATCTTGATCGACCGGCGGGAAATCAAGATTCACCAGAGCCCGGTCGATCTGATGCTCCGCGAAATCGGCGACAAGTATTCGCTGATTGTGTTTCCCGAGGGCGGCCGCAGCAGCGGCGAGGAAATCGGCGAGTTCAAGTCCGGTTTGTACTACCTGTGCAAGAAACGGCCGGACCTGGAGTTGATTCCAGTTCACATCGAGAATCTGAACCGCATTCTGCCGCGCGGCGAGTTCTTGCCGGTTCCGCTGCTAAGCTGCATCACGTTCGGCGCGCCGATGTGGCTCGAAGCCGGAGAACCCAAGCAAGCGTTTCTCGAACGAGCACGCGACGCCGTCCGGAAGCTGAAGGAAAGGGAATGATCCGCGGGATCGTGGCGTCAACGGCGCGCGTCGAAACGTAGCGTGAACTACGGCAAAAAGACGCCTTGCCGCCGCAGGACTCGTTCCGCGACGGCGAAACGCTCGACCGCAGCGTCACCTTGACTCTTTGAGCAAACCACAGCCCAATCGCCGCACAACAGGGTAGCAGCTAGGATTTGGGTTCCAATTCGAAGCGTTCTTTCGCGAGCTGCGCGAGGTGGGCGCCGATGCTCAGCGACGCCGTAGCCGCCGGGCTGGGGGCGTTGAGGACGTGGATTTGTTTTTCGGCTTCCAGGATATGAAAGTCGTCCACGAGTTTTCCGTCGGGGCCGACAGCTTGGGCGCGGACCCCAGCGCCCGCTCGCACTACGTCTTGTTCGGTGAGGCTGGGGATTAGTTTTTGCAGGGCGCGGACGAAGGCGCGTTTGCTCAGCGAGCGGTGGACTTCGTGGATGCCCGTGCGCCAAAAGCGGCGGAACATCCGCCACGCGCCGGGATAGGCCGCGACGTCGAGGAGGTCGGCGGGCGAAATGCGCGACCAGTTATAGCCGTGGCGACTGAGGGCGAGGACGGCGTTGGGGCCGGCTTCGACGCCGCCGTCGATCATCCGCGTAAAGTGGACGCCGAGGAACGGAAGCCGCGCGTCGGGGACGGGATAGATCAGATTGCGAACGAGCGACGTGCGTTCGGGCACGAGTTCGTAGTATTCGCCGCGGAAGGGAATGATGCGGACCAGCGGGTCGATGCCGCAGAGGCGGGCGACGCGGTCGGCTTGCAGCCCGCAGCAGGCGATGAGATTTCGCGTGCGGACTTCGCCGCCGGTGGTGGAGAGCACGATTTCAGAGGCGTCGCGGTGCAGCGCGGTGAGTCGCCAGGTCGTGCGGACTTCGCCGCCGGCCGCGCGGAACAGCTCGGCGTATTTTTCGGCGACGCGGCGATAGTTGATGATGCCGGTGTAGGGAACCCAGAGGCCCGCGACACCGGCGACGTGCGGTTCGTAGTCGTGGAGTTGCTCGGCGGCAAGCCGGACGATCGCATCGAGACCGTTGGCCCGGCCGCGGCGTTCGATTTCGTCCAAGGCCGGAATTTCGGCCTCGTTCGTGGCGACGACGAGCTTGCCGCAGCGTTCGTGCGGGATGCCGTGCTCTTGGCAGAAGGCGTACATCGCTTCGCGGCCGACGACGCAATTCTTGGCGCGGAGCGACCCGGGCTTGTAGTACAGCCCGGCGTGGATGACGCCGCTGTTATGGCTGGTTTGGTGTTCGGCGATGCCCTTCTCGGCTTCAAGGACGATGATCGAAGCGCTCGTCGACTCCGCCAGCGCCTGTGCAGTCGCCAGACCGACGATGCCGGCGCCGATGATGGCAACGTCGTGAGTCATGGAGGGGCGCGGGGTCCGGGGCGTCGGACGCGGGAGAACTCGGAGAGCCGGGAGTCAGGAGGGACGGGGCAACTCGAGCGAAATACGAGATCAAATATCAGATTTGAGCTTTCTGGTTCGAGATTTGTGAAAGTAGCTGGGGCGGGGATCGGAATGCTCAGGATCAACGATGATTGATGAGCGAGCCGTGACGAGCGACGGGGGCGGTTCCATGCAACGTTGTATTTCGTTCCTCGTTCATCACTCAACAATCAACGTTCATCATGTGCTTGCTCGTCCCTTGCTTCTGCCCGGCCGGCGCGGATTGCGTCGATTGAGAAAAGTCAGTCTTGCGCCGCTTGGCCTGACCTACGTCACTGACCTACGTCACGGCGATCGGTCTAGGCCCGGGAAAGAAACTCGCCCGTGCGGGTATCGACTTTGATCGTTTCGCCTTGCGTGAGATACTCGGGGACGTGGACGATGAGGCCGGTTTCCAGTTTGGCGGGCTTGGTGCGTTTGGTGGCGGAGTCGCCTTTGACGGCCGGGTCGCACTCGATGACTTTGAGGGCGACGGTCGTCGGCAGCATGATGCCCACGCACTCGTCGTTGTAGATCATGGCGACCATGCCTTCGAGGTTTTCTGTCATGTACGGCCGCTCGTCTTCGACGATCTCGTTGTCGAGCGAGTATTGGTTGTAGTCGGTTTCGTCGAGGAAGTGGACCTGCGCGGCGTCGGCGTACATGAACTTGACGCTGCGGCGCTGGAAGTCGGCCTCGGGGAGCGTGTCCGTGCCCTTGAGCGTGATGTCGACCTTCGTCTTCGCCACCAGGTTGCGGGCGCGGAACTTGTAGAGCGTGGCCGCGCCGCGGGCCGACGGCGATTGGACCGATACCGACGAAATCATGACGGGAGCGTCGTTGTAAACGACAACGGCGCCGGGTTTGATGTCTTTGGCGAGCATGGAGCGGGGGCCGGGATTCAGGCTTCAGGATTCGGGGAATATTGCGCGACCGGGCGATCCGGAAGGAATTGTGATTGGAAAATGGCGAGTGGTGAATTGTAAATGCGTGGGCGCGCACTTCGCAGCCGCAGTTCCACGTTCTTCATTCATTATTCACAATTCACCATTTTCCATTCACAATTCCCCAACCTCTAAGCTCTAACCTCCAACCGCTCACACCGTCGTTCCCGTCTGGGGGTCCACGGCGATGCCGCCGGTTAGTTCCACTAGGGCTTCGAGGACGACGAGCAGGGCGCTGGGGTCGAACATTTCTTCGAGGTTGTCTTCGTCGAAGTCGGCGGCGGAAACGGCGCTGTCGATCCCGGCGGCGACGTCCTGAAAGTGGAGCACGTCGAGGCGGGCGGTGGCGGCCGCAATCTTCTTCAACTCGCTCTTGTTCACGCCGCTCTGCTTCATCTCTTTGACGAGCTGGGCGACTTGCTCGGCGACCTCATCACCTTGAGAGTAGCAGATGTCGAGGGCGGCGAAGTCGTCGGGCGAAACAAGCGTGACCGACTCGAAGCGGCCCTCGTCGTCGGCCTGAAGATTCTGCAACTCAAAACGGTCGTTGAGTGCGGCGAGGGCCGATTCGACCTGCGACACGGTCGGGCGATCGTTCGCGCCCATGAGGACGAAGTAGGTTTCGCGCCAGCGGTAGGCGGGATTTTCAAAAGTCGACATGACGCCCTCCGGGCGAAGGTTCGGGTTCCGAGTATCCAAGGATCAAGTTTCAAGGTTCAAATAAGGTTCAAGGCCCAAGGCTCGTTGTGTGAAGGCGAGGAAAGCGCGAGTCCGCTGGGCCCACGCGACGGACTGTCGTTTCAATTGAAACTTGAAACCTGAGACTTGAGACTTCTCCTCACTGTCCTTCCCACGGTCCTTCGCCCGGCCCGTAGCCGCTGCCCCATTCTTCGAGGGCTTTGAGGACGCCGTCGCGTTCTTCCTTTGAGGTGGCCCAAACGGCTTCGTCTTGTTCGAGGCGGACTTCGTAGCAGCCTTCGCACTGGCAATCGTCTTCGCCGCAAAAGTGCGGCGTCTTGGAAACCCACATCACGCGCCACAGAGGAACGTACTTGTCGTCGACCATGCAAAATGTCGGTGCACTCATGTCTTTGCTCAACCTTGCCGCGCGGGCGGCCCACAACAAACGGAAACGGGAACGGAAATGACCGTTGGCGGCGGGCCAACGAGACGTATTTTAAGCGGGTTGGGGGCGCGGGGCGAGGGGCGCGGGAAAGTCCCTGGGCAGCGGTTGCGAGTTACGCCTTTTTCTGGCCGAGTTCGGTCGCTCGCTCCGCCGCGGCTTGGACGGCACGGAGGAGCGTACCGCGGAAGTTGCCCTGTTCGAGCACGGCCAGACCGGCGATCGTGGTTCCACCGGGGCTGGCCACGCGGTCTTTGAGCGTGCCGGGATGTTCGCCCGTTTCGAGCACCATTTGGGCGGCCCCTTTGACGGTTTGCGCGGCGAGCGTCAGGGCCACGTCGCGGGAGAGGCCCGCGAGCACACCGCCGTCCGCGAGGGCTTCGATCAGGACGTAGACGAACGCCGGGCCGGAGCCGGAAAGACCGGTGACGGCATCGAGCAGTTTTTCGTCGACGCGAACGGCCTTGCCCACGGCGGCGAGCAGCCGGTCGACGAGCGCCGCGTCGGCGGGCGTTGCGCCGCGACCGAGGGCGTAGGCACTGGCGCCTTGGCCGACGAGCGCGGGCGTGTTCGGCATGACGCGCACGAGCCGGCCGCGAGCGAGCGACGATTCCAGCGCGGCGAGCGGCACGCCGGCCGCGATCGAGACAACGAGTTTTTGGTCGTCAATGAAACCGGTCGGCGCGAGGGCGGCGGTCATCTGCTGCGGCTTGACGGCGAGGATTACGACATCGCACGGGCCGAGCGTCGCGGCGACGGCAGCGACGTCGCAGACGTGGGCGCCGGGAATCTCGGCGGCGAAACGCTCGCGGGCCGCGGCAACGGGATCAATTGCCGCGAGTTGGTCGCCCCGAACCAGCCCGGCGGCGAGCCAACCTCGCGCCAAGGCGAGTGCCATTTGGCCTGCGCCCACGAATCCGATTCGCTCGCTAAGCATGAAGTCTGATTCCGACGGCGATGGTGGAGTCGCAATGCGCCCGTCACCGCGACGACGCGCCAATCCACCCAACCATAGCACGCGCTGCGCCGACAGTATACAGAAACTGCGACGCCGTGCGGACCGCCGTTCGGGCGAATGCCCGTGGCATTCGCCGTCGTGGCGCGTCGACGCGCCGAGATTCCGCCGCAATTATGGTGCTGCCGGCGGAGAATACATCAGCACGTAATCTTCGAGCCGGATGCGGCGGTTGGCCTCGGGCAAGCCGTCGAAGACGATGTCGAGAAGATCTTTCGGAGCAACGCGAGATGATGACTCACCGCGGGCTGGCTTTGGCCGAGCACGTCGCACAGCGCCCGCACGTGGCATTCGTCGTGCTTCGTGAGCAGCGTGAGAATACGAAGCCGCGTTTCGTCGGCCAGCAGCTTGAACAGCTTGGCCACGTCTTTGATGGCCGCGTCGCTCAGGGCGGGCAACTTACCCTTAGCCACGGCGGCGTGGTTCGTCGCAGTCACAGAGACGCCTTGGGAAGTGGAGTAGGATCGAGGATCCAAGAGAAGTGCATTCGACATGAAACACCGGAAGTGATCTGGCGGACGGAGACGGAATCCGCCCAACGATGGAAAGGAGCCGCCCGGTTCGCGGCGCTGCGTCGCGTGCGAAAGCACGGCGAGCGCGAACGCAGCAACGAAGCCGCAAGGCCCAATGAACTGGTAATCGCAAAACGAAGTGAATTGCCGCCGACGGGAAAAACTTTCCCGATCGCTCCGCTGCCGCAGAACACGGCAGGTCCGATGGTTCCTTAGAGCGACTGGTTCGGTGCGGGCAGCCGCATTCTAACATCTAGGATAGGCGGCTGTGAATAGTTGGGGCCGGTTTTTTCGCGGAAAACGCAGGGAGGAAGGCTTAAGGTTGAAGGCGAAAGGCTTAAGCAAGACTCAAACTCTTAGAGGCTGTTTGTTAAACGCTGTCACGGCGTTGCCGCACGGGTGGGCGGCATAGGCGGTGGAGCATGGTTTGGATGGCGGCGATTTGGATCAT
>QEVJ01000223.1 GCA_003576845.1 Planctomycetota bacterium
GGTCGAGGACGAAATAACCTCCCGAACCCGCCGGTGCTAGCACGACCTGTGCAGCAAATACGGCATCTCAATTTGGGATGTTATTTAATCCTCGATCCTCACTGCGCTGATTGTCGAACAACTCGAAAAGGGCACGCCCCCGTGGCGTCGCCCGTGGGGCGGCCGATTCGCTTGGCCGCGGAATCTCACGACGCTAAAGCAGTATCGCGGCGTCAACGTGTTTCTTCTGTCCGCGTTCGGCTACTCGTCGCCCTTCTGGCTGACGTATCGCCAAGCCCAGATCGGCGGCCACGTTCGCGAAGGCGAACACGGCGCGCCCCTTGTATTTTGGAAGGAATGGGAGCGCGAAGACCGTGATACGGGCGAGGCGGCCAAAATCCCGATCCTCCGCCATTACACGGTCTTCCACGCCAGCCAGATCGACGGCATCGACCATTTGATTCCGCCGGGCGGAGTCTTCGACCAGCCCAACACGCCGATTGAGCGCTGCCAGCAAGTCGTCCGCAACATGCCGCGGCGGCCAGCAATCCGCCACGACTTCGACCGGGCGTTCTATCGCCCATCGGATGATATGGTCGGGATGCCCAAGATCGGCGCGTTCGACACGGCCGAAGCCTACCACGCCACGCTCTTCCACGAATTGGCGCATTCGACGGGTCACAAAGATCGCTTGAACCGCCCCAGCATCGTCGAAGCCGTCCATTTCGGAAGCGAAAGCTACGGCAAAGAGGAATTGATCGCCGAAATGACGGCGGCTTTCCTATGCGGCCATACGGGCATCGAAACGGCCACGCTCGACAACTCGGCGGCCTACGTCGCCGGATGGCTGCGCGCGATTCGCAAAGACGCCCGGCTTGTGGTAACGGCCGCCGCCGCGGCCCAACGCGCCGCCGACTTCGTTCTTGGTCAATCCGCAGCATAGCAACGTCACGACGCGCCCAGGCCGCTTGGCATCGTCCGGCGGCCTGGCGCTTTCCAATTCACGAACAACGAATCGAGATACACGCCATGCAACTCCACGAAGAATATCGCCCGCAAACATGGTCCGAAGTCGTGGGCCAAGACAAAGCGATTGCCCGCATCGCCAAGCTACGCGAGCGCGGTATCGGCGGCCGCGCCTTTTGGGTCAACGGCCAATCCGGCACGGGCAAAAGCTCGATTTGCCGTTTGCTCGCCGCCGAGATTGCCGACGAATGGTCGACGGAGGAAGTCGACGCCGAAAACCTTTCGCCCGGCCGCGTGGCCGAATTGGAACGGATGAGCAACTGCCGCGCGATCGGCAAAGGCGGGTGGGCATTCCTCGTTAACGAAGCTCACGGCCTCCGCAAAGGGACCGTCCGCCAATTGCTCGTCACGCTCGAACGCATCCCGGCGCACGTCGTGTGGCTGTTTACGACCACGGTCGAAGGCGAGCAAGCGCTGTTCGATGGCTGCGAAGATTCGCACCCGTTGGTCAGCCGTTGCACCGTTCTTTCGCTCAGCCGCCGCGACTTGGCGACGCCGTTCGCCCAGCGCGCCCAACAAATCGCCCAGGCGGAAGGCTTGGACGGCCAACCGCTCGAAAGGTACGTCGCGCTCGCCAAGAAACACCGCAACAACCTGCGGGCCATGCTCCAAGCCGTCGAAGGGGGCGAAATGCTCGCCGAATGAACCACGTCGCGCCCGGACGGCATCGGCCAGCCGGACGCTTTTATATTCCCCTTCCCGATGCTCCAAGGTTGATCCATGCCCAAGCCCCGCAAGCCGCTATCGCTCACGAACCTACTCCGCGCTGAATTGGCCGCTGCCCCATCCGTCAACGCCGTGGCGAAGGCTCTCGACTTGAGCCAGCCCACGCTCGCCCGGTTTCTCCGCGGCGATACCGACAGCATGGACTTCGCGACGGCCAGTCGGTTGTTTGACTACTTCGGATTCGTGGTAGCCAAGCCAGCCGCAAAGCCCAAAGCCAAGCCGAGCGCACCGAACCGCCGAGCGACCAAACGCCAGCGGCCAAAAGTGTAAAGTTTCATCCCCTCTCGAAATCGGCCGATCGGCGCGTTGCAAATCAACGACTTGCGCCGCGGCCAAAGTGTCAGCCACGGTTTACAGATCATCCTTTACAGCCGGTCACAAACCGACCGCCCGAGGGCATCATGCGCCACGTCGCCATTTACGTTCGCGTATCGTCGAAAAAGCAGGACACGAAGTCGCAGGAACCGGACCTGAAGCGCTGGGCCGAAGCCTACGCTGACGGCCAACCGGTCACGTGGTATCGGGACAAAGCCACGGGCAAGACGATGGACCGGCCCGGCTGGCGGAAGCTCGCCGCCGACATCGCCGCCGGCAAAGTCGCGAACGTTGTCGTCTGGCGCTTGGACCGCTTGGGCCGCACGGCCAGCGGCCTCACGGCGCTCTTCGACGACCTCCGCGCCCGAAAAGTCGGTCTAGTCTCACTTCGGGACGGCCTCGACCTTGAAACGCCATCCGGCCGCCTCATGGCCAACGTTCTCGCCAGCGTCGCCGCCTACGAGAACGAAGTCCGATCGGAACGGATCGTCGCCGGCCAAGCCGTCGCCCGAGCCAACGGCAAACGCTGGGGCGGGAGCAAACCTGGCAACCGCAAGTCGGTTACTTCGGGTCAGATCGCCGTCATCCGACGACTAAAGGCCGAAGGCACGTCTGTGGCCGCTATCGCGCGCACGGTGCGTGTCAGCAGACCGACGGTGTACGGAGTGCTTGGCGAAGCGTGAGCGTGTCAGCGGGCCGCACAGGGGCTATAATGGGGCATTGCTGGGTTCGCCCGCACAAGAAAGATGCAAGGGTCTCCCCTCACGTCTCCTCATCGCCGTTCCACCGTCGCACTGACAATCATGTCCCGTAATTCGCAATCGCGCCCCTTCCTTGTCGTCTCGACGTTTTCGCGGCGTATCGACGCACACCCGCGGATCGTGCAGAAGTGGCTGCGCGACGGTCGCATTCCCGGGGCGTATCTTGAAGGCGGCACGTGGCTGATCCCATCGTGGGCCAAGCGCCCTGCCCCGCGTCGGCAACGGCGCAATGCCAACGTGTGTTTGGGCTGATCGAGCGTAGCCATCGCAGGCTTTCCGTCTAACGGCGATTGCCGTGCCGTTCACAGTCGCTAGTCTATACTTGGACGCCCGATGCGGTTCCGAGGCGGTAGCCTCTGCGATCATTTCTGCTTCTCGCGCGCCGGAGGAATCCAAATGGGAGATGACCGAACGTTGGCACAATTGGTGTCCGAGTCACGGAAACGCCATGAAGCGAAAACCGAAGCGTTAAAGCTCGAACAGGGGGCGTCGCCAACGGTGAGCGTGGGGGCGCGGCTTCGATTGAATCTCGCCACGGCGCGCGTCGCTGCGGAGTTGCTTGATTATGTCGGCGGTCTTGCGGCAGCGAATGGCGAGGGCATTCCTTCGTCGGACGATGAGTTCATGGACAAGCTGTTCGACCTCGACCAGATGAGCATGACTTTGGATGCCGACCAGCGAGAGGACCACCTCAAGAAGCGAGCGTGGCTGATCGAAGGCCGCGAGTTGGCATCGCAGGGCGCGGCAGTAAACAAGTCCTGGCAGAAGATGGCGTCAACGCTGTTTGTGGTGACGGCGGCCAAAACGCTCAGCGAAATCAACAGCGTAAAGGACTTCGCGAAGCTGTGGCGGGACTTAGAGAAGCTAGGATGGTTTGGCCTCGGCTTCGTACCGCCCGCATGGCCGGCCGTTGCGCTGCGGCTGTTCATCGAAATCGCAATGGAAGACGAACTTCGCATGGAAGCGGACGCCAAGCGGCAGGCCTATCACGCGAATTACTTTCATGCACTTCGCCTGTGGGCAATCGCCGTGAAAGCGTATGAGCTTTCGGGTACTTCGCCGTTGCCCGCGAAGTCCGATCCGGATTTGGCCCGGAAGGCAGCCGAGTGGGTAGACGGCCGCATCGGCGACATCTTGGAAGGCCGATAGAAAAGGGGTAGCGTTAGCCAACCTGCCTCCAAGCGTCGGCGCCGCAATGCCGGCGACAATTGGAGGTAGTATCCGAATCGCGTGTTCCTGGCTCGGCACGGCTTTCGCCTTAGTTTCGCCGTCTTGATCGGGCGAAGCGATTTGGGGCAGGCGAATGAATTCCGACGATCCCGTGAGAAAAGAGGCGGAACGCCTCCTTAAAGACAGTCGCGCCGTAATCGAGCAATTGGAAGCCCTCTTGGCGAAGGCCGCTCCGAAGCCGCCTCCCGATGGTCCCGATGCGCCCAAGGTGGTCGATTCTGAACCAGAGCCGCCGGCGGGCTAGCAGTTCTTGGCCGGGTGGGCATTGGGCTGGGAGTGTTGAATTTGCGGTTTCACTGCGCTACCGCTCGGGCATGGAAAATTTCGACGAACTACGCGCCCTTGCCCGGCGGAAGCGCGACGCGGCCCGCAAGCGCGTCCAGGCCGAGTACGAAATCACACTCCGCCAGATAGCCCGCTTGGAGCGTTCGCTCGGCTTCGACCAAGTACCGGGCCATCGGAAGATGCGGCAGACCATCGACACGGTAATCCCCGTGGGGCGGGACTTCACCGCGGACGAAGTTCACGCCGCCCTAGAGACCGCGGACCCCAAGCGGGCTTGGGCCAAGGGGACGGTCGACAAGTATCTCTTGAAGCTCCGCAAGAACGGCATCATTCAGCGGGTGCGGATCGGCACGGCCGGGAAGTCGGCCATCTATCGCCGGGCGGAGCATCCCACGCGCCTGCCGGAGCGGCGAACGCTCATGCAGACCGTCGATGACGTGCTGACGGGGCCGATGACGCTCAAAGAGATCGTCGTGGCCGTGCTGGCCGCGGGCTTCGTGACGATCCGGACGCCGACCGACCTGGGCCACCAGCTTACCTATAAGCTGCGGAACGGGCCGTTTCGGTTCGACGGGGATCGGTGGGAAAAAAACTAGCGACCGTTCTCGGCCATGCGGGCACTGTAGCCGATGGCGGGAAATGATACCGTTTGCATTTTTAGGCAAGGCATTCGTCAGAACCCGTCGTCGGCTTCTGCGATTATGGACGTTTGGCGGGCAGGCAACTCAGGTAGTCGCTTAATAAGAATGCGTCCTTTGGCAATTCGCCTGAATTTCTCGGCTTCGTCGGTGTAGAGAGTTGTTGCTTCCGATGCGATGGAGCTAGCAATTACGTTGATATCTGCTTTTACCGTCTGCTTCGTCGCCCCGTATTCCTTGAAGTCAGAAATAATTCCCTTTAGTTCATCCCAATCTCGCTGCAACTCCCCGGCAATTGCAGCAGCCTTGGCGTCTAAGGGGGCGATAATGAAGCCTTCGGATATCAAACGAAGGCTCTCTTGAAGTGATTCGTCGTCGAATCCGACCAGATACTCGGCGAGTGCTTGGGCTGGAACGATAATCCGCGTTTTGCCGCTTCTACATTGCGCGAAAAAGTGTGCCGCACGGACGATCATGTCCACGCGATTAGGAGTCGCTTGCCCCTTGACTCCCCATATTAGAATCTGAGCGTCAACGCTGACGGCCATAGCTAATCGTCCGAACGAAGTTGCCGAATGTACTCGTCGGGGTCTATATCATCCCAACGGCCTGCGGCAGCAACCGCCAGTCCGCCGAGAGTTTCTAGAATATCAGCATCCTCGTTGTATGGCCCAATCTCGGTAATTTTGAAGTCGACGAGCCTCCATGTCCGACTATCCCAGGACGCTTCACCTTCAACGGAAACCGTGTGATACAGCGACTTTCCCAGGCGGCTAGATAGCTCAACATCGGCAACCGGAACCGTAAGCGAATCTCCATTCAGGAAAATCAGCTTTGCCGTTGGCGGATTGGTCCCGCCAACGCGGTCAATGTTCGCGACCAGCGAAGTCATGCCTCTAATGATTGAACTGGATAGCAATTCGCTGTCCGGCCGGATCGCGGCTTCGGGCATCCCGCTTCCGTTTTTGATGACGACCGCACTCCATTGGCGCTTTCGTGCCGTGTGCCAGATAGCATCGAGTGACTCTCGTGCCTTGCTGGGAAGGCCAGTGAAATCGCGATTTTTGATGGCCGTAGCGCAAGCAACCGCAGCGACGTATCCGGCATCGTCCGTTTTCAGCGTCAATACATTGCTGCCACGATCGACATTGACAAGAAACAGGTCCGCGTCAACATCGTCAGTTGCCGATGCGCGAGCGGTTGCCTCAATGGCGATTCCGAATGAGCGCAAAACCGCAAACAGATCGCTGACCCGAACGGTCTCGGGCGCAACGCCGTCGCCTTGAATCTCGATATTGAACGATTTATTCATCATTCGCGCGAACCGCACCACGCGGAGCAACATCTTCGTCATTCTACTTGCCGAACAACGTCGAATACATAGCAACTCCGCTTTCCCCTTACAAAGGAGAGCGGCCCGCGTCTTGGCGGCGCAGGCGATTTATACCCGCCCGTAGGATTCCGTGCACTCACGGAAGGGTTCGTTCCCCCTCTCTCCGCTACGGCTTCTGCCGTTTAGCAGCCCGAAGCAAGACTTCGCGCGCCCACGTCGATGTTTTGCCGCCCGCCGCGCGCTTGATTAGCGCGAACTCGTCATCGGCCAGTTCCAGCAAAAAGGCCGGCTTGTGCTTCTCGGAATCCGGGAGCGCCTGCCGTCACCCCCGGACGAAGAAACATGGCCGCGACCCCTACGGCAACCCGCGAGTCTGCTGCTGCGACTGCGGCAAGACGTGGATCGTCAAGGAACCGAACGCCATCGGTGACGCGGATCGACCCGGCCAAGGCGGAACTCGTTCCGGACTATCGAGCGGATCGTCGGCATCAACCGAAACACGATCCCGGCTCTACTCGTCCTCTCCGGCACGCGGGCCGTGGGCTTCTGGCTTTCGGCAATGAAGCGGCTCCCGGCGAAGTGCGTCGAAGTAGACGATCGCTCCAGCAAACGGCGCCGGTCACCGCTTCGGTGTTCTTTTCGCCTTAGCCGCTGCCGTTCGTTCCGGCGGGGTTCTCTTCTTCGGCGGGAACAGCCATTTTCGCACGTGGTTCGCCACGGCCGTGAGCCGTTCATCGGACACACCTTCGCGATAGGCGCCGCTCATCGAATCATCGACGTGGCCCATAATTGCCCGCGTCGCAACCGGGTCTTTCGCTTCATCGCCGATCGTCTGGAACACGTGCCGCAATGTGTAGAAGCCCCGCCCGGCCGAATGCAAGCCCAACGCCTTGAACACCTTGATGGCCTCGTTCGTCACCGGGCCGCCGGGCCTGCCGGTGTACCACGCCGCGCCATACTTCGTCACAAAACACAGCCCGGCGTCGGCGTCATCCTTCGGCTTCGGTCGCTTGGCGATTGCCTCACGCAACGCCGCGACGGTTTCCGGCCACAGCTTGCACCTCCGCGGAATGCCGGTCTTACGTCGCGGGAAGTTTACCCAGCCGCCCGTCAGGTCCAATGCGCTGAGCGGAAGCGTTCCGCAGTCCGCGTTGCCGAAACCGCAGTTGACCGCCAGGAGAAACATCGCTCTTAGCGGCTGGTCGGCGTAGGCCACGAGTCGATACA
>QEVJ01000042.1 GCA_003576845.1 Planctomycetota bacterium
CGTGGCGATGGAGACGCCATAGGTGACTTTGTAGGGCACTTTCCACAGCACCGTGCCATCGCCGGGATCGTGCCCGACGATGTGCTCGGGCGTCCAGGCGATGAGTTGGCGGCGGCCGGCGTGCTCGATGAGGATCGGCGTGCAATAGCCGGCCGGGTCGTCGCCGGCGCGCCACACGACGCGGCCATCGCGGCCGTCGAGGGCCAGCAGACATCCGCCGGGCTTCGCGCCGACGTGAACGATCGCGCGGTCGCCGTCGATTATCGGCGACGCGGCGAGGCCCCATTCGGGGATCGCCGCGCCGTGCTCTTTCACGGTGTCGACGGACCAGACGAGCCGGCCCGTGTCGAGTTCGACGCAGCAGACGTGGCCCAGCGCCCCGAGCGTGTACACACGGCCGTCGGCGATCGTCGGCGCGGCCCGCGGACCGTTGCCGTAGTCCAGTTTGCCGTACACGACCGGGTAGATGTGTCTCCACAACTCGCGGCCTGTGTCCGCGCCGAAACACACGATCCGCTCGACCTCAGCCGGCTCCTTCTGGCGATCCATTGTGACGACGCGATTTCCGACGACCGAAATGCCGGAATATCCGCCGCCGATCGGTTGCTTCCAAAGTTGCTTGGGACCGCCGTCCGGCCATTTTTCGGGCAACGGGGGCGCTTGCCAGGTTCCGTCGCCGCGCGGACCGCGCCACCGCGGCCAGTCTTCGGCCTGCGACACGGCCGACAAGCCAGAGAGAAGCAACAGCGCGGCAAGGGCGTGCAGCGAACGGCCCTCGCCAGGATTTCTCTCGAACTTCATGCGGATCGCTCCCCGCGAACGCTTCGACCGACTTGTCGGGCTACCGATTGCCCGGCCACAGCGGGCAGTTTTCCGCCATCTTAACCCGGCCGGCCGTCCCAGGTCACCTGGGACGGAAGGAACCGCAGATTCTCGGAAAAATACCGTGTAACAAACCGGAGCGTCCTACGCCTGACGAAGTTGCCGGACAAAACGTCAACCTCATTGTAGGAGTTCAAGTCATGCAACGGTTTGGAACAATCCTGGTCGCCGCCGCTTTGGCCGCGGTGGTCGCTGTGCCGGTCGAACATGCGTTCGCCGGCGGAAAGGGCGGCAAAAGCGGAGGGGGCAACTCCGGCGGCCGCTCGTCGGGTCGGTCCTCCGGCGGTTCGTTTCACGGTGGGTCCTTTAATGGCGGTTCGTTCAAGAGCAGCGGCGGGTCGATACCTGGCGGCGGGTTCTCGTCCAAAGCCAAAGGTTCACAGGGCAACGCATCGAACCGAACCGGCAAGGCGCCGATCCAGGTCGGCGGCTCGGCCGAGAAGGTGCGTCGGCCGCAGATCGGCGACGCGGTGAAGAAGCCGGTCGACGGAATCAAGCGGCAGCCGATCACCGACGTGGTCAAGAAGCCGCAGCCATTCCCCAAGCCGCTGCCCAAGCCTTTCCCGAAGCCGATCGATCCGCCGCACAACGGCCATGCCGGAAACGGGCACGGCCATCACGACGGCCACGGTCATCACGGGCACCACGATCACCATCACCACGGCTTCTGCTTCACGCTGCCACTGCTGCCGTGCCCACCGGTGATTCGCGAGGAAGTTGTGGTGGTCGAACAAGTGGTGGTTCCGGCTGCTCCGCAAGCCCCTGCGGCTCCGACCGCTTCCGAACCCGCCACTGACGCCGCGGCCGACGAGGCGAGCAAGCAAGCCGCGGCCGACGCCGCCGAAAAAGCCCTCGACAAGGCTCAGGCGGCCGACAAGCTGCCGGCCGTGCCCGTAGGCTCAACGCTGACCCTCGAAGGCCAGAACCTCGGCGAGAAGCAGGGCAAGGTTTCGCTGCAAATCGGTCAATTGTCGCTACCCACGACGATGGTCAGGTGGGACGGAAAGAGCACGACGATCACGCTGCCCGAAGTCGGCCTCAGCGAAGCGACGACCGCGCAGATCCACGTGTTCACGGCCGAGTCGAAGCTGGTCAGCAGCCTGGCGGTCCAACTCGTGCCGGAAAGCGCGGCGGATGCGGCGACGAAAGCCGCTCCTCAAGACGCGACGAGCGCCCCGGCGCAATCGGCCGGCGATCCTGCGGTCGGTCAGTCGCAAGTGGCGAACAACTAGCACCCACGAATCGCCACCCAAGTTCGTTCGCCCGCCGGTCGGTGCGCATCCGTGACGCCCATCACGGACCGCACCGGCCGGTTTTTTATTTGCGGGGCGCGGAGCTCGGGACGTGCGGCGCGGCGTTTCGCGCCTATCGTTGCCTCTGCAGTGGATACCACGTAGCGCGCATAAGACGGCCGGGTCGATTGGCGACGCCATGCAAATCCTCGACGACCAAGTTCGTCCTACAGACCGATCTGACCAACGTCGGCCGTCAGAGAATGGACCGCGCCCGCCGAATGCGACAAGGCTCGGCTCGACCGCATGGGCCTCCTCGTCGCGCGGCCATCCGCGGCGCTCACGATCGCTTCATCGACCGCTCGCAAGACGACACGCTGCGGTTCCGCGCTCGTCGATCGCACGGCCGCGCGCACCATCGCTCGCGCCGCCGCCGAGATCGTCGCCACGTCCACCGCCCCGCTCGGAGAATCGTCCGCGAATCGCGACGGCACTCCCGCAACCAGCGCCGACGGACCTTGTGCCGCCACGGTAATCGTCGCGTGCGCGGTGCCGTCCGTCGCGCCGACGTCGTTGTTGTCGACGGTCGTTTCGCCCAGCCCCAAGTAAATCGGATGCGCCACGCCCGACTCGCCGACGATGATCTTGAACGCGCCGATGGACAGCACGATATCGGTCGAAAGACCCGCGGAGCCCGCGAGCGCTTCGAGCGTCACCGATCCGAGCAAGAACGCATCCGCCGTCGGATCGTAACCTTCGTCGAGCAGGCCCATGAATCCGCCCGTCCCGTCCCAGGCCGCATGAATCGCGTTCGTGCTCGTGTAGAGCGTTCCCGTCTTCGCGCCGACGACGAGCGCTTCGTCGCCGACGCCGTTCGGGTTCAGTGTGCCGGCCGACACCCACGCTTCGGGCCAGCGCGTGTCGACGATTTCGTCGTCGAAATTCGTCGCCACGATGTTTGGATTGGCAATCGTGCTCGCCGTTGCCTTCACCACGCCCTCGTTCGTCGCCGACACATCGAGCGCCAAAGTCTGCATGACTTCATAATCGCCCATCGACGCCCACACGTAAAGCGTCACCGAATCCTCCGGCCCGTCGAGTTGGACACTCGGTACCGACTCCGGCAACTCGCCGCCGCCGGGCGTGCTGCCGGAAGTCGTGATATAGATTCTCGCCGGCGTCTCGGTAAGCAACGACTCGCCACCGTCCTCGCCGCCCGACTCGCCGCCCAACATCTCCTCTCCGCCGCCCATCATTTCGCCGCCGCCCCCACCGCCGCCTCCCATCAAAGATTCGCCGCCGTCGCAGTCGCACCGGTTCCGCAAGAGAACGAGGTCCTTGACGTTGACTTTTCCGTCTCCGTTTACATCGCCTTGCAACGGCAACGCCGACGTGCGCCCGAAGTTGTTTGCGAGAATCGACAGGTCGGCGCGATCGATGCTTCCGTCGACGTTCAAGTCGCCCATGGCGGCAGAGACCGAGTTCAGCGCGTCGAAACGGCCCGAACCACTTACCTGATCGTATCCGGTTGTACCAATGTCGATCGCGGTTCCGTTGAGAATCGTCGTGACCTGGGCGGGCGTCAGATTCGGATTCGCGTCCAGCACCAACGCCGCGATCGCCGCCACGTGCGGCGCGGCGGCGGACGTGCCGAAAAACGGGTTCTGATCGAAGTGTCCTAATTGGCCTATGCGTGTTTCCACTCCGTCGATTCCAGCCCCATCCAAGCTGTTCCGCTGCACGTTTGTTTGTGTGGCGAAGTTCGTGTAAACGGTCGAGGGTCCGCGCGAGCTATAGAAGGCCACGTCGTCGTTTCCTGGATCGCCGGAATTGATTGCAGCAACGGCCACCGCGCCGTTCGCCGCCGGATGACCAAAAACCGCATCCCCGATGGTCGTGTACTGCTGCCCAGAGTCGCCGCGCGTCCAAAGCTCCAGTTCGCGCGCGGCGCCGCTGACGCGATTGATTGCCACATAGGCCAAAAGGGAAGTTGTCGTCGATGGATTCGTGAACTCGACGAACTCGTGAGGCGGAAACCCTCCTGCGGCTTGATTATCCGTGCTCTGGTCGAGAATGAAATTGTCGGAAAAACGGCGCAGGTACAAATCGTAATTGTTCGTCGATGCGCCGAACGCATCGCTCCACTGCAAATCGGCACGAAAGGCTCCTTCTGGCGGGATTTCGACGATTTGCCCGATATTGGTTCCCGCTCCAGAATCAAAGTCGTGCCAAAAGCCGTTTCCTGAGTTTGGTCCTTGATTGTACGCGGCTTGGTAATGATCGGGACTCTCGTTACCCGCGGCGCTCACATAGACGACGCCGTTTGAAATAGCGCTTGCGACAGCCTGCGCTACGGGCCCGTCCTCGAAGTACGGTTCGTTGAACCATCCAAGATCGTCGACAATGACTTTGACCCCCTGTCCTACGAGCCAGTTGATCGAACCCGCCATCTGCAGGGTCGTGGCGGGACCGGAAAAGAAGAGCTGCGCGCCGGGCGCAAGGTCGTGAACGATCTCCAGCATCGCCGTGCCTTCGTTCCCGCTTCCGGGCCGAGTAGGATCGATCGTGATCGATGTCGGCAAATCGAAGTTCGGCGAACCCTGCACCGCGGAGCGGTTCGTCACCCCGTCGGAAATCACGCCAACGCGGGTCCCGCTGCCGTCGATGCCCTGAGTCGCAAAGCGGCTACGCGCCGTATTCGAGCGGAGGATTCCATCGCCCGCGCTGTTTACGGACCCGGTGCGCGTCGTCGGCGCGAGCGGCACGTCGATGGAATAGACGAACGGTTCAGCGGCGACTTTCACCAGGTTCGCGCCGGAAATCCACCCTTCGATGAGGGTCACGCTTTCGTACGCGTAAGACGCTGTCGAGTACGAAAGTCCCAGGGCGATCAGTTGCGCCACAGCGTCCACTTCGCGAGCGTCCACGCGCACGGTGACCAACAACGCGCCAGAATCATTGAATCGCAGTCCTGGCACGGTTGCTAAATCGACGTCGCCCTTTGCCGCGAGGTCGGACGCGGTCCGAAGGTTCTTGGATAGCTTGCCGCGGATTCCATCCTGTGCTTGAGAAACTTCGAGCAGAACCGATGGCCCCATGTCAACCGGCGAATTGCTCGTCTCGGACTGTTTCGAGAACCGGCCAAGGCGTGCTCGCGTTACCGGCAAGCAGCGTGCGGCCCTCAAGCTGTTCAATGCTGAATTGGCGTGAACGTTTTCGCGTGTCCACTGGCAACAAAGAAAGCTCGCGATCACGTACAGCGATTCGACGAAGTATTCGTGCCGTCCATTCCATTGTGGACTCCTTTCTTTATTCGTAAAGTATGAATCGCGGATATGCCGGCACCGAATGACACTAGCCCAACTAGCATCAACGTAACGGCAGATGGTTCGGGTATCGGCTGCAACGCATCGATCGCCGCTTCGATCCGGAACCACCGAGGACCGGTTGTCACGGTGCCAATTTGGAAGCCATTGATGACCAAAGTAGCCGTTGGCCGATCAACAGATGTCAACACGTAAGGGTCGAATTGAGTCGGAAGTTCATCCGCTATGAGGCCAGTCAACGATAAATCCTGCCAATGAAACCGGAATCGCGGAAATTCGACCGCGAAGGGAAATATTCCAGCTATTTGTCCGGAAATGAAGTCGCCGAGCGGCGGTATTGGCTCTCCGCCCAGCGACACGCCGAGAAGCACATCGTTGCCCAAGTCCAGCGCGAATCCGAGAGATGGGTCCGTGCGAAACTCGTGTGGGCCAATTCGAATGAAGAATCCAAGTTCGCCCGCGTGCGGACCAAACTCGTACCGCCCTCGCTGCGGATCGTCCGGCAACAAATCGACCGCGTCGAGGTCGTAAGCGAACGTCCCAGAGAACGGCATCCCGCTTTCGATCCCATCCGGCAGCACGTTGAACGGATCGCTCACGTCGATCGTGCCGCTGAGGCGGAAACGGATGATTTCTCCCGCGGCGCTGCCAGTGAGCAGCGTCGCCACGATCAGGATCGTCAGGAATCGAAACATCATCGTTGCATCTCCTTCCTCGCGTCGAGGAAGCCTGAGGAATCTATCATAGCGCCCCCCCCCCCGTGTCAATCGTCTGGTCGAAAAAACGATGGCGGAAAATTGACGCATCAAAAACGAGTTACCTGTGGTTTAGTGAACCTCACCGGGGCACCGCAAGCGCGTGGGGTAAATGCCCCTGGTGCGGCGGACCGCGTGATCGCCGGACGGCCTGTGAGCCGCGTGGGCATGAGCGCCGATCGGGGTTCTCGCCGTTGCCGGCAGGCGCGGGTTCAACGGTTAGAAACGTTGCGGCATTAGGCGGGCGTGAGAATACGCGACCGGAATTAGAAAAAGGGCGACCCGCAGGCGTGAGGAAAGGAAGCAGTGACCGCGGGCCGGCGCGACGGGTCCGCCACCATCCTTTCATCTTCATCACCACCCCCACTTCTGTCAACGAATTTCCTCCCGACACGGATAATCCCGTGGCCGGTTCGAGCGGCTTTCGCGTTCGAATCAGGCTCTTGGCCCCGCCGCGATTTCCGCCAGTGCCGCCAGATCGCGCTGCACCGCGCGGGCGAGGAGGTAGATCAGGCCGAAGCCGGCCAGGCTGCTTACGCTGAGGATGGCGAGCAGGTAGCGGTCGCTCGTGCCGCCGCCCAGCGTGACCATAATCGTCACGCCGAACATCGGCAGCGACGCGGCGAGCACGAGGTAGCGCCACGTGAGGCGTTCGAGTTCGACCAATCGCCCCGCTTCGACGCTGCCGTCCGGATCGTTCGGATGGATTTCGCCGACGCGGAGCAGCGCGGGATAGAACGCGCGTGTCGCGAGCCACGTGATGGCAAAGAACGGATACGTTGCCGCGATCAGCCCGCCGAGAGCGAGCGACGCGATGAAGTGCAGAAAATCGTGCCAGACGAGATCGGCGCCGCCCAAGCGAATCGCCGCCGGATAAACGACGCCCGCCACGGACCACAGCGCGATGCCGACGACCGCCGTGATGCGGCCGAGATTCAACGCCCGCGCTCGAAGGGCCGCGGCTTTTTCGGGCGAAGGACGGACGCCGCGGCGAAGCTCGGCCAGAGAGCGCGACAGCGGCCAGGCGAGAATCACCATCCACGCGATGCCGATGGGAAACGCCGTGCCGTTGACCGCGGTCTGCGTGTTCCAAAAAACTTGCTGCGCGTCGTGGAAATGTTCGACGATGTGCGCCCGGTTGTAAACGTAGTTGAACACCGCGGCCAGTCCGTTCGGCACGAGCGCACACGCCAACAGTGCGGCGATCGGCCAGCGCAATGCAAACCGCGCCGGCAAACTCGAACTCGGCGCAAGTAAGCGTTCCGTCTGCGGCCGCAGACAGCACCACAATCGCCGTGCCATCTGCGCCGCCGACGCGGGGCGATCGTTCGGGTCCGGCGAAAGGCACTCGACCAGCAAATCGACCACAGGCCGGGGCGCGACGGCGTGCAACGCCGCGATCGACTCCGCGTCGAGTCCCGCACGCCGGCGGGCGATCATCGTGTCGAGCGTCGCCGTCCAACCGTCGCCGAATTGCTCGTCCGAGAGCGGACGCTTGCCGGAGAGCATCTCCCACAACATCACCGCGAGCGAATAAACGTCGCTGCGGCCGTCGAGCGAATCGGCTTGCCGCGGGTGGCCGATGTGGCACGCTTCGAGCTGCTCGGGCGACATGTACGCCAGCGAACCGCCGAAATACGCGGCCGGCGCCGTGCCGTCGAGTTCGGCGCAAAAGCTGATGTTGAAGTCGACGAGCTGCGCCGCGCCCTCTGCGGTGAGCAACACGTTGGCCGGCTTGATATCGCGATGCAGCACGCCGCGCTCGTGGGCATAAGAAAGCGCCTTGGCCAACTGCATGCCGATGAGGCAAACCGTTTGCGGCCAATCGGACTTTGCCAATCGTTCACGCAGGTGCGAACCCAGCGGCACGGCGTCGCCGCGGCGAGACAGCGCCAGATCGACCGCTTCGAGCAGCGACTTGCCCGAACGTTCGCCCGCGGGAACGCTCCGTGCGCGGTCCATCGCGCCGTGCAGCGTGCCGCCGCTCACGTATTGCATGTACAAGAGCCGCAACTGCCTGTCGGGCAAAATCCGCTGATCGAACACGCGAACGATGTGCGGATGGTCGAGTTGGGCGAGCGTCTGCGGTTCGCGGCCGCGATCGGCGGAAACCTTCAGCGCCACGAGCCGCTGCATCGACCGTTGGCGGGCGAGAAACACGGTCGCGAACGCGCCGCGCCCCAACCGTGCCAGCAAGTCGAAGTCGTCGAGCTTCGTGCCGACCTCCAATTCTTCGACGCGCACGACGTCGTAGAACGGCTTGGTGTCGTCGCCGCGTTCGACGCCCAACATGCGGCGGAGCGTCGCGGCTTGGCGCGGATAACGCTCCACGTACTCTTCGGGAGTGACGGCGTCCCCCGCCAACCGCCGGCAATGGTACTCTTCGTACAGCAAATCGGCCGGCGGTCCGTCGCTGCCGATGAGTTCCGGCAGGTCGGCCGCGTAGTCGTCGAGCCGCCGGCGGTCTTGACGTTGCCACCGCCGCTCCAGGTCGTACTTGGTCAACTCGACCAGCGCCAACCGCCGCAAACTGGGAGGTCCCTCGGGCAGGAATCGCGCAATTTCCGGCACACCTTCGCCGTCCCACGCGGCCGCGAACGCTTCGAGCCGTTCGGCGAGCGCTTCCCAAGCGGCGTCGCCGTCGCCGAGATCGAATCGCGTCGAATCTGCCCGGAGCGTCATGGGCGCACGGTTGGTCGGGAAGTCGGTCGCGGAAACGGGCGGCGATCGTGGCCGGACGAGGCCTTCCTTCAGGCCGCCGCATCACCCGAACCTTTCGATTGTCGCCGCCGGGTTGCCGATTGGCAATCGGCGACGGCGAGATTGCGCTGGATGCCGGGCGCGTCCCGGTGCGATAAGATAGGACGATTCGCGAGCGTGCTTCGCACGCTCGTTCATTCCCGCCGGACGCAGCACTATGTCCGATACCGAACAAGTTCTGGTCGAACGCATCCGCCGCCGCGATCCGGTGGCGTTAGGCTTATATATGGAAGCCCGGCGCGATGCTCTGATGGCGTATGTCGAGCGGCAATTGGGCGCCGCCCTCCGCCGCAAAGTCGAACCCGAGGACATCTTGCAGGAAGTCGGCGTCGAAGCGGTGCGGGTGTTGCCGACGATCGAGCTCGACGGCCGCGAGCCGCTCGCCTGGCTCTGTCAAATCGCCGAGCGGCGGATCATCGACGCCCATCGCCGCTTCTTCGACGCCCAGAAACGCTCCGCCGGACGCGAAGTGCCGCTCGATGCCGGCAGCACGAACCAGGTGGGTCTGGTCAACTTGCTCGTCGTGACGATGACCACGCCGAGCCAGGCGTTCTCGCGCGATCAACGCGAGTTTCGGCTGCATCAGGCGATCGAAAAGCTTCCGAGCGAATGCCGCGACGCGCTCCGCATGAGGTACGTCGAGGGCCTGCCCTCGAAGGAAATCGCCGAGCGCTTGGGCAAGTCCGACGGCGCCGTGCGCGTCATGCTGACGCGGTCGCTCAAGCGGCTCGAACAGCTTCTGGCGGCCGACGAAGCGCCGTAAGTCGCAAAGGACGCTCGGTTCGCACGGCGGCAATTGCTGAGGTCGTCGAGGTCGTCGGCGGAGGTCGCGGCGACGACCGCCAATTAATAACCAAACTGCCCGCCGCCCACGGTCCACGGTTCACTTGACGAGACGCGGTTGCGGCCGAACGCCGCGCCGTCATTTGAGCTGGTCGACCAGCCAGTCTGCCGCCGAGGCGTCCGCGGCGATCGCCAATTCCTCGCCCGCTTTCTCCCGGACGTATGCCTTCGCCGTTCTTTCGTGGGCGCGCAACGCATCCGGCACTTCCAACGCACGGTTCTGAGCGTCGACGAGGCGGCAGAGCATCAATGGCCGCGGCGCCAATGCGGCGGCGATGTCGCACAGATCGGCGCGGAGCAGCATACCCGGCACGACCGATTGGAGCGGCACATAGACGAACGGTCCATCGAGCACGCCGCGGAAGCTCGCCAGACCGCGGTCGACGCTTACCGCAGCGATTTCGTCGTCGTACAGCGCCAGGAGCAGCGCGAGCATGCCGCCCAGCGGCTCCGCGTCGGCGGGACGGCCTTCGATGCGTCGGGGAACGCGGAGATTCGCGTCACGCGCATTGGTCCCGGCGAAGGACGCGCCCCACACCGCGATCCGCGCGGGGTCGACATCGTCGCGGCTGCGGAGGTATGCGAGCACGGTCCGCGCGTCGCGAAGTTGCTGGGCGACGAGCGGGTCGCCGACCATCAAACCGGACGCGGCCCGCTCGGTAGACGTACTGAACTGACCGCGCGACGCGTCGCCGGCGGTTTCGCCCGTATCGCGGATGTCCGGCAAGCACACGATGCAGCCGGCGCGCACGAGTCGCGCCAGGTCTGCGGTCCGATTCTCGAAAAAACCCGCCTTACCGGACTGGGTGAGGCAAAGGACCGCGGAGTTGCGAACTCCGGCTCGTTGCGACTTGTGCAACACGACGAGCGGCACAACCAGGTCGCGTTCGGTGGCCAGCCGTACCCGCTCGATGACAACGTCCGAGCTGTTCGCGCCCGCCGGCGCGCTCTCCGCGGCGGCGATGCGCACGGGCGACGCGGATACCTCGCCGAGCAGCTCCGCGAGTTGTGCCCGCAATCGCCGTCGCAACTCTGGCGCGGACATCTCGTCGCGCTCCCGACGCGCCGCCGCAAGCGCTGCGTCCGTGCTTGCGGCCAGCAACTCGTGCAGCAACCGCGGCTTCGTTTGCTCCTTTGCGGCCGCCGTCATCGCCACGAGGTCGCCGGCCGACCGCCGCTGGCGGAATTCCGTGGCGCGAATCCCGAACCACGTTGCGAACGCTTCGTGGATTCTCTCGCGGTGAATCGGGCCGATGTTGTTGCAGTGACTTGCTTCGGGCGGCGAGCCTGAGAGTCTGCCGCGGCCGTGCGCGAATGCCAGGTTCGATCGCGCGTCGTGCAATTCCCAGACGCGTTCGAGCCGCCGCCACACGGGGTCGCGCTCGCCGTCCCAAGCGAATTCGTGACCGTACACGAGCCGCCGAGGCGCGATGGCCGCGACGATCTCCCACGGCAAACACGTCTTTCCGGGCCGCGCGGAGAATGCGAGATTGCGGGTCGATTCCCAACTTGCACTGCCCGCGTAGTCGAACCAGGTTTCCGCGTCGTCGGGCAAGGGATAACGCGTCTCCGGCTGCGGGCCTCCGAAATTGAACGGCACGGCACAGGCAATGCGATCGTCGAGCGCCGCCGCTGCCGCGCAGGGATCGCCGCCACCCGCCACGCTGCCGAGCAGGATGATTCGGCTCGCGTCGATGCCGCGTTGGGCCAACAACACGTCCACGCCGCGCATCAAGTCCCACGCCAAGGAGCCCAGCAGGCTCTCGCCCGCGAGATAAAGCTCAATGCTGCTGTCGTAGCGGAAGTAGTAGTCCTGGCGGCCGAGTCGGAATTCGCGCGCGAAATCGTCCGCCGACCGGAAACCGTGCTGCCCGCGCTCGCCGTGCCCGAGGTGGTCGGGCACGAGAACGTAACAGCCAGCGCGGGCCCAGGTCGCGCCCATGTCTTGCAATTCGCCTTCGTGCTTGGGCGCATGATGGCTGTGCGACAAGAGAATGCCCGGCGACGCGGCCTGCATCTTCGCCGGCCGATAGAGATTAGCCGTGACCCAACCGCCCGGCCGGTTCTCGTAGACGAGGTTCTCGATCGCGTAGCCATCCGCTTCGATTCTGCCCGTAACGAACGTGCGGACGGCGTTCGGCGTTTCCGGAAAGCGCAACAGCGCCTGCCGCAAGTTTCGCACGCGCGCGGACCGATATGCGTCACAATCTTTCCGGGAACGAACCGCCTGGTTTGCCGCGCGGCTTTCGTCGCCGGCGCGTCGCAGGGCGGTGCGCAAATCGCGTCCCAAGGCGTCGCGCACGGACTCGCGCTCCGCGTCGGGAACCACGATCGGCGAAAGGCGCACCAGGGCTTTGGCAAGCTCCGCTTCGTCGCCTTCGGCAACAGCGAAAGGCGCGGGGCCAATCAACGTCACTAGCAAAAACACCAGCCGCGGGTATCGGCGTTTCCACGCCCGGGCAGAACCAACTGCCGCCACCGAACGCCACGCCGTTGTCCGTTCGCATCCATCGACATCCCCGCCTCGCCTGCCACTCGTGCTAAACGACCGACGCGATACCAGCACGCGCGACGCGAAGCCAGATCCCGCCGCGTAACCAGCGGTGATTTCAACGGCCGTTAAGCCAAAATCCCCTCGACGACCTTGCCCGGCGATAGTCGCACCGGCCGATTCTGTCGGTCGTGCATCTCGGTATGCGGATCGATTCCCAGCAAATGCCACACGGTTGCCAAAAAGTCCGCCGGGCTTACCGGGCTGTCCTTGACGTACGCGCCCTTCGCGTCCGAAGCGCCGAAGATCGTGCCGCCGCGCGTTCCACCGCCTGCGAGCACCGTCGTATACGCGTCCGGCCAATGATCGCGCCCGCGGTCCTTGTTGATGACCGGCGTGCGGCCGAATTCGCCGGTGTTCACCACCAGCGTCGTGTCCAACAGCCCGCGGTCGCGCAAATCCTCGACGAGCGCCGCGAACGCCTGCTCCATCGGCGGCACGCGGTGCTTGAGCGTGTTCGCGATGTTGCTGTGGTGATCCCAGGCTTGATTGAATTCGTTGTAGCCGACGAACCGCACGCCGATCTCGACCAGCCGCCGCGCGAGGAGCAGCGACTGCCCCATCTTGGTGCGGCCGTAGCGATCGCGCGTCTTGTCCGACTCGCGCGTCAGATCGAGCGCTTCGCGAACCCGCGGATCGGTCAGCAATTCATACGCGGTCCGGCTGAACAACCCGCGGCTCCGCACGGGCGCCGCGTCCATGTCGCGCCGCAGCGCGTCGAGGTTTTTGAGCAGTTCGTACCGCGACCCGACCCGCTCCGGCGACATCGACTCCGGCAGCGACATCGCCGGCGGACGGAAGTCGGGCTTTTGCGGCTCGCCCGAGATGAGCAGCGGATCGTACAGTCCGCCCAAGAAACCGCCGTACTGCCCGGGCATTCGGTTCGATGGACCGGGAATGCTCAGCCACGTCGGCAGCGAAATGCTCGTCGGCAGCCCAGCCTGCGGCGGTTCGAGATAGTTGAGTACGGCCCCCGGCCCGGGAAAGTCCTTCGCGTCGGCTTCGCGGTCCTGGTTCGGCTGATCGGTCGAACCGGTGAGCGTGATGTAAGTTCCCGCGATGTGATTGTTGAACCCGTGCGTCATCGACCGCACGAGCACGAGGTCGCCGGCAACCTTCGCGCACGCCTGCATCGGCTCGCCGAGCCGCATTCCGCCGACCGCGGTGTCGATCGGCTTGAACTCCCCACGCACCTCGGCCGGCGCGTCGGGCTTCGGGTCCCACAAGTCGATATGACTCGGCCCGCCTTGCAGCAGCATGAAGATGCAGCTTTTCGCCGCGCCTCGCCGCCGTGGTTCGTGCTGTTCGTTATCGGCCGCGGACGCCTGAGTTAGACGCGACGCCAACGCCCCCGCGCCGCCGAACACGCTCAACGCCCCCACGCGCAACACGTCCCGGCGATCGAGCATTGGACTCTCCTTAAATTCCAGTGGCGAGCTTGAGCCCGGACGAAAATCCGTTTCCGATCGCTCGGGCGAACGCATCGACGACCGTTGATTCTACCACCGGCGAGCGCGATCTAGCAATGCTGCTCCGGCGTTTCGGCGAGGCGACCTTACCCGCTCAACCGCGCACGGTCCGCTCGACCCAGCCAAGGCGCGTCCACGATCGCGCATGCACTTTCCACCGCGAAGATGACCTCGTCCACGACGTGTAACATCGAGTCGCGATTCGCGCTTGAAAAATAAGTGGACAGCGATCGCGCCGATGCCGCGCGCGTTCTTCGCCTTTTCTGTGTCCGCGCTCGGCGGCGTTTTCGGATCACCTTTTGATACGCGCCGCTGACTCTCTCTCGCACGCGCGTCGTCGTAGCACGTGGCAGCGGCCTAGCCAAAGGAGATCCAGATGGACTCGCCGCTTGCGTTTCTTATGCGCTATCGCCAGCTTCGCGTGCGATATGCGGACCCCACGCTTAGCACGGCCGCCGCGCCGGTTACGGAGGAAGTCGTCGTGTCCCTGCGCCGCTATCTGAGCGCCGTGGACGACCCTTGCAACAACAAGAAGAAGTTCAAGACCGAAGAAGCGCGCAAGACGTGCAAGAGCGATCCCGAAATGGCGGAAAAGCGCCAGGACTTCGTCGACTTTCTCGAGAATCACTTGCGGCCCAAGGACCGCGTGCTGCCCGATGGGCCGGGAATGGGCGAGGCGCGGCTGGCGGTCAATCGCGCATTCAACGGCAAAGGGTCGCCGGAAGACTGCGAAACGGCCCTGCAATGGGCGGTCGAAAAGGGCGAATGCCCGCCCGGCCAGGCGAACGTTCAGCAATACTGCGACGATCACCTGGGACTCGACTGCAACGGCTTCGTCGACCGATTCTTCCGCCGCGGCGAAGCTCATTTGCCGAGCGAATACGTCGCCGGCAGGAGTCCCACGATTCGCAACTCGCTCGATGAAGTCGAGCGCGGCGATTGCCTCTTGTGGTGCGACAAGACGGGAAAAGTGTTCGCGTTTCCGCCGGACCGGCACATCGCCCTCGTCGAGCGGACGGTGCTCGCCGCGTCGCTGCGGCCGAAGCACATCGACAGTTTTGAGTCGTCGTTCGACGTTTCCAGGCTCAGCATCGGCCGGCGGATTCACGTCGTCGAGTCGACGGGCGGACTCGGCCCGAGCGAATCGTTCTACGCCGTCCGCGCCGTCAAGACCGACAAGAAAGGCCGGACCATTTTCCAGGTCTTTCGCCCGCGCAAAGGCACGCTCAGTTGGGTACGGATCGTCCCGGGCCTGATTCTGGAATTCCGGGCGGTTCGCAAGTGGGCGCCGGGGTTCTTCAGAGACCTCAAAAAGTCCGCCGAGCGCGCACTGGCGAAATGACGGCGCGGATTGAAGCGGCCCGCGAGACGTTTCGTCGGCGCTGCGACACAGTCAGGCCGCCGAACGCGACCCCTCGCTTGAATAAATGGCGTAAACCCAAGCCAACGGCCGGAATCATGGTTGGCGAATGAGTCGCTCGCACAGCGATGGTGAAGCGGGCGAAGCCGGTACCGCCTCGTACTCAAGATTCGCGCGTCATTTGTTGCCGTTTCCGAAGGTTCCCCATCCGTCACAATAACCTCCTAATGGTCGAGCAAGCGAGCCGAGTAGGTCTTCGGTCGACGTAATCTCATCGTGGGTTGCGAGCATTTCGAGGGAACACCAGCATGTCCACTGAGATCTCTCGCGACCGACATCCTCGACGAGTCTTGCCGTGAACCCGGCCAGGGATGCAATTCGGACGAATTCCATCCCTGCGTCAAGCGACAAGAACGCGACGTGAAAGTCGATCACCATCGGACGAGACATATCTGCGCCGTCGTTGGCGACTCGGCGCAGCGCGGCGGCAGTAGAGGCGTCCAAATGTCCCATAACTCGCGATAGCCTCGCCTTTTGAGTCGCTCTTGACTACCCCAGCGCCACCGTCACCGTCTTCCACTCCGTATACGCATCCAACCCGCGTTCGCCCAGTTCGCGTCCCTGTCCCGACATTTTGAACCCGCCGAAGGGCGCCGCGGCGTCGAACACGTCGTAGCAGTTCACCCACACCGTGCCGGCTTTGAGCGACGCGGCCAGCTTGTGCGCCTTGCCCACGTCGCGCGTCCACACCGCCGCGGCCAGGCCGTAAAACGTGTTGTTCGACCGCTCGACGATCTCGTCCACGTTCTTGAACTTGAGGACGCTCAGCACCGGGCCGAAAATCTCCTCGCGGGCGATCTTCATTTCGTCCTCGACTCCCGTGAACAGCGTCGGCTCGATGTAGTAGCCCCGCTCGCCAAACCGCTTGCCGCCGGTGACACACTTCGCCCCTTCGCTCTGGCCCAGGCCAATGTACTTCATGATCTTGTCGAACTGCGCTTTGTCGACCTGCGGCCCTTGCTCTGTGGTCGGATCGAGCGGGTCGCCGAGCTTTCGCGTCTTGTTCATCGACGCAATGCGATCGACGAACTCGTCGTGAACCTTTTCTTCCACGAACAACCGGCTGCCGGCGCAGCAGCATTGGCCCTGGTTGAAGTACAACCCGAAATGCGCTCCGGCCGCGGCGGCGTCGAGGTCGCTATCGGCAAACACGATGTTCGGGCTCTTGCCGCCCAGCTCGAACGAGAGGCGTTTGAGCGTTTGCGAAGCGTCGCGCATGATCGTCTGCGCGGTGATGTGCTCGCCGGTGAACGCCACCTTGTCGACGCCGGGATGCTTGACGATCGACGCTCCGGCCGTGGGACCATAGCCCGGGACCACGTTAATCACCCCGTCGGGAATGCCGGCCTTTTGCGCGAGGCGGGCGAGGCGCAAGCAAGTGAGCGGCGTCTGCTCGGCGGGCTTCATCACAATCGTGCAGCCCGCGGCCAGCGCTGGTCCCCATTTCCAGGCGACCATCAAGATCGGGAAGTTCCACGGAATGATCTGACCCACGACGCCCACCGGTTCTCGGCGGGTGTAGGTAAAGTAGTTGCCGCGGACCGGAATCGTCTGCCCGTGCAGCTTGTCGGCCCAACCGGCGTAGTACCGCAGGCAATCGATGGCGAGCGGCAAGTCGGCGGCCCGGGCATCGCGGACCGGCTTGCCGTTGTCGAGCGATTCGAGCGCGGCCAGCTCATCGAGTTCCTCGGTCATCAAGTCGGCGAGCTTGTTCATCAGCGCCCCGCGGTCGCGGGCGTCCATCGTCGCCCACGGCCCGCGTTCGAGCGCCTCGCGGGCGGCGTGAACCGCTTTGTCGACGTCTTCCGCGTCCCCCTCGGCGACTTGGGCGATGACTTCCTCCGTCGCCGGGTTGATCGTCTCGAACGTCTTACCGCTGGCGGCGGGAATCCACTGCCCGCCGATGAAACAGTTGGTCTGGCGAATCTGCGGGCGAGCGATTTTCGGTTCGGAAGCGACGGTGGCCATGAGAAACCTCCTTGGCGAGCGGTCGCCGATGGGACGACGGCTCGCGGTGTGCGTTGGATTCGGCGAGACAAACGAGGCCGGCGCGCGTCGACCCCGATAAGGAATTCTAGCGAGTTTCCCCGCGCCGGTCGATCAACGACCCGCGGTAAGCCGCGCGATCGGAACACCGTAAACTCGGCCGGACGTCTCCGTCGGTCCCTTTGCAGTTGCGATCGAGCTGACGATTGGCCACGGCGTTTCGCAACGTCAATCGTCGCTTTCGTCGCCGGCTTGTCCGTCGCCGTTCGTTTCGGCGGCGCAGCGGGCGCCCGCTTGCTGCTCGGCCTCTGCACTCGCGGTAAGCGCCGCTTCATAGGCCTCGCGTGCGGCCGCAAGCTTCGTGCGGCGTTTTTCGAGCTTGGTCTCGGCAGCGGCTAACTTTTCCTCCGCGCGGCGGACCTTGTTCTCCAACTTGGCGATCCTGCCGCAGACTTTTCCTTCGGCCGTAGTCGCAGGGTTCTTCTTCATGGCAAGAATCCCAAGTGGAAAGAATCGGCGTTTTGGCCCACGGCGCGAGTGCCGGAGCATTGAGTTTACCTACCCTCATTATACCTACGACCGCGCGCGGCCCCAAGTCGCCCGCCCGACGAACGCGCCGCTCGGCCCAGTCATTCGTCGCAGTGCCAGGCGATTTCGTTCAGGTCGACGCGCAGGGTGAGAATCGCCGGTTCGCGAACGGTTCCCCACGCGTCGTCGACTGCGTCGGCGGGCGCACCATCGGCGAGCAAGCGTTCCAACACCGGCACGGCACATTGGCGGTGGTCTTCGCGTCCGAAAGCCCGCAATCCCTCGGCAAATGCCGCGAGCGTGCCGAACCGCGCGAGCCACGGCAAGCCGATTGCCGCGATCTTCGCCGACAGCCGCCGGGCCACGCGGTCGGCCTCGTCCGCATCGCGAACGATCCAGTCGCGCCATGTCCGTTTGGCCGAAAGCTGCCCGATATTCCGGGTGAATGTCGCGAGGTTTTGGGCCCGCCGTGGATCGTCGCAGAGCGCCAGGTGGTTTGCCAAGGTCCGGCAGTGAACTCCCAAGTTCGCGGTGACGACCACGGGGCCGTAATCGTCGGCAACGTCGGACGGCAGCGTCACGAAATGCTCGATCTCGCCACCGAGCGACCGCCGCCACAAGTTGCGGGCCAAATCGAACGAAAAGCCGACCGGCACAAGCGCCGAATCGACCTGTGCTCGAACCAGACGCAGAACGCCGAGCGAACTGAACCTCAACGCGGTGCTCATAAAATCACCAGACGCTAGCAGTGCAGGCGGCGCCAACCAGCGCTGTCGAGGGCCGTCGGACGACATCAATGTCTGAGCCCCGCGACGCGCGCTTGGGCCTTCCATGTAGAAACGGCAATAACTTCTCGAACGGGTTTTCGTTCTATGAGCGGATTGTAAAAGAGACGCTTCCCTCCGTCGCGTTAGTTTCGGTGAAGAACGAGTGTGGCAAACGTTCGCCCTCGAACAAGTGCATCCACTCCGTCATTGTCCCGCTCCGCGTAGGCGCCCGTCAATCAGCGCCGACAGGTTTTGCGCTGAAATCGTCGAGCCTTTTGCCCGGTCCATTGACGTTTGCGCGGACGACGAGTCCTGTGCCGCTTCGCGCACCTGCGGTTCAACGTGCGGCCCCGTGCCCCGTGCGTCGGACATGGTTATTCGACCATCGCGCGTGCCGAAGGCCTTTGCCGGGCAACGAGTTGCGAGCGGCGCGTGCGAATCGTGAATCTTCCGTTTGGAAGGGCAGATTTCGCTAGCCCAAATTGCCGAGAGGCCATAAGATGAGCGGCATGAGCACCGGCGGAAACGAACGTAACTACTGGGTGGGCTTCGATCTTGGCGGCACGAAAATGCTCGCCGTCGCATTCGACGCCCAAATGCGGCCGGTGGGACGCAAGCGGAAGCGGACCGAAGGGCACCAGGGATCGCAGATCGGCCTCGAACGGATCGCCCAGACGATCGAAGACGCTTTGCACGAAGCCGGGGTCGCCCCCGACCGCCTCGCCGGTATTGGCGTGGGCTGTCCCGGGCCGCTCGACCTCGACCGCGGAATCATGCTCGACGCGCCGAATCTCGGGTGGCGAGACGTGGCGATCCAGGACTTTCTCCAAACCAAATTCGGCTGTCCCGCGCGGATTTGCAACGACGTCGATGCCGGCGTGTACGGCGAATACCGCTTCGGCTCCGGCCGCGGGTCGCGGTGTTTGCTCGGCGTGTTTCCGGGAACCGGCGTCGGCGGCGGCTGCGTTTATGAAGGCAAAATCTTGCGCGGACGCCGCGGCTCCGTGATGGAGATCGGCCACGTCCGCGTCGCGCCCAACGGTCCCATGTGCGGGTGCGGATTGCGGGGATGCCTTGAAGCGGTTGCGAGCCGAATGGCGATTGCGGCGGCTGCGGCTCAAGCGGCCTATCGCGGCCAGGCGCCCCATCTCTTGGCCGAAGTCGGCACCGACGTCGCCAACATCCGCAGCGGCGCGCTCGCCAGCGCGATCGCGGCCGGCGACGAGGCGATCGAACAAATCGTCCGCGCCGCGACCGACGCCATCGGCATCGCCGTCGCCGGCGCGATACACTTGCTCGGTCCCGACACGATCGTCCTCGGCGGAGGCATGACCGAGGCGATGACCGGCCTGATCGTCAACGGCGTCCGCGAGTCGGCTATCCGCAACGTGATGCCGGCGTTTCGCGACACGTTCGAAGTCTTTCCGGCGCTCTTGGGCGACGATGCCGCCGTGATGGGCGCCGCCGCTTGGGTTCAAGCGTCCTGTGCCGAAGACGCCGCGTGCAACCATGCTTTCCGAGAACCTACGACAGCGACTGGAACGGCTTAACCGCGAATCGCTGCCGGCGGTGCGCGGTGACGTTGCGCCGCCGCGCGCCGCGCCGCCGATGAATCGCGGCGTAGTCCTCTCGCCGTCCGCACAAGCAGCGTCTGCATCCACGTTGCCCGGCGAAGTCGCCATTGCCGCTTCGGCCGAACACTGGCTGATCCGGCAAGACGTCGCAGCTCTGTGGCCGCGATTCGACGCGCGGATCGACGCAGGGCGGTGCGCTTCTGCCGAGCGCGTCGAACCAATCCCGTTTACGCGACCATCGGCGCGATCGCGCCGCCATGCAATGGAAATCGCCGCGCTCGCCGCTGCGTTCCCCCGCGACGCGATGTTCCTCGACCTCGAAACTTGCGGCCTCGCCGGCTCGATGGTGTTTCTCATCGGCCTCGTGCGGCACGACGGCGAATCGCTCGTCGTCGAACAACTTCTCGCCCGCAATTATGCCGAGGAGCAGGCGATCCTCGGCGCCCTCTGGCAACGCGCGGCAGAAGCGACGCTGCTCGTCACGTTCAACGGCAAGTCGTTCGATTGGCCGCTCGTGCAGTATCGCAGCACGTACCACCGCATCGCCGCGAGCGACTCGGCGTCGTCGCTCGCGCACGTCGACGTGCTGCACCACGCCCGCCGCCGGTGGCGCGAGCGGTTGCCCGATTGCCGGCTGCAAACCCTCGAACGTTTTCTGTGCCGTCGGCATCGCAGCGGCGACATCCCCGGCCGCGAGATTCCCGAAGCTTATCGCCAATACGTCGCCACGGGCCGCGTCGACCAGATGCAGGCGATCCTCCACCACAACGCCCTGGACCTCATCACCCTGGTCGAACTGTCGATGCTCCTCACGGCGGAAGGCGACCCAACGCACGTCGCGAACTCGGCCGAAAGGCGAAACGACGAATTCCCCATCTTCAACGAAGAAGCTGCCTAAGCGGCCGAAGGTCGCCTCCAGCCACGAAACCCAGCCCCCAGCCCTATGCTCGCCGGCGTACTCCCCGTCTTTCAGACGCCTTACCACGACGACGAGTCAATCGACTACGCCACGCTCGAACGCGAGATCGACTGGCTTTTCGCCAGCGGCGCCGACGGGATCGTGATGGCGATGGTTTCCGAAGTCTTGCGCCTATCGACCGAGGAACGCCGCGAGCTGGCCGCGTCCGCCGGCAAGTTTGCGCGGGGCCGCGGACCGGTGGTAATCAGCGTCGGCGCGGAGAGCACGAAGCTGGCCATCGACTTTGCCCGCCACGCGGAAGAGGTCGGCGCTGCCGCGCTGATGGCGATTCCTCCCGTCGCGTCGGCGCTCGACGAAAGCGAGGCGCTGCGCTATTTCGCCGCGATCGCCGCCGCGGTTGAGTTGCCGCTTATCGTCCAAGACGCGAGCGGTTACGTCGGCCGTCCGCTGCCGATTTCGCTCTACACGAAGCTGCTGGCCGAATTCGGTCCGCGAATCCTGTTCAAGCCCGAAGCGACGCCGATCGGCCCGCGGCTCACGGCGCTTCGCGAGGCGTCCGGCGGCGCAGCCCGCGTGTTCGAGGGCACGGGCGGAATCGCGCTCGTAGATAGTTTCCGCCGCGGCATCGTCGGCACCATCCCCGGCGCGGATTTGATTCGCGGCATCGTCGCCCTCTGGCAAGCGCTAGCCGCAGGCGACGTCGAGCGGGCCGACCGGCTTTCGCTCCCCATCGTCGCTCTCGTTTCGCTGCAAACGAGCCTCGACGCCTTCCTCGCCGTCGAAAAGTATCTGCTCGTCAAGCAAGGCATCTTCACGAGCGCCCGCGTCCGCGGCCCGGTCGGTTTTACGCTCGACGAAGAAACGCGGCAAGAAGTCGACCGGCTCTTTGCGCTGGTCGAACGCGCGTTGGAAGCAGCGGATGAAAGTAGGATGGGGCGAACAAAGTGAGGCCCACCGGCGGCAGCGATGTTGGTCGTTCTCGGTGGGCCTCGCTTCGTTCGACCCAACCTACCACGATCCGAGCCCGCCGTTTCCGTCGCATTACCGATCGATCTCGCCCATCACGATATCCAGAGAACCGACGATCGCCGGCACGTCAGCGATGAGCACGCCTTTGCAGATTTCGGGGCAGACGGACAAATTGCAGAAACAGCTACTGCGGGCGCGGGCGCGCCACGGAATCGACGAGCCATCGCTGACGAGGTAAAAGCCCATCTGGCCGCGGGGCGCTTCCGTTTCGAGATAAACCTCGCCCTTGGGGAGTTTTTCGGTCAGCTTCACCGGCGTGCCCCAGTCGCCCGTCGCGGTCGTGTACTTGTCGATCGCCTGGCGAACCAGATCGACCGACTGGACGACTTCGAGCATCCGCACGTAAAACCGGTGCCAACAGTCGCCGACCACGGCCTCTGGCGGAACGGGCGGATACTGGTGGTCTTGCGGGTAATGGCCGTTCTTCTGCACGATCACCTCGAAGGCGTAGCCCTCGTACATGCCCGTGTAGATCGCTTCCCCGTCTCGGCGAAGGTCTTGATCGACGCCGCTGCCGCGAAGCACCGGGCCGGTGCAGCCGTAATCGATCGCCATTTCCGGCGACAGAACGCCGATCCCCGCGGTCCGCTTGATGAAGATCGCGTTCTCGGTCAGCAGCGTGTGGAACTCGTCGATGCACGGCATCAACTCGTCGAGAAACTGCTCGCATTTCTGCACCCAGCCGCGCGGCAAATCGGCCGTCGCGCCGCCGACCGTCAGGTAGCTATACGTGAGCCGCGCGCCGCAGACGTCCTCGAACAGGTTGAGTATCTTCTCACGCTCGCGAAATGCGTACAAGAACGGACTGAATGTGCCGAGGTCCAGGCCGTACGCGCCCATGCCCACCAGATGGCTCGCAATCCGGTTCATCTCCGCGATGATCACGCGGAGATGCCGAGCCTTCTCAGGCAGGTCGTAATTGAGCAGCTTTTCGACCGTCAATGCCCAGCCGAGATTCATGTTCATCCCGGCCAGATAATCCATCCGGTCGGTGTACGGAATCCACTGCCGCGGCGTGAGGTTTTCGCCGATCTTCTCCGCACAGCGGTGCAAATAACCGATGTGGGGCGTCACCTCGGAGACGACTTCCCCGTCCGTCCGCAGCACTAGCCGGAGAACGCCATGCGTGCTCGGATGCTGCGGTCCCATGTTGACGAGCATCTCGTCCGTGCGGACGTCGAATTCGATGATGCGGGGATCTTCGAGAGCGGAAGACATAGGGCAGGGGTCGGGATTCGGGGGTCGGGATTCGGGGAACTACGCGTCAGCTCGCCCTGTGGCTTATCCGAATTCGCTGCGCACGAGACGGTCAAAGCGCTCCCACGATAAATGGCGCTCGTATTCCGCGTTCTTGGGAAACCAGCCGAGTCCGCCTCGGCTAATCGTAAGTTTGCCCAACACTTCACCATCCGAGGCGACTTCGACAATCAGATCCTTGTTGACGATCTCGACTTCCGGCGTTTGCTTCAACCAAACCGCGTGCTCGGCCATCGTGCGCGCCTGTCGAATGGAAAGGAGTACTACAACTTTCTGCCCGAGATAGTTATTTCGCTGAATGCCGAATCCCGAATGCCGAATCCGGTTATCGCCCGCGGATGCCGTGGTATTCGAGCGGCATTTCGTAGTCTTTGCGGAGCGGGTGCCCGACCCAATCTTCCGGGCAAAGAATCCGACGAAGATTCGGATGGCCGGTAAACCGTACGCCGCACAGGTCATAAACCTCGCGTTCGTGCCAGTCCGCCGTGCTCCAGATGCCGGAAACGCTCGGAACCTCCGGGATTTCGCCCGGTCGATCGTCCTTCCACCGCGGCAGGATCACTTTAAGGACGAGGCTGTTCTTGTTCGGCACGCTCCAGAGGTGATAGACCACCTCGATGTGCGGTTGCCACGCGACCTTGGCCGCCTTCTTCGCGTCCGGCTCGAAATAGTCCACGGCCGAAACGCAGTTGAGCATGTCGAATCGGAGCTTGGGATCGTCCCGGAGATGGCGGCAAACGTCGACGATGCCGTCGGCGGCGACTTCGATCCACGGATCGATCGCGTCGAGGTTCGCTCCGGTAATTTTGCCGGGAAACTTCTTCTTGAGCTGTTCGACAAAGTCGGCGCCGCTAGGCATGGTGGCTGACGTTTCAAGTTTTAAGGTGCAAGGCTCAAATAAGGCTTAAGGCTCAATGCTCAAGCTCCAATACTCAAAGCTCATGGCGGCGGTCGCGTATACGCCCGAATCCTGAATCCCGAATCCCGTCCCTAGCTTCGCACAAGTTCCAGCTCCCGCGAACCTTCGCGGCTTGGGCCGGCTCGCTGGCGGCTTACCGCGCGGACCCAGTCCAGGTCGCCGCGCTTCCAGACGTAGGCAAAGCCGACCATCAGCACGGCAAAGAACACGCCGATGTCCGCCAGCGAAAGCACGGCCAGCGATCGGGCATCGGCTTTGATCTTGTCGGTGGCGGCAACGGCCTGGCGCTCGATCGACGCATTTGGGTCAGTCGGCGCGAGGTACGACGCGGTGCTCGCTTCCGGAACTCCCAACTCGTCGAACGTGGCTTTGGCGGCCGAAGTGAACCCAAGCTTCTGCCCGCCGGCGCCGTCGGGCGCCTTTTCGACCAACTCGACCGACGTCGAAGCCATGTTCGTCGTCTTGCCGAATACGGTCGCCCAGGGGAAGAAGAACGCCACTTCCACGTCGAAGATGATGAACAGCAGCGCGACGACGTAAAACCGCAGGTCGAACTGGACGTAGCTCGAACCGATCGTCGGCTCGCCGCATTCGTAGATTTCGGTCTTCTCCGCGTGCGGGTCCTTGGGCCGCAGGAACTTGCCCAGCAGCAAATTGGCGAACAAGAACAAGAAACCGACGCAATAAAACAGCGCGAGATACGCGCCGATCATCGTGGGGGTGGTCATGGCGTCGCGGATCGTTCGGCCAAAGGCGCGGAACCGGACCGGCCGCGGGGATGGACCTGCGGTTTCGCCCGGAGGAAAGCTCGTATTGTAGGGCCGACCTGCTCGCTTGCAAGCCGCGCGATCGCTCGGAATTCGCTAGGCGCGAGCCTCGAACCGAGCTTTCGGGTCCAACCTGTTGCCCGGAGCGCAGCAAAGCCGACGCCGTCGGTGCATTCCCCCACCCGTCCGTGCGGTACAGTTGAATTAACAGCGGGCCGATGTGTATTCTAAAGTGCTTGTGCGCAAACCGGTTCCGGCCGAACCGATGCGCCCTGCAAACTTAGATTTGCGATGGGTGCCACTGCTGGCTTGTCCAGCAGTGAGATTTGCCGTTAGGCGTTGCCTCGCGAATCGCACTGCCCGACAAGCCAGCAGTGGCACCCAATTCCTAGTGTTTACAACGTATTTACCCCTTTAGCCAAGGCCGCCTTCCGTGTCCACCGCGACCAAGACCTCGACCGCCGCTTCGCTTACCAATGGCGCCGATATCCTCGTGCAATCGCTGGTCAACCACGACGTCGAGGTGATCTTTGCCTATCCCGGCGGCGCGAGCATGCCGCTGCACCAGTCGCTCACCAAGTTCAAGGACCGCCTGCGAACCATCTTGCCGCGGCACGAGCAAGGCGGCGGATTTGCCGCTCAAGGTTATTCCCGCACGACCGGGCGGCCCGGCGTCTGCATGGCCACGAGCGGGCCGGGCGCGACGAACCTCGTCACGTCCATCGCCGACGCCAAGCTCGATAGCGTCCCGCTCATCGCAATCACCGGCCAGGTGCCGACGCGGGTCATCGGCACCGACGCCTTTCAAGAAACGCCCATCGTCGAAGTCTGCCGCTCGATCACCAAGCACCATTACCTCGTCACCGACGTGAACGATATCGCCCGCGTCATGCGCGAGGCGTTCCACGTCGCGACGACCGGCCGGCCCGGTCCCGTGCTCGTCGACGTGCCCAAGAACATTCAGCAGGCGACCTGCATTCCGAACTACGACGCACCGATGAACCTGCCGGGCTATCGCTTGGCAGAGCAGAAGCGAGCGCAGCCAGAGCAGATCAAGCAAGTCGCCGCGGCGATCAAGCGGGCGAAACGGCCGGTGATTTACGCCGGCGGCGGAATCATCTCCTCCGATGCGAGCGACGAGCTGCGGAAGCTCGTGGCGCAGACCGAGATTCCGGTGACGATGACGGTGATGGGCCTGGGCGCGTATCCCGGCGAGGACCCGCTGTCGCTGCACATGCTCGGCATGCACGGCGCAGCCTATGCGAACTATGCCGTCGAAGCCTGCGACTTGCTCATCGCCCTCGGCGTGCGATTCGACGACCGCGTCACCGGCAACGTGGCCGCGTTCGCCAAGAACGCGATGATCGTCCACGTCGACGTCGATCCGTCGGAGATCAACAAGAACAAAGAGGCCCACATCCCGATCGTCAGCGACGTGAAGTACGCCCTCGCGGAACTCAACAAGATCGTCGAGCCGCCGGAAGATCTGAGCGACTGGCACGCGAAGATCGACCACTGGAAGCGCGAGGTTCCGCTCCGCTACGACGAAAAGTACGCCGGCATCTTGCAGCAGCACGCGATCAGCGAACTGTGGAAGAAAACCAAGGACCGCGAGACCTACGTCGCGGTCGGCGTGGGCCAGCATCAAATGTGGGCGGCGCAGTTCTACAAGCTCGCGCGGCCGCGGAGCTGGATGAGCAGCAGCGGTCTGGGCACGATGGGCTTCGGCTTGCCCGCGGCGATGGGCGCGCAGGCGGCGCATCCCGGGGCGCTCTGCATCGACATCGACGGCGACGGCAGCTTCTTGATGAACGTCCAGGAACTCGCCACCTGCCACTGCGAAAAGCTCCCCGTCAAGGTGCTGCTCCTCAACAACCAGCACCTCGGCATGGTCGTGCAATGGGAAGACCGTTTCCATCAAGGCAACCGGGCGCACACGTACTTGGGCCCGATCGACCACCCCGAAGCCATCGGCGCCGGCAACGGCATCGGCAACGACCAGCGCTACCCCGACTTCGTAACGATCGCCAAAGGCTTCGGCTGCGGCGGAGCGTTCGTCAAGAACAAAGCAGACCTGAGCGCGGCCCTGGATGAAATGCTCGCCTACGACGGCCCGTTCGTCCTCGACGTGCAGGTGCCGTATCAAGAACACGTGCTGCCGATGATTCCATCGGGGGCGACGGTGCGCGATATGATCGTGGGGTGAGAAGGCCATCGAATCGTACGGTGGGTCGAACGATTGTGAGGCCCACCATGCGCCGGCTGCCGTCCGAAAGATCCGGCGGTCCTCCTTGTCGCTTACCTGGTTATTTCGCGCTCCGGCTATAGGTCATAATGTGGCCTCGTAAGCGTGACCATGGTTTTGACCAAGGGAACTTGTAATTGTGCAACGAGCCTTTCTATGTCTTTGATCGGCATGGTGTTTTCTGGCCGCGGCTTTTCTGGCGGAAAAACGCCAACATCGCATGAGAAGCGTTTCTTGGCTCGTCTGTATTGCGCGCGGGCTTCGACGCTCAAGACATAAATCGCTGGTATCAGAAGCTTCACACCAGCCTTGGCCACATGCCCATTGGACAATTGATGCCCTTTTACGTGCAGCCACTTGATCGTTTCACCGGTCGCTGGCCAAGTCTCTTCGACGACTGAGCACGCCGAACACCAAACTTCGAACGTGTCGGCGCCCCATTGGTACTTAATCGCTGCAATTTGTTTAAGGTCGATGGGTTCTGGCAATTCGTCAAAACCACCTTCCGGAAAACATCCCACGTTTTCCGGCGCGGTTTTGACTGCGAATGCGAGACGGAGCGCTAGTTCGCTCGAAAACGTAAAAAAATCCGTTGTGCCTCGCTTGTCGAGGAGAAAGTCGCCATACTCAAATGACACGTGTTCGTCTAGAGTTGCCTCGTGTACGAGCGTGTTTCGAACAAAGCGATAGAGTATTGTTTCTAGTGTTTGATACTCGCCATTGAACTCAATACGGACTTGAATCCCCGCGGTGATTTTTTCTCGCTCGTCGATCAAGAACTGCTCAAAAGCTTCTCTGTCCTTGAGGCCCGTCGACTTTGGATACCGCTTACGAGACGTTGCTGCGACAGCGAGCAGTATGGAGATAAGAGCGCCTTCAAGGCGTCCCGCCTGAAACAGCAACTGACTATCGTCGATACGGTCACGAACGCTCATTGCCAATGGTCCTTTGGAACGCACCAGCGGGCTTTCATCGTCGTGAATGCTTCAAACTCTGCTGACACGAAATCGCTAAGGTGGTTCGCCACGCGCAGCTTGATTCTCGATCAAGTCATCGTAGGTCAGGCACTCCCGTGCCTGACGAACGCGACGAACGACGGTCGAAAAGAATTGACGCAGGCTGCAACACGTCGCGCCACTCGGCCGTCAGCCACGGAAGTGTCGTTCCGCCTCTGCGACCTCTGCGCGTCCTCTGCGACCTCGGCGTTAAAAAACGAACCCGCTTGTTACCGCTTGCGGCCGCGAGACGCGCTGGGCACTCTATGCTCCTCGTCCGCCAGCCTCCGCGTTAAAGAATCGCACCTAACCTGTCGGCTTAGGTCGGATACTGCCAATCCGCCCGACATCCAGCGCTCACCAAATCCGCACCCGCTTCTCCGGCGGCAGCCAGAGCTTGTCCCCTTCCTTGATTCCGAACGCCTCGTAAAACTCCGTCAAGTTCCGCACGACCCCGTTGCAGCGGAATTCCGGCGGCGAGTGCGGGTTCGTCGCCAGCATCCGGCTCATCGCCGCGTCGCGATATTTCGCCCGCCACACCTGCGCCCAACCGATGAACACCCGCTGCGACCCGGTAAATCCGTCGAGCTTCGGCGCTTCTTTCCCGCCGAGCGAGATTGTGTACGCCTTGTGCGCGATGGTCAGCCCGCCGAGGTCGCCGATGTTCTCGCCGATCGTGAGCGCCCCATTCACCCGCTGATCCGGCGCCTGCTGCGGCGAATAGACGTTGTACTGCTCGATCAGCATCTTCGTCCGCTTCTCGAACTCAGTGCGATCGGCTTTGGTCCACCAGTCGACGAGATTCCCGTCGCCGTCGTACTTCGAGCCTTGATCGTCGAACCCATGCCCGATCTCGTGCCCAATCACCGCCCCGATTCCGCCATAGTTCACGGCGTCGTCCGCTTCGAGATCGAAAAACGGCGGCTGCAAGATCGCCGCCGGAAACACGATCTCGTTCATCTCCGGGTTGTAATACGCGTTCACCGTCTGCGGCGTCATGTGCCACTCGTGGCGATCGACCGGCTTGCCCAACTTGTCGAGCTGATAGTCGAGCGCGAATTCCGCCGCCCGCCGCGCGTTGCCGACGAGATCGTCCGCCTTGATCTCCAGCTTCGTGTAATCCCGCCACTTGTCCGGATAGCCGATCTTCGGCGTGAACTTCGCCAACTTCGCCAGCGCCCGGGTTTTCGTCTCGGGACTCATCCAATCGAGCGCCAGAATGTCGACGCGATACGCTTCGACGAGATTCGCCACCAACGCCTTCATCCGCTCCTTCGCCTTGGGCGGAAAGTGCTTCTCGACGTACACCTTCCCGACCGCTTCGCCCAGCGACCGCTCGACCAGCGACACGCCCCGCTTCCACCGCGGCTCGATCTCCGGCATGCCGTTCATCGTCTTGCCGTAAAACTCGAAGCTCTCCATGACGAACGGCTTCGCAAGCACGGATGCCCTACTCCCGATCGCGCGCCATGCGAGATAATCCTTCCAATCGTCGATCGAATACCGACCGAGCGTCTTGGCCAGCTCCGTCACGAAGCTCGGCTGCCCGACGATCAGCTCTTCCACCTTCGCCGCGCCGATCGTCGCGAACCACGGATCGAGATCGAGTCCTCCGGCGAGCTTTTTCAACTCCCCGCGCGACAGCTTGTTGTACGTCTTCTCCGCGTCGCGATTGCGGACGTTGTCCCAATGACCTTTGGCGATCGCGGTCTCCATCGCCATGATCTGCGCCGCGGTCTCCTTCGCCTTCGGGCGCTTCGCCAGTGTGAGCATCTTCTCGATATGCGCGACGTACGCCGCCCGCAGGCCCTCATACTTCGCCTCGCGATAGTACGACTCGTCGGGCAGCCCGATGCCGCCCTGATTCAGATACGCGATGTTCTCGCTCGACTTCTTCGAGTCCGGCCCGACGTACATGCTGAAGAGCCCGGAAATGCCCACCCGCTGCAGCGCCGCAATCTGCCGCAACATCCCCGGCACGTCCTCGATCGCCGCGATCGCATCGAGTTCCCCCTGAATCGGCGCGAGCCCCAGCTCCTCCGCCCGTTGCTCGTCCATGAACGAAGCATACAAGTCCGCGATCTTCTTCGCCTCCGCGTCGCCTTGCTGCTTGGCGGCGTTCTCGATAATCTCCCGCACCCGCTTCTCCGACTGCTCGCGCAGTTCGAAGAACGCCCCGTACATCGGCTTATCCGCGGGTATCTCGGCCGTGCTCAGCCACTTGCCGTTCACGCTCCGGAAGAAATCGTCCTGCGCCCGCACGGCCGGATCGAAGTAATCCTCGATAACGCCCGACTTGAGCGCATTCTCCGCCCACAGGCTCGCACAAAGCCCCACAATCACGGCAACCGACGCGATAATCCGAACGAACACGATGAACACTCCCGTGTGAAAGAAACGCAACGAAACTCACTCGAAAACGGGTAGCAGCCTGTTGAAAAAGGGGACTGACCCTCTCAGGCACGTCGCAATCTGCGGCGAAAACGCGCTTTCCCAAGGGTCTGTCCCCTTTTTCAACAGGCTGGTAGGTCAGACGGGTTGGTCAGGCCAAGCGGCAACCGACATCATCCCCCCAATAAACCCCGCCCGCGCCGGCCTGACAATGCGGCAAACCCAAACCCATGCGGCCGGCGCCTTTTCACCAATTCCCGCCAACGAATCCTTGTCCTTTACTGCGGGAGGTTATTGAACAAAATCCTGGGAAATTCGGGGGGTAACGTTCAAAAACTCCCTCTTCTGGATGGCGTCAAAGCGGACCCGCAAACGCCCCAAGCTCGATCTTCCCATCGGACACCGCCAAGCGTAGCAAATCTCCGTCCAACTTTCCATGAAGAATTTTACACCTACCGGAAAAAAATCGCCCCCGCCTCGCCCTCCCGCATTTGATTGACGCCCCCAAGCCGACCATCGTACCATAGAGCATCGCTTTTCTCGTCCCGCGGCCGCCGTTTCGCCGTCGCACAATCCGCGGCCAAGATCGCGGCGCCGAGGACGAATCTCCTTTCGCGCACAAGTATCTTACGCCCTCGACGCGCCGACCGGTCGAGCGCGCCGCATCGAATACGTCGGGTGTAACGTGGACGCGACCGGCAAGACCGCTTCCGACGACCGCGCATCCCGCCTCCGGGACGTCGTGGACGATTACCTCCGCCGCCGCGCCACGGGCGATCCTCAAACCACCGCCGATCTGATCGCCCGCCACGCCGACCTGATGCCGGAACTGGCCGACGCGCTCCAATCTCCGTCCGCGCCCCCGCCCAAGCCCGCTGCCCCCGCCACCCATCTCCACGAAACCGTCGTCCTCGACGCGCAACTCGCGCCGCAACCGGGCAGCGGTAATGGCAACGGTCGGTCGACGGGCCAAAGTGTCGAACTTGGAACCCCGAGGCCCGAGTCCCGCGCCCCGAGCCCCTCCTCTCACGATTCCACGCTCGGCCGCGGCCTCAAGGTTCGCTGCCCCTCCTGCCAAAACTACATCGAAACCGTCGTCGATGGCTCCTGGGCCGACATCACGTGCAGCGTCTGCGGCAGCCACTTCAGCCTGGTCGACGACGCCGAAACCACCCGCGCCGCGACCGCCGTCACCACCGTCGGCCACTTCGACTTGATCGAGCAACTCGGCGTCGGCGCGTTCGGCACGGTCTGGAAAGCCCGCGATCGCGATCTCGACCGCACCGTTGCCGTCAAGGTTCCCCGCAAAGGCCAGCTCGAACCGCACGAGGCCGAGCAATTCCTCCGCGAAGCCCGCGCCGCCGCCCAGCTCAGCCATCCCAACATCGTCAATGTCCACGAAGTCGGCCGCGACGGCGACACGATATACATCGTCAGCGACATCGTCCGCGGCGTGACGCTCTCCGACTGGATGACCAAGGAGCCGCTCACGGTCGCCCAAGCCACGCAAGTCACCAGCAAGATCGCCGACGCCCTCGACCACGCCCACAACAAGGGCATCGTCCATCGCGACTTGAAGCCCGGCAACGTGATGCTCGATGCCGACCTCGAGCCGCACATCATGGACTTCGGCCTCGCCAAGCGCGACGTCGGCGAGTTGACGATGACCATCGAAGGCCGCGTCCTCGGCACGCCGGCTTACATGTCGCCCGAGCAGGCCCGCGGCGAAGGCCACCACGCCGACCGCCGCAGCGACATCTACTCGCTCGGCGTGATGTTCTTCCAAATGCTTACGGGCGAGCTTCCCTTCCGCGGCAACACGCGGATGCTCATCCTCCAAATCCTCAACGAAGAGCCGCCCAGCCCGCGCAAGATCAACCCGGCGATTTCCCGCGATCTCGAAACGATCGTTCTCAAGTGCCTCGAAAAGGACCCGGCCAAACGCTTCACCACTGCCCGCGAGTTTTGCGACGAGCTCCAGCGCGTCCAGCGCGGCGAGCCGATCCTTTCCCGACCCGTCGGCCGCATCGAGCGCACGTGGCGCTGGGCCAAACGCTTTCCCGCCGTCGCGTCGCTGCTGGCAACGGTGCTCGTGCTGCTCGTCACCGTCGCGGCCGTCGCCACCACCGGTTACGTCCGCACCCAAACGGCTCTGGCCGACGTCGAACGCCAAAAGGGCGAAGCCGAAGCCGCCCGCACGGAAGCCGAAAAGCAGCGCATCGAAGCCGTCGGCCTCAAGAGAAAAGCCGACGATCTCGCGACCACGGCCGAAGCCAAACGCATCGCCGCCGAGCAAGCCCAGGCCCAAGAACGCATCGCCCGCCAGCGCGCCGAAGAATTCCTCTACGCCCAAAAGGTTCGTAACCTCTGCAAGGCCTGGGAATCGACCGACCTGCCCGACGACATCACGCCGCTGCTCGACGATCTCAAACCCCGCAATCCCGGCGATCCCGATCTTCGCGGCTGGGAATGGCACTACCTCTATCGCCAGATCAACCGGGCGTTCGACCAGACGTTGGTCCATGCGCCCAACGTCGCCGTGAGTTCGCTCGCGTGGACCGGCGACGGAAAGCGCCTCGCCTCCGCCGGCGACGACGGCACGATCGTCGTTTGGAACGCCGACTCGTTCGACCCGCTCCGCCGCCTCGCGGGACACAAGGGCAAGGTCAATCGCATTGCCTGGAATCCGGCCGGCACGCGCCTCGTCTCTGCCGGCGCAGACGGCACCGTGAAGATGTGGAACCCAGACCAGGACAAACCGGTCTACTCCCTCTCGCTCCGCGAAGACGCGGCCGGCATCGGCGTCCCCGACGTGTGCTTCGACCCGGAAGGCAACCGCATCGCCGCCGTTTACCGCCTGCAAGACATCCGGCTCTTCGAGGCCGAAACCGGCAACGTTCTCAAGACGCTCGAAGTCGCCGGCGACCGCAGCCGCGACCGCGGTTCGTTCTATTACGCCCAAGTCGGCGGACTGCGGCGCATCGCTTGGAGCCCCAACGGCGCCTGGATCGCCGCCGGTTGGAACGACGGCAAAATCCAGCTTTGGGATGTCGCCACCGGCGCGCCCTCCGGCGAACCCCGCAACAGCTACGGCGGCCAGGTCACCGACATCGCCTGGAATCGCGACAGCCAGCGCCTCGCTTGCGTTAGCAGCGGTCTCCGCGTCTGGAACATCGGCGCACGCCAAGAACGATCTTATTATGGCAACGTCCGTCAGTTGTTCGCCGCCGCCTGGCATCCCAAGGAAGACCTGCTCGCGGCCGTCGGCGGCGATGGCTTCGCCCGCGCGTGGGACCTGCGCCCGACGGCCAACGACCAAAACTACGACGACGCGGCACTCCGCCGGCTCACGCAGCTTTCCGAATCGCTCGCCTGGCATCCGTCCGGCGAGTTCATCGCCGCCGGCGGCCGCGACGGAAAAGTTCGCGTCTGGCGCTTCTCCCCGCCCCAAGGCGAAAACCGCCGCGACCGCGGCGGCCGCTCGATTGCTTCGCTCGCCTGGAACCCCGACGGCTCGCAACTCCTCACCGCCCACGGCGACAAGACGATCCGTTTCTGGGATTCCGCCACCGGCGAGCGCAAGAACGTCTGGCGACTCCGCAGCGGACAGCTTCGCCAGGTGGTCTGGAATCGCGACGGCACGAAACTCGCGATCGTCGCCGGCGAAGGCGATCAAACCGGCGTCTTTCTCCGCGACGCGACCGGCAAGGAAATTGGCGAGCTCGCGGGCATGCACTTCTTGTTGCGCGGCTGGATTACTGGCGTCGTCGGCGGCCCCATCTCCATGCCCCAGGGTCCGGCACATTCCGTCGTCTGGCGGCCCGACGGTACGCAACTCGCCACGACCCACTACAACGGCACGATCGGCATCTGGAGCGCCGAAAACGGCCGCTTCGTCCGCGCCCTCCGCGGATTCGGAAACGGCGTGATCGACTGGAGCGCCGACGGTAAATACATCGCGGGCCCCGGCAACAACCAAACGGTCGTCGTCTGGAACGCCGACGACGGCAAAGAAGTCGCCTCGCTCAAGGGGCACCCCGGCTTCGCCCGCGCCGTCGCCTTCAGCCCCGACGGAAAACACCTCGCTTCCGCCGGCGCCGACGACACCATCCGCGTCTGGGACACCCAAACCGGCCGCCAGGAACTCCGCCTCTTCGGCCACGGCAACATCGTCCTGCTCAAGTGGGAACCCATCCGCGGAAGCCGCATTGCCTCGCTCGCCAGCGACAACAGTGTTCGCCTTTGGGACGCGACCACCGGCTTGGAACTCCTCACGCTTCGCCCCTCGCAGAACCAGTCCTGGAGCGACAGCCAGCCCTTCACGCTCGACTGGAGCCGCGACGGACAGCACCTCGCCTCCCGCGGCCTCGAACATTCCGTCCGCATCTGGAATACCAACCGCGTCATCGAAACGATCGACCGCACGAAGTCGGCCGACCTCGCCTTCGAAGGCGATCTCGTTCCGCACAACTACACCTGGAAATACCTCGACGACGGCTCCGACCAGGACGACGCTTGGCGCGAGCCGGACTTCGACGACTCCCAGTGGAAACAGGGCAAGCCGCTCTTCGGCTACGGCGACGCCGGCATCGTCACCACCGTCGATTACGGCGGCAACTCCCGCGACAAGCACGTCACCACCTACTTCCGCACCGAATTCCAGCTCGCAGACCCGACGAAGCTCACGAGCCTGATCCTCGGCCTCGCCTGCGACGATGGCGCCGCGATTTACCTCAACGGTTTCGAGATCGCCCGCACCAATCTCCGCCCCGGAGCGGGCCATTCCACGCTCGCCACCCGCACCGTGAACAACGCCAGCGAAGCCAACCTCGACTACGTCGTCGTCGATGTCTCGAAACTGCGTCCCGGCCGAAACGTCCTCGCCGCCGAAGTCCACCAGGCCAGCAAAACGTCGACCGATCTCGCGTTCAGCGCCGTCCTCATCGCCGACGGTCTCGACACCCTCGTCGCCATGCTCGAAAGCGAAGAACCCGACCTCGAAGAGCAAGCCGTCGCCCGGATTTCCGATCTCGGCCCCTCCGCCCGCGCCACGGCGCCCGTGCTCGTCGCCTATCTCCGCAAGAGCCGCGGCGCCGGCGTCGACGATGCCGTGATCCGCGCCCTCCGCCGCGTCGAAGGCGACGCCGTCGTCGTCGTGCCCGCCCTCATGGAAATCGTCGACGGTCCGCCGATCTTCGACTATCGCTACGTCGAAACGCTCCGCACCATGTCGGCCTATCCCGCCGAAATGAATCGCATGCTCCCGGTGCTCATCCGTAACCTCGGCGTCGAAAACCCCGCCGGCGAAGCCGCCGAATCGACGGTCACCGACTTCGCCCGCGTCGACGCGACGTGGTTGCCCAAAGCCCTCGCCGATGCGGCCAACAAGCCCGAGCCCCACCGCGCCGCCTGGTGCCGCATCGTCGCCCGGTTGCCCGGCGATCGCCAATCTCTGCGTCCGCACGTCGACGCGCTTGCCGCCAATGCCCAGTCCGCGGAACTCAAGCTCGCCGCCGCGGCCGCCCGCCTGCGAACGTCGCCGCGCGTCGAAGAAAGCCTCGATCTGCTTCCCTACGTGCGTCTCTCGCCCGCCTTGCAGCAACTCGGCTGGTCGCTCGAAGGCGGCGTCCTCTCAACCCCAACGACGGTTCGCGCACCGGTCCTTATCGACCTCGTCCCGCCGCCCGAACACGCGCTCGTCGCCGAAATTGAGTCGCTCAGCGAAACCCGCGGCCTCGTCCTCGCCGTCTCCACCGGTTCCCGCCGAGCCCACCTCCTCGTCGACTTCAACGGCGCCTCGGCCATCGAAAACGTCGACGGGAAGTCGATCAATTCGAGTCCGACCCGCGCCGAAGGAAGCTTTCTCAAAGTCGGCAAGAAGTCGACGCTCGTCTGCACGGTTCAAGAGAACCGCGTCCGCGTTACCATCGACGGAGCCCAAGTCATCGACTTCGAGGGCAGCCTCGACCGCCTCTCGCAAAACGGCAACTGGCAACCCGGCGATCCCGACGTTCTCTACCTCGGCAGCCACGGCCCGCTACGCATCCACGCGCTCCGCCTCGAACCGGTCGCCGCGGCAAAGTAGCAATCCCGATCTGCACCGCCGTTCACAATTCACCATTCACGACTTTCCATTCACGATTCCCCCGCCCTCGCTCGCCCGTCGCCGATCCACCCACCGCCCCACCGCGAACCCTACCGCCACGAACGCCAATCCCGCCGCCGCCTCGCGCGGATTGGCCACCGCCATCATCGCCAATAGCCACACGTAAAACGCCACGAACGCCGCCGGAACCGCGGGATAAAACGGCGTCCGATACGGCCGCGGCGCGTCCGCCCGCTTCACGCGCAGCACGAACACCGCCAGCACCGCGAGCAGATAAAAAATCGAACCGCCGAAGATGCAATAGTCGGTGAGCACGTCGAACAGCCGCCGATTCGACGCCAGCAACTCCGGGCCGATCCCCACGTCGCCGAACAACACCAGCACGCAAGCCCACGCCGATAGCCCCGCAATCGCGACCGCCGGCGTTCCGGTGCGCGGATCGATCCGTCGCAGCAGAGCAAACTGCCGAAAGTCGCGGCCCGCCGCGAACAACACCCGCGGCCCGGTAAGAATGTTCTGGTTCAGCGCCCCGAACACCGAGACGAGCAGCATCACGTTCAGCAAGTGCTCGCCCCGCGGCCCGAATGCCCGCTCGAACACGATCCCGGCAGGAATCGCCGTCCGGGCAATCTCCACGTCGCTCGCCGCTTGAAACAGCCCGACGTTCACGCCCACGTACAACGCGATCACCACCAGCAACCCGCCGGAAAGCGCCAGCGGCACCGCGCGCTCCGGCGATTTCACCTCCTCGGCGACCACCGTCAGATTACCCCAGCCGTCGTAAGTCCACATCATCGCCGACAGCGCCGCGCCAATCCCGGCCCACAGTCCAACCGCGGGAAGCGGCGACTCCCCGGCCGCGCCGCCGTCGCCGGGAAGCGTCGCATCCGCGCCGAGAGCGAGAAACGGCAACACGACCAGTGCCAAGATGAACGCGACCTTGACGACCGTCGTGATGTTCTGCATCCGCCCGCCCCAGGCAACGCCCGCGATGTTCACCGCGGCGAGCAACGCAATCACGCCGACGGCCGAAAGCTTCTCGACCCACCGCCACTCGCCCGCGTCGAACGTCCAGCCCGCCGCCTTGAAGAGCCCCCGCGCCGACATCGTCATCGCGACAGCGAGCGCCGCGATCGCTCCCGTCCGCACGACCCAAAACTCGGCCCACGCCCAAGCCAGCGCCCACGCGCGGCCGTAGGCTTCGCGAAGATAAACGTAAGAGCCGCCCGCGTGCGGAAACATTGCCGCGAGCTCCGCCTGCGACAGCGCCCCGCAAAGATTGACCAAACCACAAACGATCCACAGCCCCAAGGCCAGCATCCGCTCGTCGCCCAGATTGTGCGCGACCACCGCCGGCTTGAAAAAAATGCCCGACCCGATCACGCCGCCCACGACGATAGTGAGCGCCGTGAACGTGCCCAGCGCCGGCCTAAGAGTCGCCTCGCCGGTCCCCTTCGCCGACTTGGACGATGCGCCCAGCGAATCGTCGACGGCATCGTGCTCTGACGACGGTGAGTTCATAGACGAGCGCCCGCCTCCCACGGGCCGACGCATTGTCCCGAGTAACCCCCGAATCGGCAAGGCAAGAAACGTATGACCGCGCCAGTGGCCTTCCGGCCACAACCAAGACATTTAAGAACACGGAGGCGCCGAGAGAATGCAAATGGCAAAATGAGGATCATCAGAATGACCGCGGAGGCACTCTTTCCGCAACGCTTTGTCGGATTTCCACGGGCCCTCCGTACTACAAGACTACAAGCGCCTGAATCTTCGCCCGCTGAGAAGATTCTGTCGCGTCAAGCGGAATGAGCAATCTGCCCGCTGCCCGCCCACGAACCACTTCCCACTGTCCACTTAACTCAATTCGCGGAGCACAAGCAAACGACTCTGTGGGCCTCCGTGAGACGTCCGTACTACAAACGCGGAGAACCTTGCATTATCGCGAAGATTTGAGCTTGTTCGTTAAACGCGGAGGACGCAGAGGAAACGCAGAGGGGATGTCAATGATGTATCGCGAGACACGTATCTTGCAGCTCCGTGAGGTGCGAAGCGTCGCGGAGTTCTCATAGAATCTACTCTGCGCCACCTCTGCGTCCTCCGCATCCGCTGCGTTTAAGAACCAACTCTCGTTTTGGTTGCGGCCACCGGCTGCGCTGGGGTCTTCTGTGTTAAAGGAACCCGCTTGTTTTTGGTTGCGGCCACCAGCCGCGCTTGCGTTTCGTGGTTTCGCACTTTCGCGCTTTCGCGATGCGCAGAACCGGTAGAGGCGCATCCGCTGCGTTTAAGAACCAACTCTCGTTATGGTTGCGGCCACCAGCTGCGCTGGGGCCTTCTGTGTTAAGGGAACCCGCTTGTTTTTGGTTGCGGCCACCAGCCGCGCTTGCGTTTCGTGGTTTCGCACTTTCGCGCTTTCGTGATGCGCGGAACCGGTAGAGGCGCATCCTCTCTCCAAAGACGGACGTTGTAGCCCGGATCGGCACGACGACGATCGCCTACGGCAAAATGCGCCCCACGCCGAACTGATCGCCGTTCGTCGCCGGCTTCCCGTCCACGAAGTCGATCTCCAGCAGCTTCTCGCTGTGAACCGGCCGCCCCTTTTCGTCCGCAAGCGCCGCCACGATCTTCCGCGTCCTCACGTCGATCACTTCGCCCGTCGACGGATACGCGAGCACGTTGTCGATCGCCGCCGTGAACGTCACCCAGCCCGGTTGCTCGCGGAGCGCAATGCTCGCGACCTGCTTCGGCGGCATCGCGGTCGCGTCGAACACGTGGACGCGGCTGTTGTATCCGTCGGAAAGCCAAATCTCCCTCTCGTCGGGCGTCAGGCCGATCCCGTGGCTCGGACAACCGTGCCGCTTGGGCTGCCCCTTGGCAAACCCGGTCACCTCGACGCGATGGATCACCTTGTTGGTCCGCAGGTCGGCAATCTCGAAGCCCAGCAAATCGTTCACGTTCGCAAACAGCAGCGTCTCGTTCGCGTTAACCGTAAACGGCCGCACGGGCGCCGAAAACGGCCCGACCGTCCGCTCGATCTTGTGCCCGTCGGTCGTCGCCACCGACAACAGCGGCGAACCGAGCCCCGCCAGATACACCCGCATGCCGCTCGTGCCGAACACCGTGTTGTGCGCCTTCGACTTCAGTTCGAGCCGCTTGATCTCGTCCCCCGTCGCCGCATCCACCACGTACCACACGTCGTTTTCCAGCGACGGAAGATAAATCACCGACCCATCCGGCGCGATCGACATCCGGTCGCATCCCTTGTCGAATGTCTTCTGCCACAGCACGCGATCGGCATTTAAGTCGATCGCGATCAACTGCTTGAGCGTGCTGACGTACAGCCGCCCGGACCTGGCATGGGCGCAGATTCCCTTGACGTTCAGCACCTTGCCGCGGTCGTCGACGCCATATCCGGCGAGCGAAATCCGCTTGACGAACTTGTGCCCGTGGTCGATATCGAACACCAGCACGCCGTGCCCGCCCCATTCGACGTAATCCCGCACCCCCGGCGAAGCCACGTACAAGAACCGCTGCCGATTCTGTGCCGCCGCCGGATCCGCGTGCGCCGCGCTCGCCGCGAGTACGAACAGCAGCAACTGGACGAGCTTTACATGGCGGTGCATCGAGATTCTCCGCTGCATGAGGTGGCGATCGGCAACTCGTACGCCAACGCGTAGGTCAGGCCAAGCGGCGTTCGACTCACGACCATCGACGAACTCGACCCGCGCCGGCCTGACACTGCAATTTGCAACACGAGGGATGGCGTGGAAACAGAAAGCGCTCGATCGGATTGTACTTCGAGCAGCCGCGCAGGGAAATCCACGGCGTGTTGGTCGCGCCCCTTGGTCGCGTCGATGTGCGTCCGCTGCAAGAGAATCGCGAAGGTTCGTGGAGCGGGGCGCGGCAAATGTCAAGCCATCGCCACGTTTCGCCTGCGGAAATCGCCGTCTAGTATCTCCCGCGCCTTCGGTGCATCGCATGCCGAGATGCAGTGCAGGTTTGTCGCCAACAGCGCGTCGAGTTGCTGGCGCCGAGGAAGCAGCAGGAACACTTCCCCACGAACGACGCGCACGGGAAATACCTTGACCGCAAGGTCCTCGCCGGATAAACACGCGCCGCTCGCGAGCGAGTACGTTTTCTTGTGCAGCGGACAAGCAATTTTCGGCGTCTCGCCCTGCGCGCCGAGAATCCCCCGCGACAGCACGAACGCATTCTTGTGTGGGCACATGTTCTGGCAAGCGTACCACTCGCCGCGCGACGTGAAGTTGTACACGGCGATCTGTACGTCGCCATACTTGATCGTCGCGCCGCCGTCCTTGGGAAAGTCGGTCTCCGCGCCCACGCTCACCCACGTGGGGCCGGAGTGCTGCCCGCGACCGATGCTGCGGCTTTTCAAACGACGGCCGTTGCCGAAGTGTGACGACTTGCCGTTCGTCTCGGCATGCCCCTCAGCCGCCACCTCGCGATGCTCCGCCGCCGCGTGGCCGTTGCCGTTCGTAGATGCCACGAGGCCCGCTCCCAGCCGCGCTCCGCCCGGCAACTTGATGTCTTCCAGCCGCACGCCGTCCTTCGGCCAATCCGCCGGCCGATTCTGGCCCCGTTCGGTAACGATCTCGATGCCCACCTCGGTCTCGGGCGTGTTGACGAACTGCTCGAACATCCGCCGCCGCGCCGGATCGCGGACGACTTCC